>JBDHIQ010000203.1:0-7696 GCA_039587395.1 Gemmatimonadota bacterium
ACGCTTCACGACGTGGAGCGCCATGGAGAAAAGGGCTTCTTTCGCCTGGCCCGAGGGTTCACCACCAGACCTGACTCCCGGTTCATGCGTCAGCACTTCCTCGACCTCGGGGACTGGGATACTGCCGCCAGATTTCGCCCCAGCTCCATGGAAACGGCCCGCCGGCTGGGAGGCGATGCGCTGACCCTTGTCTCCGAGATGCCGCTGTTCATCACGCCCGGGGTGGGCGACGCCCTGGGGCCACCGGATTTGAAGGCGGTCGAATGGCGCGGTCGGATCGCGGCGTGGAAGGAGGATCTGCGATCCGGCCGCGATCCGGCAACGGTGACGAGTGAGGCGGCCGACCTGGATCTCCAGCCCATGCCGGTGCCGGATCAGCTCCGCCTGCAGTGGACGCTCATCTGTGCGGGTCTGGAGCAGGCTGAGCCTGGCTGAGATCCCGGATTCGGTACGGGGGCCTCAGGAAAACCAGAGGCGGATCGCGAACAGGATCACGGTCACGGTGATCACCTTCTTGATCCACGTATGGCCCTTCAGGACCGTCAGGTGCACACCGATCTGCCCGCCGATCAGGTTCCCCGCCGCCAGCACGCCGCCGACCACCCACACCACCTTGCCGCTCCACGCGAAGATGGCCAGCGCCACCGTGGTGAAGGTGAGCACGAGCAACACCTTGAGAGCGTTCCCGCGCACCAGGTCCAGGCCGGTCAGCGTGGTCACCGCGAGGATGAGAAAGCCCACTCCGGCCTGAATGAAGCCTCCGTAGGCGCCGATGGCGACGAAGGCGCAGAACAGGGCTACGCGACCGGCCGGTCCAGCCGGCTCGCGGATCCTGTCTCCGACCGGTCGGCTCCTGAGCGGATCCCAGATGGTCCACAGCGCGATTGCCACGATGGCCCCGGCCAGGATCCGCCGGAATGCTGCATCTCCGACCTCCACGGCTGCCCAGGTTCCCAGGGCCACTCCCAGGAGAGCGGGAATGGCGGCCTTTCCCAGCCACGACCAGTCGATGATGCGATGGCGATGGAAACCCCAGACGGCGCCCACGTTCTGGACCAGTATGGCAACGCGGTTGGTGCCGTTGGCCATCGTGGGTGGTAGACCGAGGAAGATCATGACCGGAAGAGTGAGCATCGAGCCTCCGCCGGCGATGACGTTGAGAGTACCGGCAATCAGGCCCACCCCGAACAGGATGGCGTAGTCCGGCCACGGCATGTGTCGCAGGAACGCCTCGCTCGAGCCTGCTCCAGGGCTCGCTCGAGAACCGGCGCAGGAGTCATACAGGTAGCCAAGAGGCAGCCAGGATGCCACCGTTAGTTGTCTGGCGATGGCGTTGTAACAGCCGTCATTGCGACCGCCACGCGCGCAGCTAGCTTGCTCGATCTGGAGTGCGTCCCACCAGGGTGCAGGGGCGGAACGCGGTGCACGCGCCCGGCGCGAGACGCTGGCCCGGCATTTGCCCGAGTCCCATCTGGGAACCAGGCCCTGCAAGGTCTCAGGAGGATAGCGGCGGGAAAGATGGACCGACCTGACCTGGATCCGGCGTCTCCCGCCGGCGATGCTTCGCGGCTTGTTTGCCGGTGGCTGCTGGCGACCATGGTGGCCAACGAGCGCGGTGTGCGGGACAACCTGGATCCGGATTACCTGCACGACTTCCGGGTCGCCGCGCGACGAACGCGATCGCTGCTCTCCCAGATGAAGAAGGTGTTCCCGCCAGGGGAGGCGGAGCGTTACCGCCGCGAGTTCTCGTGGCTGGGCAACCGCTCGGGGCCAACCCGGGATCTGGACGTCATGCTGCTCAAACTGCCCTCCTATGCCGAGGCGCTGTCGCCGGCCGTACAGTCCGATGTCTCGGTCCTCCTGGACGTTCTGAGGCGGTGGCAGCGGGAACAGCACGGTCTGTTCGTACGAGCGCTGGACTCGGAGAGATACTCGTTGCTCGTCCGGCAGTGGGCGGCGTTTCTGGAGGAGCCGGCCTCGCGCGTGTGGAGTGGCGATGAGCTGGCGCACGCCGGAACGGACGCCGCCGCACGACCCATCATCCAGGTTGCATCCCGGCGGATTCGGAAAGCGCATCGCAAGGTCTTGAAGAAGGGCCGGTCGATCCATGCCCAGACGACGCCGCAGGCTCTGCACCAGATGCGAATCCGGTGCAAGAAGCTCCGCTACCTGCTGGAGTTCTTCGGATCCCTGTACGCAACGGAGGGAATCAGGAAGGTCATTACGGAGCTGAAGCGACTGCAGGACAACCTGGGGGACTTCAACGACTACGTCGTGCAGCAACGGCTGGTGCGGCAGGTGGCACACGATCTAGCTGAAGCTGGATCCGCATCCGTGGAAGTGCTGTTGACCGCAGGCAGTCTCATGGATCGGCTGGGAGCCGGTGAGGAAACGGAACGCACTCAATTCGGAGAGTACTTCCGCGTCTTCTCCCGGCCCGAGAACCAGCGGCTGTTTGACCAGCTGTTCCGGGAGTCGACCGGCTAGAGTCAGTTGCCAGCGTCCATCGCTAGCGTCCTTCGCACGCGCCCAGCGCCGGAGTCAATTGGCCAGAGCCGCCTAGTCCAGTTCCTTGGGTCGCCACAGCCCGGCCAGGATCCCGGTGGCCGCCGCGATCTCGCTCCAGTCATCAATCGCCAGCTCGATGCAAGCCAGCGCCGCTGTCGGCATGCGCTCGTGCGCGCCGGTGAGCACCGCTACCAGCTCTTCGATTCCCGGGTTGTGGCCAACGACCATGGCCGAATCGGTCCGCCGGGCTGACTCGCTCACGGTTCGCAGGTACTCGGCGGGTGCGGCATGGTACAGATCCGGTACCAGGAGGATCTCGCCTCCGTACCCGCATGCATCCCCCAGAAGCACCGCGGTCGTGCGCGCTCTGACGGCCGTTGACGAGATGATGATGTCGGGAACGATGTCCTCCGCATCTATCAACTGGCCCATGCGGGGTGCGTCGCGTCGTCCTCGCTTGTTGAGCGGACGGTCGTGATCGCCCAGCCCCGGATCGTCCCAGCTGGACTTGGCATGCCGGAGCACCAGGAGAGTCTTCATGAACTCGTAGCCGAGCGATGAGGCTCGAATGAGGCGATGCGGGATTGGCGTGCTGCGTCCAGCGCCTCCATCGCCATTCGGTACAGTTTCTCCTGGCTAGGTATCACCTTTTGCGGTCCGGTCTCCTCCTCACTGCCCGCCGCGTCAGCTCGAACGTAACGGCCGTCCGGCATCAGGTGCCGTCCCTTGGCGCGATCGTGGAACGAGATCTCCAGCATCTCGAGCAGGCGCTCTCTGGCTGCCCGGTCCTTGATCGGAACGAACGTTTCGACACGCTTGCTGAGATTCCGTTTCATCCAGTCGGCGCTGCCGATCGCCACGAGCCTGTCTCCCCCATGGTGGAAATGGAAGATCCTGCTGTGCTCCAGGAAGCGATCGACGACGGACACCACCTGGATGTTCTCGCTGAGCCCCGGCACCCCGGGCCGCAGCGAACAGATGCCACGGACGACCAGCCGGATCTCCACACCGGCCTGCGACGCGGAATACAGCGCTTCCACGACCTCTCTGTCCAGCAGCGAGTTCATCTTGGCGAAGATCCGGGCTTCTCTGCCGCTTCTGGCCTCCTCTTCTTCCGTACGGATGAGCGCCAGGATTCGCGTTCGGAGGGCGGTTGGAGCTATCACGAGCTTCTCGAACCGCTGCAGCTCCGAGTAGCCGGTGAGGGCATTGAAGAACGTCGTGGCGTCCGTACCGAGGTCGTCATCCGTGGTCATGTAACTGATGTCGGTGTACAGGCGGGCCGTCACTTCATTGTAGTTGCCGGTGCCGAAGTGGAGGTAGCGCCGGATCCCGTGCGGCTCGCGCCGAACAATGGCAAGGGCCTTGGCGTGGACCTTGAGGTTTCGTACGCCGTAGATGACCTGAACGCCCTCCTTTTCGAGCTCTCGCGCCCATTCTATGTTGCGGGCTTCGTCGAACCGGGCCTTGAGCTCTATCACGGCCGTCACATACTTGCCGTTCTGAGCAGCTCGCTTGAGAGCGGCAACGACGGGGCTGCCGCGGCTGGTCCGGTACAGCGTCTGCTTGATTGCCAGGACATCCGGATCGTCGGCAGCCTCGTCCACCAGCCGCATCACGGGATCAAAGCTCTCGTACGGATGCGCCAGCACCAGGTCCTGCTCTGAGAGGATCTCGAACATGCTGGCCTTCGGATCCACGTTCGGTGACTCGCAGGGTGGCCACGGCTCGTCTTTCAGTTCCGGAAAGCCTTCCACGCCGGCCAGCTGCATGAATGCCGAGATGCCAAGCGGCGCAGACATCTCGTACACGTAGTCATCCACGACATCCAGAACATCCTGCAGGAAGCTGCGGGCGGTGCTGGAAGTCTGCGCGTCAATCTCCAGTCTGACCGTGCCGCTCTCCTTTCGCGCGTCGAGCAGGGACTCCATCTCGGACAGGAGGTCCGCGGCCAGGTCTTCACGCACGGCCAGCTTCGCATTTCGGGAAATCCGGAACGGAACGCACTCCAGCACGCGCTCGCCGGGGAAGAACCGCTCGACGAACATGCCGACCATATCCTCCAGGAGCATGTAGCTGAGCCCTCCGTCCGACGGGAGCGCAATCAGTCGCGACGGAGAGCGCCCGAGCGGGATGACGGCATACCGGTCAAAGCCGTCCGTCGTTTCGTCGGCCTCGAGCCGCACCAGCACGTTCAGGTCCAGGCCGCCCAGGAGCGGGAATTCCTCGCCGGCCGAGACGGCCATCGGGGTCACGATGGCAACCGTCTCTGTCTCGAACAGGCGCTGGACCATCCGCGCCTGCTCCGGGTCAAGGTCATCCGGACCACAGCGAACGATCCCCGCCTCCGCCATGCCCGGCTCCAGGTCATCCAGGAAGCAGGCGCACTGGTCGGCCACGAGCCGCTGTGCCCGGGCCGTGATGGCCTGCAGCTGTTCGGCCGGGGTGAGCCCGGCTCCGTCTCGCTTCGTGAAGCCTTGCGCGGCCAGCATCTGGAGACCGCCAACGCGCACCATGAAGAACTCGTCGAGATTGGATCCGGTGATGGCCAGGAACTTCAGCCGTTCCAGAAGCGGTACCCTGTCATCCAGGGCTTCGTCGAGCACGCGCTGGTTGAACTCGAGCCAGCTGAGCTCGCGATTCAGGAATCGCGCTGTAGTCTCCGCCATACAAGCGTCTCCGCGTGTATCCTCCAGGAACAGGTCATCAACGCTGGACGCGGTGATGACCAGACGATCGCCCTCCCGCGTGCACTCCATCTGCTGGATCCGCTGGCTGTACGACCTGTCCAGGGCATCGGCAACCCGAAGGATGGCCGCCAGCTTCGCCACGGCCAGTCGGCTCTCCGGGTCCAGCGTCCCGTACTCCTCGTGGGCAGCCTTGGGGATAGCCCGCCGGTGGTAGCGTGCGATGAGCGCCACCAGCATCAGGTCCTTGCTCCCGAGTCCGAACAACCCACTGTTCAGGATCAGGTACATGGCGTGCTTGTGGTGCGCCGTTGTGTTCACGATGTAGCCTATGTCGTGCAACAGGGCGCCCAGGTAGAGGAGCATCTCGTACCGCTTCGACAGCTGGTGCTCCTCCTCGAGTTCCTGGAATAGCTGGACGGACAGATCGGCGACGTGCAGTGCGTGCACCTCGTCGAACTCGAAGCGTCGCCCGAGGTCGAGCGCCGCCTGCCCGATCTGGCGGCTGATCGCTCTCGTCCACGCTCCCTCGACGCTCATCTCCTCGAGCAACCCGTCCCGCATTGTGACCGCCACCACCCCGATGTGGCTACAGGCGCACTCGTGGGCGAGTTGTGTCCACGTGAGCAGGGCCGGCGCCAGCGTCTCCGCGTCCGGAACCGGCAACCCGAAGCGCGAGCTGATCTCCTCTACCGTCAGCGGCAGAAGCTCCTCCGCAAAGCGGTCAAGCTCGCTGACAGCAAGCCTGGCGACACCCTCCTGGTCCCAGTCGGCCAGCAGCTGGCTGGCCGCCACCCGAACGTCCTTCCCCAGCGCAAGCAGCTCCACGGTCCCCTCCTCCGGGAGATCACGCCGGATGCGATCCACAATCCGCTGCACATGGCTCTGCATCGCGTCGCGCACCTTGGATACCGGCGCCTCGTACCGCTCCAGCGTTCGTCGTAGCCGGAACGTCCCCTGACGGAAGTTGTGCGAGTGGACCACATCCCCTTGCTCGATGTGGAGAGTGGCCGTGCTTCCGCCGCCGATCTTTACGACGAGTACACTGGCTTCCCTGAGCTCCGGATCCCCCTCGATCTGCGGCAGGATGCCCAGAAACGTGAGGCGGCTGAGCTCCGCATCGTCGATGATCTCGACCTGAAATCCCGTTCCGATGCGGATTCGATCCAGGAACGTGACCTGGTTGGCGGCCTCGCTGACGGCGGTGGTAGCGACCACCCGGATCCTGTCCTCGTCATCGATCCGGTACTGGCGAAGGATCTGGCCGTAGTTCTTGAGAATCCGGACGCAATCCTTGATGGTGGACCGCCGGATCGAACCCGTCGTGAACGTGTCCTTGCCCAGGTTGACCGGCTGCGACAGCGACTCCAGGGTGTGGGCCCCACCCTCGGGGGAGATCTCGGCGATGGTCATCCGGATCGTGGTCGTGCCGATGTCGATCACGGACACCGGACGCGGCGGCTCGGAGTGGACTTCGTCCACCCTCTCCCGCGCCAGCTCTTTGTCTTCCGCGTCAGTCACCGATACCATTTCCCGATGCATGGAGCGGGTAGCCGGCCAAGTTCCGACGGCTTGTTCGTGAACCCAAGAAAAGGAAGATAGGGCGATGAGGTTTCTTCGCGCAGGGGACGCCCGCGGTTCGGTTGCGCTGACCGGCATGGCGGCTCTCGCGCTCCTGCTGACTGCCGGTCCCGGACGGGCGCAGGAAACCGCGGATGAAGCCCAGGAAACCGCTGCTTCTCCTGAGGTGCTGGCACGAGCTGCCGCCGACGCCTGGCTCCACCTGCTGGACACGGGACGGTTCTCGGAAAGCTGGGAGTCTGCGGCAGCGTTGTTCAAGGAGGCGGTGGCGAAGGAGGCCTGGGAGCAACAGGCGGTTTCCGCCCGGGCACCGTTCGAGCCGTTCGGGGAGCGACAATTGCTGAACGCGGTCTACACCAGCTCTCTGCCCAACGCGCCGCCCGGGGAATACGTGGTCCTGCAGTACCAAACAGCTGTCTCCGAGGGTCGATCCGTAGCCGAGACAGTGGTTCCCATGAAGCAGGATGACGGGTCCTGGAGGGTGTCCGGGTACTTCGTGAAGCCAAACCAGGCGGTTCCTCGTAGGGACTAGAGAACGAGGAATGGTGACCCCGGCCAGGCTACGGGTCGCCGTCAACAAACATGAAGTTCAGGAGGACTGCATGGGCATTTTGTCATGGGCCATTTTCGGATTGATCGCCGGCGCTCTCGCCAAGTGGATCATGCCCGGAAAGGACCCGGGCGGCATCTTCATCACGATGCTATTGGGTATCGCAGGCGCGCTGGTCGGAGGCTTTCTCGGCTCGACGATCGGTCTCGGCTCGGTTACCGGATTCAATCTCGGCAGCTTCCTGGTTGCCGTTCTGGGCGCCGTGCTGCTTCTGTGGATCTATCGAAAGATGAAGAACTGAGCGGGCTCACCCTGGATGGCCTGTCGGGGCCTTCTCCCGGCGTACCAGGATCCACACGCCGAGCGTGAG
>JBDHIQ010000031.1:0-51347 GCA_039587395.1 Gemmatimonadota bacterium
CGCTGGGCTACGCGAACGTGCACGTCCGGCACGGCGACGGCTACTACGGCTGGGAGGAGCAGGGGCCGTTCGATGCGATCATCGTAACCGCCGCCGCCAGCCACATCCCGCCACCGCTGGTCTCCCAGCTCAAGCCCGGTGGCCGCATGGTCATCCCGGTGGGCCCGCCGCTCCAGGTGCAATCACTCATGCTCATAGAGAAGCGCCAGGACGGTTCCGTGACGCAGCGCAACCTGATGGCCGTGCGATTCGTCCCCCTGACAGGCGGCCGGTGAGCGAAGCCGGGCCCGGCCGGGCCGCGGACCCGGTGCGGCTGTTGTACCCGGCCATCCTGGTCACCAGCGCGGTAGGTATCGCCTTCCAGATCGCGCTCATGCGTGTGCTCTCTATCGGCCAGTGGCATCACTTCGCCTACATGATCATCAGCGTGGCCATGCTCGGATTCGCCGTGTCGGGTACCGTTCTGGCACTCCTCGGTGCTCGCATCCGCGGGCACGAGCCGTTCCTGTTCCGGCTGGGTGCCGCACTGCTCCCCCTGGCGATAGCCGGCAGCTTCACGGCATCACAGCACGTGCCGTTCGAGACATTCGAGCTGGTGTCGCGACCCGGCCAGTTCTGGAACCTGCTCTGGCTGTACGCCCTGCTGGCGATCCCCTTCTACCACGTTTCGTGGTGCATCGCGCTGGGTTTCCTGATGCGACCCCGACAGGTCGGGCGCGTCTACTTCGTGAACATGGTCGGATCCGGCCTCGGCGCAGCCGCAGCCGTGGGCTGCCTGTTTCTGCTCGATCCGGGCTCGATTGCATTCGGGCTCGGGATACCGGCTGCTTCCGTGCCGTGGCCACGGGATCGCCGTCAATCAGGATTTCGCCCTACAAGGGCCTGGCGTATGCGCTCCAGCTTCCGGACGCGACGGTAGCGGCCCGGAGGTGGAGTCCTCTGTCCGTGCTCACCGCGGTGCGCTCGTCGCTGATCAGGGAGACTCCCGGACAGATTTCCAACTACCCGATGGACGAGCTGGGCCCCCTCCCGGAGCAGATCGCGCTGTACTTCGATGCAGGTGCGGTGTCTCCCATCAACCGTTTCCACGGCGATCCGGCGGAGGTGAAGTACCTGGACTACGTGACCGCCGCTCTCCCGTACCGGTTGCTGGATAACCCGGAGGTGGTGGTGGTGGGGGCCGGAGGCGGTACGGAGGTGCTGAACGCCCTGCACCACGGTGCCCGTCATGTCACGGCGGTTGAAGTGAACCGGTTGGTGCTCGAACTGGCGCGGGAGGAGTTCGCGAGCTTCTCCGGCGGTCTCTACGATCGTCCGGATGTCTCGCCGGTCGTTGCCGATGGGCGCCGGTACCTGGAGATGCTACCCGCGGGGAGCCAGGACGTAATCCAGATCGCGCTCCTGGACTCGTTCAATGCGACGGCGGCTGGTGTCCACGCCCTGAGCGAGAGCTATCTCTACACGGTCCAGGCGATGGCCGGGTACCTGGAAGCGCTGCGTGACGGCGGGCTGCTGTCGGTGACCCGGTGGATCACATCGCCTCCCCGCGACGCCATCAAGATGTTTGCGACGCTGGTCGAGGCGGCCCGGCGGGCGGGAATAGACGAGCCCGGGCGCCACCTGCTCATGATTCGCTCGTGGAACACGGCAACGCTGATCCTCTCCCGCTCGCCCCTCACACCCCTGCAGGTGAGCCGGGCCAGGCAGTTCGCCGACAGCCGGTGGTTCGATCTTGCCTACTACCCGGGGATGACGCCGGAGGAGGCAAACCGCTTCGTCATTCTCGACGAGCCCGTGTACCAGCGGGCGGCGACCGCGATTCTGTCAGCGGACCGGGACCGCTTCTATCGCGATTACCCGTATCACATACGGCCGGCAACGGATGATCGACCCCATTACTCCCGGTTCTTTCGCTGGGCTTCGCTCCCGGCCGTTGTGGCCGCCGGACGCAGCGGTACGGGAGGGCCGGTCGAGTGGGGTTATCTGACTCTCGTGGCGACCCTGGCGCAGGCCGTACTTCTCGCCACCGGTCTCGTTCTCCTGCCGTTGCTGCTGGTCAGCGGTTGGCAGCGCCGGCGGGGGCCGGACACACGTACCGGAACACGGTCCGGATCGCGAGCCCGGAAGACCCCTGTACTGTTGTACTTCGGGGCCCTGGGGCTGGCGTACATGTTCCTGGAAATCGCCTTCATCCAGAAACTGATGCTGTTTCTGGCCCATCCCATCTACGCGGTCTCGGTGGTCCTGACCGGTTTCCTGGTCTTCTCAGGTCTTGGCAGCTACTACGCTGATCGCCACCGGACCGGCCATCGGCTGGTGGTGAAGGCGGTGGCATTCATCCTGCTGCTGATCGTGGGTTACCATCTGTCGATCGCGGGCGTGTTCCGGGCCGGTTTCGGCTGGCCGGCCGGGGCGCGGGTGGTCGTGAGCCTGGGGCTTCTGGCGCCGCTGGCGTTCGCGATGGGGATTCCCTTTCCTGTCGGGCTGCAGATGTTGTCCGATAGCGATGGCTCGCTCGTGCCGTGGGCCTGGGGTTGGAACGGAGCCATGTCCGTCGTGGGGGCCGCGCTGGCGGCCTGGATAGCGGTGCACCTGGGATTCTCCGCCGTCACCGTGCTGGCTGCCCTACTATACCTGGGTGCCAGTGCGGCAATCCGCGCCGTGGGTGAAGCGCGCCAATCACAACCAGGTGGTGAATCATGATCGATCACAGTCCGGACTCGGGGCGGTCCGCCGGCCGGGTGGAGCAGGCGCTGATCACCGGTGAGCAGATCGAGCGCAGGATCGTCGAGCTCGCGCACCAGATCTCGGACGACTACACGAGCGCGGGCGAGATCGTGCTGGTGGGGATCCTCAAAGGGGCGTTCATCTTCCTGGCAGACCTTTCACGGCAGCTTACGGTTCCGCGGCGCATCGAATTCATGGCTCTATCGAGCTACCGGGACGGCACCGAGGCGAGGGATGTGCGGCTGATCATGGACCTCAGGACCAGCATTCGGGACCGGCACGTGCTGGTCGTAGAGGACATCGTGGACTCCGGCCATACGCTCCGGTACCTGCTGGACGCCCTCGCAGCGCGGGAGCCGGCGTCACTGGAGTGCTGCGCGCTGGTTCTGAAGCCAGATGCACTCAAGGTGGACATCGACGTCCGGTATGTCGGCTTCGAGATTCCGGACGAGTGGATAGTCGGCTACGGGCTGGACTACGACGAACAGCACCGGGCGCTGCCTTACATCGCCTCCTTCCAACCTCCCGGCTAAGGGCCGCCCGCCCCTCCCGTCCAACCGGGGCCTCGCACCACCCGCCCCGGCAAGGCGCCGGTGTGCTCCCCGTCGGCCAGCACCTGCCGGCCATTCACGAACACGTGCAGGACGCCCGTGGCCAGCTGGTGCGGTTCCTGGAACGTCGCGTGATCCTGAACGGCGGCCGGATCGAACACAACCACATCGGCAAAGTACCCGGGAGTCAGAGATCCGCGGCCCCGGATCCCCATGTTTTGCGACGGGAACGAGGTCAGCTTGCGAATCGCCTCCTCGAGCGGAATGACGCCTTCCTCCCTCACGTAGCGGCCCAGCAAGCGTGCGAACGTTCCATACGCGCGCGGGTGGGGGTTGGACAGGAGGAACGGACCCACGGGGGCGAGCGACTCTGCGTCCGAGCAGAAGCTCACCCACGACAGGGCTATCTTCCGCCGGATGTTGTCCTCGGACATGATGAAGTAGACCGTGCCTACCCGGCTGTCGTCGCGGATGACCAGGTCGATGGCGGCCTCCTCGGGTGAGACGCCGCGCGCCGCCGCAACCTCTGCCAGGCTGCGGCCCGTCAGATGCTTCAGTGAGTCCGCTTTGAATCCGACCAGCAGGACGTTCTCCGCCGTTCCGGCCGCCATCATGAGGTTCTCCCACTCCTGCGTGGGAGTCCGCATCTCTCGTATGACCCGAGCCCTGGTGGCCGGGTCGGCCAGGCGCGCCACCCACGCGTCGTGCCCTCCCTCCTGCACCCATGGCGGCATGGCCGCATCGAGGCCCGTGGCCCCAGCTGTGTAGTTGTACATGTCCGCCGTGATCCTCAGGCCCTCCGCGCGCGCCGCCTCCACTCTTTCGACCACCTCCCCCAGCTTGTCCCAGTTTTCCCGGCCGGCCGCTTTCAGGTGATAGATCTCGGCCGGGACACCCGCCTCGCGGGCGATGGCGATCAGCTCATCCACCGATTCCAGCAGCCGGTTCCCCTCGCTCCGGATGTGCGAGATGTAGGCTCCCCCAGTCTCACCGGCAGCCGCCGCGAGCGCCGTGAGCTCCTCCGTGTCCGCGTAGAACGCCGGAGCGTAGATGAGCGAGGAACCGACACCCAGCGCCCCCTCGGCCATGGCCTGACGCACAAGGTTGCGCATCTCCTCGAGCTCGGCCGGCGTGGGCGGGCGGTCCTGGTAGCCCAGAACGTGAATCCGCACGGTCGTCGCTCCCACATAGGACGCCACGTTGGCGGAGACGCCCCTCTGGACCAGGTGATCCAGGTACTCGCCCAGCGTCGTCCACGTGACGTCGAACTTGATGTCGCCCTGTCGCGCGACCACCTCGGCCTTCATCTCGTCGGTCAGCGGACCCATGGACCAGCCCTCGCCGAACACCTCCAGCGTCACGCCCTGGCGAATGTCACTCAGAGAACGGCCATCCTGGATCAGCGACTCGGTGGCCCAGCTGAGCATGTTGATGAAACCGGGGGCGACCGCGAGGCCCGTGACATCCAGCTCCTCGGCTCCCACGGCGCCCGCCAGATCGCCGATGGCGGCAATGGTGTCGCCGGATATGGCCACATCGGCAACGATCGGCGTGGAGCCGCTACCGTCGTAGACCGTGCCGCCGCGCAGGATCAGATCGTAGGAGTCGGCGGGCGGCGAGGCCGGGCCGCAGCCCGCGGCCACGAGACTGAGCGCGGTCACGAGCCGGAGGGCGAGCAGGCAGCGCGTGCAATTGAGGAGCTTCATGATGCCTCCGTCCTGAGCGGGAAAGGTCGGGGTGGGCCAGCCAGGGTCATGGATGCCCAATATGCCTCCCGCGGCCCGGAACCGATATGTTCATGTCGCACTCCGGCGTGTCACGTCCCACCGGAGTCAGGTCGACTGGAGAGTCCTGCAACCCATAAGGAGAGGTAGCCCGATGGAAACCCGATCCGTCCGTCTCAGCACCATTGTCGTCTCGGTCGCTGTCGCAATCCTGCTCGTGATCCTGGCTTTCGGTTTCAACCGGGTCGACGAGTTCGAAGTGGCCGTGAAGCGCAACCCGGTGACCGGCGCAGTAGACCAGCGGCCGTTCCGCCAGGGTCTGTACCACTCCATCCTGCGCTCGTGGACCAACTACCCGCTGCGCGAGGTCCAATACCCGGCTTCGGGGCAGAGCGAGCGCCTGACCGCGTTGACGTCCGATCAGCTGCAGATAGGCCTGGACGCGGCGTACCGCTACCGCATCAACGCCGACACGGTAGTCAACATCTATCTCACCATCGGGGAGCCACGCGAGGTGCATGCGTTCGTCTACAACACGTATCGATCGGCCACCCGCGACGCCGTGGCCGAGATGGGGGCCCAGGACATTCTCTCGCGGGAGCGCGCCGGGATCACCGACAGAATCGAGGAGCTCATGAGCGAACGCCTGGCTCCGCGCGGCATCGTCATTACCGATTTCTTCGTCCGCGAGGTCGTGCCGCCGGAGACCATCCGTAACGCCATTGAGGACAAGCTGGCGCGCGAGCAGCAAGTGCAGCAGGAGCAGTTCCAGACGCAGGTGGTCGAGGAGCAGGCGAACCAGCAGCGCGTGGAAGCGGCGGGGATTCGGGACGCGCAGCAGATCATCGCCGCCAGCCTGGAGGGCGTCTCCGGTCAGCGGTACCTGTACTGGCGCTACCTGGAGATGCTCGGAGCGATCGGCGAAGGGCAGAACAACATGGTGATCGCGCCGACAGAAGGGGGCATCCCGCTCTTCTTCACGCCGTCCAACCGGCCGTAACAGCCGGGAGGTCCGTCGCGGCCGGTGCGGGCAGCCTGCCCAAGCAGGCCGCGCGGCAGTAGAGGACGTCCAGCGGCGGATTGCCGCGCAAGCCGGGCAACCCTAAGCCTCGGCTCGCGGGTCCAACCAGACGAGAACGGACGGTGCGGGCCGGCCGCTCAATTGAGCGTCATTCCGACCCGTCTGGAGGAGACATAGGGGGCTGCCCCCAGGGCTGCACAAGACAGCAGCGGAGGCTGACATGAAGCGAGGTTGGATGCGCACGGCCGGATTCGTACTGGCGGTGACTGTCCTGACGCTGGCAGCAGGAACCGACGTGGCCATGGCGCAGGAGACGGAAGAGAAGCAGAGGCAGGAACAGCAGAAGCAGGCCGAGCAGCAGCAGCTGCAGGCGCAGGCCGAGTACGAGAAGGCCAGGCAGGCGGAACACCAGGCCCAGGCCGCACAGGAGGCCCGGCGGGCGTACGAGCGCGTGATCGTCAGCCAGGCCGGTGGCGGCTCCTACCTCGGGGTGCGGATTGCCGAGGTGGATGACGAGGCGGCGAGTCGCCTCGGGATGTCGGATCCGCACGGCGTTCTGGTGAGCGAGGTCGTGGAGGACACACCCGCCGCAGAGGCCGGTCTGCAGGCGGATGACGTGCTGGTCTCCTGGAATGGCACACGGCTCGAGAGCATCGCTCAACTGCAGCGGCAGATGAAGGAGACGCCTGCCGGACGCTCGGTCCGGTTCGGAGTCTTCCGGGACGGCCGGGAGCAACAGATCGCGGTGACGCTGGCGGAAAGCTCATCCAACCTGGCCTGGGTGGGGGCGCCGGAGGCACTGGCGCGGATCGAGGAAATGCAGCCTCACCTGGAGGACATGCAGATCCACATCCGGGAGATGGAGCCGCAGCTGGAAGAGCTGCGCGCCCGCCTGAAGGAAGAGCAGGGCCGGGTGCGCGTATTCACGCCCGAAGGAGAGGGCGCGTACAGCGTGATCATCGGCGGCCGAGGCCGGATGGGGGTCAGCCTGCAGAGCCTGGGCGACCAGATGGCGGAGTACTTCGGCGTGGACGGTGGTGCGCTGATCACCAACGTGCGCGAGGACTCACCGGCCGCCGCCGCGGGTCTCAAGGCAGGTGACGTCATTGTC
Organism: Gemmatimonadota bacterium; assembly: GCA_039587395.1. GTDB lineage: Bacteria > Gemmatimonadota > Gemmatimonadetes > Palauibacterales > Palauibacteraceae > JBDHIQ01. The sequence goes on from JBDHIQ010000031.1 coordinate 7,135, forward strand.
CAGATTGCCGGCGAGACTGTGGAGGGTCCGGGAGACGCATCGCGCCTGGTTGGCGATCGCGAGCCAGGACCGGTAGACGTGCGCGTCATGCGGGACGGACAGGAACGCACAATCACGGTCCAGCTGGACGAGAAACAGAGCAACGTGTGGTGCAGTGAGGATGGGGATTGCGAGGAGTGGGCGGAACAGCTGCGCGGCTTCGCACAGGACTTCTCGACGGAGTTCACCGACGAATTTGCCACGGAGTTCTCGAACAACTGGACGGAGTGGGCGGCTGAGTACTCGGACAATTGGCACGCCTGGGCCGAAGAGCACTCCGGGGACTGGGAAGAATGGGCGGCCGAGTACTCGGATCAGTGGAAAGACTGGGCCGAGCACATGAAGGAGTGGGAGTGGGCGGCGGAATGGAAGCACGAGTACGGAGATGACGGAACGGGGCACGTCGAGATCGAGCCCGGCATGCTCCAGAGCTTTCGCGTGGCGCCGAGCGCTGGCGGCCGGATCGTGGTCAGCCCGAACGTCAGGGCGTTGAGGGTGGCGCCGAACGTCCGCGTCCGCACGGTCACGCCCCAGACGCTGCGGCTGCGCAGCGCTCCAAATATTCGGATCCAGCGGGCGCCGCACATTGAGGTGGGTGTGCTGGAAATCTGATTTCGCAGCCAGTCCGAAAATCTCATGTGGATGGATAAGCGCGCGCCGGTTGGCGCGCGCTTTCTCTTTCTTGCCCTGTTGCGCGGGATCCCGTCCGCGACAGCAGCCGCCTGCCGGTTACCGCTCGTACGAAGCGGCTATCTCCGCCAGCCGCTCCTGAATCTCGCTCTCGGGGAGCCAGCGGCCTCGCACCATCACACCCGCCCGCCGTTCTACGCTGGTGATGTCGGCCAGCGGGTTGCCCTCCAGTAACACGAAATCGGCAATTTTCCCTTCTTCGATGGTGCCGTACTCGTCCAGGTCGTCAAAGAACATGGCGACGTTCTTCGTTCCCATCTCGAGCGCGTCAAACGGGGTGAGGCCGGAGTCGACCATCATTCGCAGCTCTGCCTGAATCGAGAATCCGGGCACCTGAAAGATCTGCGGCGCATCCGAGCCGAGCAGCAGTCCGGCGCCCGCGTCGTGCAGAGCCTTGATCAGCTGGCGACGCACCTCGACGAAGCGGACAGCCATCTCCGGATCGTAGAGATCGTTCTCGAGAAAACTCCGTTTCGACCGGACCCAGCCCTGGACCATCGCCGGCGGCATGTACTTCATCTCGGGACGCTCCGCCATCTGTTCCGGATCGTCGGGGAGCAGCACATGCTCGATGAGACTCTGCGTCGGCACGTTCCACACGCCGGCATCCGCCGTGGCCCGGGCTATCTCCGGGATCTTTGCCTCATCCACGTGGCCGGCGAGATTCACGCCGAAGAACAGCGACTGATCGGCGCTCGCTCCCTCCTCGAGCAAGGCCTCCGTGTACTGGTCCAGGTGGTCGATGGTGGCCTGGTGTACCTCGAGCGCCCGGGCCAGTCCGACGTCGACGGGCACATGGCCGGCCCACAGCATGCCCAGCTCGGATGCTGCCTCGACCATCGCGTCATACTGCTCCCGCGTCAGTCCCGGGTGGATCTTCAGGAAATCGTAACCGGCCTGTTTCTGGTGGGCGACGGCGCGCCGCGCGGAGTCCGCGCTCGGGATGCTGTTGCCGTTGAGCGAGGGACCGGACGTGTAGAGCCTGGGGCCGAGCACGCGACCGCTGTGCACGTCCTCCCGGAGACCCAGGTGCTCCGGTTGGCCCAGCATCCCCCGGGCCGTCGTGATGCCGTTCGACAGGTAGAGAAACAACACCTGTTCCATCCACTCGCGGCCGCCCTGCGGTGGAACGTGCGCGTGCATCTCTCCCAGTCCGGGGATCATGTACTTGCCGCGCCCGTCGATGGTGACGGCACCCTTCGGGACTTCGACCTCGTTCGCAGGCCCGATGCGGACGATGCGATCGCCCTCCACGATGACGATTTGGTTCGGGAGCACTCGCTCGCGGTCCATCGGGATGACGTTCACGCCGATGAACGCGGTGGTCCCCTCGGCACCGCCATCCGTCACGGGATCGGGCTCTGGCGGGAACGCGTGTAGCAAGCCAACGGACGCGAGAGACGCGGCGAGCGCGATCGCCGCAAGAACCCGTGTGACAGAGCGCTTGCCGTATTGTCGGGATCTGGAGTTCAGCATGCTGGTCACCTTCAGCGAGAGGGACATTTCGATTCGGCGGTAACGGCCACGGCTTGACGCGCGGCTCCGGCTCCGCTCTCCTTTCCCATCAAGCCAAAGTAGGCGGAACACTCCCGAGTGTTCCTGATTCCTGTCGCCGTGGGAGAGACAGTTGACCACCCTACCGTTCCTTCTCGGTCTGCTCGGAGCCTCCGTCTCAATGGCGGCGGCACAACCCGCCGCACCGGACCGCTCGCTGCCCGGCCCGGGGCTCGAGATGCGGGCCGCAGTATCGCAGGAAGCTGCCGCGCTCTACCACGTCATGCTCCTGCGCGCCGCCCCCGGGCGGCTACTGGATCTCATCGACCATCTGAAACGACAGGCGGATGAAGGGCGGGCCGCCGGGGCCGGAGTCCCGTTTATCATGCGTCACAGCCAGGGAGATCAGTGGGATCTGATGCTCCTCTCCGCGGCCCCGGAGGGCTCGGTCACCCTGCCCGAACGACGGATGATCCAGCCACGCATGGACTCGCTCGTCGCGTGGCGAGAGGACCTGTGGGCAAGCGGACCGGGTCCCGAAGTCGTGGACGCCGCACTGGCGGATGCCGGCTACTTTCACGTCGAGATGTTCGTGGCCCTGCCCGGGAAGCGAGCCGAGCTGTTGCAGCAGAGGAAGATGGAGAACGCATACCTGCGCGGGATCGAACGGCCCCAGAACCTCATCTTCGTTCGAGCCGGAGGCGCTGCCTGGGACATGTTCACGCTCGGAGCGTACCGGGACCTCAAGCACTTCGCAGAGAGCGCGGATGTACCCGACCAGGCCCAGGAACGCGAGGCGCGGGCCGCCGGCTTCGAGGGGGCCAGCCGGATAGGCACCTACCTGCGGGAGTTGATCGCATACCACCACGATACTCTGGCGACGGCCGTTCCATGACGGACGACAGGCAGAAGCCGGATGGAGAGTGGCGGGCGCAGCTGACCCCGGAGCAGTACGAGGTCACACGCCGCAAGGGCACTGAGCGGGCCTTCACCGGGGAGCACTGGGACCGCAAGGACGATGGGATGTATCGCTGCATCTGCTGTGGGGAGCCGCTGTTCGACTCCGAGACGAAGTACGAGTCCGGTTCCGGCTGGCCGGCCTTCTGGGGACCGGCGTCGCCGGACGCGGTGCGGACGGAAGAGGACCGCAGCCTGTTCATGACACGAACCGAGGTGCTATGCCGGAACTGCGACGCGCACCTCGGGCACGTGTTCGACGACGGCCCGCAACCGACCGGCCTGCGCTACTGCATCAATTCGGCAGCGCTGGACTTCGAGGCGGCGTCGGCGGAGTCACCCGATTCCGCGTCGGAAGCAGACGCGGAAGAGCCAGGGAACAGCGACAGCTGAGGGGATTCTCCCGGACGCCGGACTGCGGCTGTCGGCAGCACGAACAAAACCGATACCGCACGGTGTATACAACCCGGGCTTTGCTTCGGTCGGAAGCGCAGACGGAGGCGCGTCTCACGGCGCCCAGAGGGTTTCCGTTAGATTGGGATGACAAATCACCTGCTTTATTCGTCCGCGGCGCTGATCGCGCTGATGGTGCCGCTGCTTGAGTTGCCCATTTTCATCGCGATCACCCGGGGGTTCTCCGCCGAGCAGTCGCGCCGGGCTGCTGCGAAGGTCGCGATCGGCGCGGCGATGGTCTTGCTGGTGGCGGCCGTCGCCGGCACCCGCATCCTTGGCGTATTCGGTGTGAGCCTCGCGGCGTTCCGCGCGGCTGGTGGTCTCGTTCTCATCCTTGTCGGACTCCAGATGCTGCAGGGCAAGATCTCGCCGGTGCTGGCCGATCATGGCTCCACCCAGCCGGATCCAGAGGATCAGCTGTGGGTCCCGCTCGTGATGCCCCTGATCGCCGGACCCGCCGCGATCACGACGGTGATCACGCTGTCGATCCGCGAGGAGGCGGTAGCGGGCATTCCAGTGGGAACCCTGATTGCCGTCGGAGTGGCGACGCTGGTGGTGTACCTGATGCTCCTGTTCGCCGTCCCGCTATCCGCGGTCATCCGGCCGAGAATCGCCCGGGTGTTCGAGCGGTTCTTCGGTCTCGTTCTCGTCGCGATCGGGTTCCAGATGGGATTGGCGGGGGTGCGCGAGTTCTTCCTGACCGGTCCGTGACGCCGCAAGCGGAGAGCCGGGAACACCGGGAGGATATCATGCGCGAAGAGACCGAGCGATACGTGCTTCTGGACGAAGCGCGACCAGACCCCGAGTTGCTCACCTTCGGCGAGGAAGAAGAGCGGCTGCGACGGCTCGCCGCGGATTCGGGCCGCACGCTTCCCGAGAGGGTGTCGGCGTTCGAGGGAATTGCGGACCTGGAGGTAGGGGACACGAACCTCGTTCGGGCCCGCAATCTCGAGCGCGAGACCGGCATGCGACAGCTCTACCTGAAGTTCGAGGGAGGCAATCCCACCGGCACGCAAAAGGACCGGATCGCGTTCGCCGTATGTCACGATGCGCTGCGCCGCGGCTTCGATACCGTAACGGTAGCGACGTGCGGGAACTTCGGGGCGGCGCTCTCGTTCGCAGCGAGTCTGGCGGGGCTTCGCTGCGTCGTGTTCGTGCCGACCGGATACCACACACGGCGCCTTGAAGAGATCCTCTCCTACGGGGCGGAGATCGTCAGATCCGAGGGCGACTACGAGACGGCGGTGCAAGCCTCCGGACAGGTTGCGGCCGAGCATGATCTGTACGACGCGAATCCCGGCGGGGAGAACGCACATCTGCAACTCGTGGCGTACGCGATGATCGCGACGGAGATCTACGACGAGTTGCGCGACGCACCGGCCGCCGTGGCGATCCCCGTATCGAACGGCACGACCCTGGCAGGGATCTACCGTGGGTTTCGCAGCCTGTACCAGCGCGGCCGAACGTCAAGGATCCCGCGAATGGTGGCGGGCTCTTCGTCGGGGAAGAACCCCATCATCCGGGCCTTCCTTCGCGATCTGGAGCGGTGCGAGGATCTCGACCCCGCCAAGATCCGCGAGACCGCGGTGAACGAGCCGCTCATCAACTGGCATGCGTACGATGGCGACGTGGCCCTCGAGGCGATTCGCAAGAGCGGCGGCTGGGCGGGATACGCGAGCGACCGCCAGATGCAAAGGCAGGCCAGTCTGCTCCGAGCACGGGAAGGCTTGCAGCCCCTCCCCGCTTCCACGGCCGGGCTGGCCGTTCTGGCCTCTCGAGCCCGGGAAACGCCGTTGCCAGGCGACCGCTACGTGGCGGTACTGACGGGGAGAAGGGGCTGACCGACGAGCCGCGCGCCTTCTTCCGAATCGACCTCAGAACGGCGAGATTATGGCCATGAACGAGCCACTGGATGGTAGCGCTCTCGTCTACTGCGAGGGCGCGTTTCTCACCCCGAACGGGAAGACCGCCCACGGGCTGGTTCGCCGAACGGCGCGCTATCGGGTGCTGGCCGTCATCGACTCCCGGCACGCCGGCCGCGACGCCGGAGACGCCCTGGACGGACGCGAGAACGGGATTCCCGTACTAGGAAGCCTCGAGGAAGCGATCGAACGGGCCGGGGCCAGCGAGGCGCCGGCTACGCACTTCGTGGTCGGGCTGGCGCCGGACGGCGGCCGCCTCGGAATCGAAGCACGGGACGTCGTGCTGGAGGCGATCGAGCGGGGTCTAAACGTCCACTCCGGCCTGCACGATTTTCTGACCGAAGACTCCGTCCTCGTGGCCGCGGCGGAGAGGCGAGGCGTCGCTCTGCGCGACGTCCGGAAGCCGCCTCCACGAGACGCGCTTCACTTCTTCACGGGCAAAATCGAGGAGGTGGACTCGCTCAAGATCGCGCTCCTGGGAACCGACTCGGCCGTCGGGAAGCGCACGACGGCCTGGCTGCTCGTCGACGCGCTGAGTGCAGCGGGCCATCCGACGGTACTGGTCGGCACCGGGCAGACGGCCTGGATGCAGGGCGCTCGCTACGGCGTAATTATGGACTCGCTGGTCAATGACTTCGTGTCCGGCGAGATCGAACACGCCGTCTGGTCCGCGTGGCACGACGAGCGGCCGCGGGCGATCGTGATCGAAGGGCAGGGAAGCCTGATGAACCCGGCCTACCCGGGAGGCTACGAGATCCTCGCGGCAGGGCGGCCGGATGCGGTGATCATGCAGCACGCCCCCGCACGGAGCGAGTATGACGGATTCCCGGGCTACCCGATCCACCCGCTGGCGCGCCAGATCCAGGCGGTCGAGGTCGTGTCCGACCGACCGGTCGTGGCCGTCGCAGTGAATCACGAGGGGCTAGAGGTGGACGAGGTTCCTGCGGCCTGCGAGCGGATTCGGCACGAGACGGGGCTCCCGGCCTCCGATGTCCTCCTCGACGGCGCCGGTGAGCTGGTTGAGGCGCTCCGGCCGCTTCTGAAGAAAGGCTGAGGACGTGAACCGGCAGGCTATCGACGGCCCGCTGGCACCTCTGTGCGTCATCGACCGACTCGAAGTCGGTCCCGTCTCGCTGGAGCCCCGACGTCTTGCCATGCCGTACGTCGTGGTTGCGGGTGGAGGGCGAACGGAGACCCGGCTGCTCTGCCGGTTCGAGGAGGAGGTGTTCGATCCGAGCGCGAGAGCGGACTTCAACCTGGCATCGCTGACCGGAGCCCAGGTGGCCCTCAACTACGGTCTGTTCTGCCGCGAAATCGTATTTCGCGGGCCGTTCGATCCGATCGACCGACGGTTCCTGGCCTCGATGGCCGAGAACACGGCCCGCGAGATCTACGTCAAGAAGTTTCTGGAGCCGAATCCGTTCCTGGTCGGTGAGGCGACGCAGATGCCGGCGGTCCGGCAGCCGGAATACTCGAACGCGGAGCTGCGATTCCCTGACGCCGTGCAGGTGCCCGTCCGCTCGCCGGTATGGACGTCGGACGTGTCCGGGTTCGGCGTGCTGTCCAGCGGAGGGAAGGACAGTCTGCTCTCGCTGGGCTTGCTGGAAGAGCTGGGCTACGAGCCGCACTCCCTGTTCGTGAACGAGTCCGGCCGGCACTGGTACACCGCGCTGAACGCTCACCGGTACCTGGCCCGCACCCGACCCAATCGAACAGCTCGCGTCTGGACGACATCGGATCGAGTCTTCGCGTGGATGCTCCGCCAGCTGCCGTTCGTCCGCTCCGACTTCGCGCGACTGCGCTCGGACGAGTACCCGATCCGGCTGTGGACCGTGGGAGTGTTCCTGTTCGGAGCGCTGGCGGTGGCTCGCAAGCGTCGGCTCGGGCGAGTCGTGATCGGGGACGAGTACGACACCACGGAGCGCAAGGAGCATGCTGGAATCCCGCACTATGACGGTCTGTACGACCAGAGCCGCTACTTCGACGAAGCCATGACCCGGTACTACCGCCGCAAGGGCTGGCCCCTGGTGCAATTCTCGCTGCTGCGCTCGATGTCCGAGCTGCTCATACAAAAGACACTGGTGGAGCGCTACCCGGAGCTGCAGTCGCAGCAGCTGTCGTGTCATGCCGCGCACCTCGAAAAAGGCCGGGTCAAGCCGTGTGGGCGTTGCGAGAAATGTCGTCGGATCGTGAGCATGCTGTCGGCATTCGGAGCGGATCCGGCCGCCTGTGGCTACACGGCGAATCAGATTGAGGATTGTCTGGATGCCCTGGTGGACAAGGCAGTTCACCAGGAAGCCGTGGCCGCCCGGCACGTCCTGTGGCTGCTCGACAGGCGAGGCCGGCTGCCTGACCGGGCCCGAAACCGGGGCAAGGAGCTTCCGGAAGTACTGAATCTGCGGTTTCACGAGGACCGGGCTCCACCCGGCTACCTTCCCGATGACCTCCGGGCACCGCTGCTTCGACTGCTGCTCGAAAACGCCAGCGGGGCCCTGATCCGGCGCGGACGCTCGTGGGAGTCCATCACTGCAGAATCGCTCGACCGAATCGGACGCGAGGCACGCAGGGTCAGGCCGTCGCGAACCGCGCGCGCTCCGGAGCCCACGACCGACCCGAATCTGGATTGACCATGGCTGAACGAACGAAGGAGCGGAGTCCGTATCGCCTGGCCGAGATGACTTGGCCGGCTGCGCAGGACCGGCTGGACAGATCGGACACGGCCCTGCTGCCCGTCGGGGCCCTGGAGCAGCACGGACCACATCTTCCGCTGGACACGGACAGCTGGGACGCCGAGTACCTGGCGACGCAGGTGGCGGAACGGTGCAGCGACCCGAGGCCGATCGTCCTGCCGCTGATCCCGTACGGAGTCTCGTATCACCACCAGGCGTTCCCGGGGACGTTGAGCATCACCCCGCAGACCCTCTCCGCCCTCGTGCACGAGATCGGCATGGGAGCGGCCCGGCACGGGATCCGCAAGCTGATCATCATCAACGGCCATGGAGGAAACCTCCCGGCGCTGCAGTTCGCCGCCCAGACGATCAACCGGGACGCCAAGATCTTCACGTGCGTGGACACCGGTGAGTCCAGCGATGCGGACGTGGCGCTGATCGTGCAAACGGCCGACGATGTGCACGCGGGCGAGATCGAGACCAGCACGGCGCTGGCCACACGACCCGATCTGGTCGACATGAGCGCGGCCGAGCGTCTGGTGACGCGCTTCGAGACCCAATACTTGCGGCCGAGCTCGGCACGGAGCATCCCGTGGTTCAGCCATACCGAGCCGCTGTCCCCCAGCGGAGTGCTGGGCGATCCGACGAAAGCAGATTCCGAGAAGGGCCGCCGGATCTGGAAGGTGCAGATCGAGCGCCTCGTCGAGTTCGTGGAGACGATCAAGGGGGTGAGCCTGGCCGAGATCCATGATCGCCGGATCTGAGCGTTTCCGATGAAGATCACCGCTCTCGACGCATGGGCCCGCACGCTCGAGCTCCGCGAACCGTACGCGATCGCCTACGAGGAGGTCGAGCGGGCCGTGAACGTGTTCGTCCGGCTCGAGACGAGCACGGGATTGGCTGGGTTCGGTTGCGCGGCCCCGGATCTGCAGGTTACTGGCGAGACGGCCGACGGTGCACTGGAAGCCGCTCGCGGGATCGAGCCGCTCCTCAAGAACCGCGACCCGCTGCGGATTGCGCGGCATGTAGAACGCTTTCGAGAGCCGCTGGCGGCCCATCCATCCGTACAGGCCGCTATCGACATGGCGTTGCACGATGTACTGGCGCGGGTGGCCGAAATCCCGCTGTGGAAGCTCCTCGGCGGGTACCGGGATCGGATGCTGACCAGTGTCACGATCGGCATCCTGCCGGCAGAAGAGACAGTGGCGCATGCCCGCCGACGAGTCGCCGAGGGGTTTCGCTGCTTGAAGATCAAGGGCGGGCGGGATGCCGATGAGGACATCGAGCGTGTGCATCGAGTCCGGGAAGCCGTCGGATCGACCATGCGGCTGCGCTTCGACGCCAACCAGGGGTACACCGTCGACGAGTCCGTACGCTTCATCGAACGGACCCGGGCTGCCCACCTCGAGCTGGTCGAGCAGCCCACGCCCGGGAGGTCACCGGACATGCTGGGCCGGGTCACCTCGGCCGTCGAGGTGCCGGTCATGGCCGACGAGAGCCTGCTCACCCTCCGCGACGCGTTCCGGTTGGCCAAGCACGATCTCGTCGACATGGTGAACATCAAGCTCATGAAGGTCGGCGGAATCATGGAGGCCATGCGCATCAATGCCGTCGCAAGGTCGGCCGGGCTGAAGGCGATGGTCGGTTGCATGGACGAAGCCGGGCTGGGCATCGCGGCCGGACTGGCGTTCGCGTTGTCGCGCCCGAACGTGGAATACGCGGACCTGGACGGCCATCTGGACCTGATCGATGACCCGACGGCTTCCGCCGTTTACCTCCGCGAAGGCGTTCTCCACCCCTCCCCCTCCCCGGGTCTGGGAGTGGACCTCGACCCCTGAGTCGACATCTCAGTCAGGTGAGACGCTCACCCGTCCCCTTCGTTGAACAGGCTACGCTGCGCGCCTCCCGGACGCCGGAACGCGGCTGCCGACAGCGCGGAGCCTTCCCCGTGCACGAGACCGACGCGTCGGCAGGTGATCTCGAACATCCGGCGGATCTGCTCGGCGAAAGGGCCGTGGCCACGTTGCCGGGGCCCGTAGCGGGAATCGTACAGTCGTCCGCCACGCACGTCGCGAACCCTCCCGAGCACCTTGTCTCGCCTAGCGGGGAAGTGCTGCTCCAGCCATGCTTCGAACAGCTCGCCGACACCGTGGGGCAGGCGGAGCATAATGAAGCCGGCTCGGGACGCTCCGGCATCGGCCGCGGCCGCGAGAATGGCCGCCATCTCGTGATCGGTGAGCCCGGGAACCACAGGTGCTACCATGACACCCACAGGGATGCCAGCTTCCGAGAGCCTGCGGATCGCGTCCAGCCGGCGCTCCGGGGTCGCGCCGCGCGGCTCCATCACCCGCTGCACGTCGTTCCGTAGCGTGGTAACAGACAGCATGACCGCTGCTGCGCCATGCCGGGCCAGGTCCGCCAGCAGATCGATGTCGCGCGTCACGAGATGCCGCTTCGTGATCACGGCCACCGGATTGCGGAACTCTGCGAGAACCTCGAGACAGGCGCGCGTGATTCTGAGCCGGCGCTCGGCCGGCTGATAGGGGTCCGTTGCACCACTCAACGCGATCACCTGGGGCTCCCATGAGCGCGACGAGAGTGCCTGGCGGAGGAGGTCGGGTGCTTTCGTCTTCACCAGGATTCGCGTCTCGAAGTCCAGTCCGGCCGAGAAGCCCAGGTACTCGTGAAACGGACGTGAATAGCAGTACGCGCACCCGACCTCGCACCCCCGGTACGGGTTGATGCTCGCGTTGAATCCCACGTCGGGACTGTCGTTCCAGGAGAGGATGGATTTCGTGTCATCCCGAAGCAGTTCGGTTCGTGGCAGGGGATCCTGCGGGTCGCGCCATCCATCCCGGACCACGTCGACAGGGTGGAATCGGTTCGGCGGGTTCTCGGAGATCCCACGGCCACGTACCGGCTGGCGTTCCATCCAGAGGTGTACCCGGCAAACCAGTCAGAGTTTCGGTGTTTGTTCGGTACGGTTGAGCGGTTCGGCGACTGCCCATACCGTGAACTCTCGCAAGACGTGAGATCCGCGCACGGAGTAATGGGCATGAGCCAGACAGCAGACTCATTCAAGATCGCCGCCGTTCAGGCCGCGCCGGTCTTCCTGGAGCGAGAGGCCACTGTGGACAAGGCCTGTAACCTGATCGAACAGGTGAGCTGTATGCGGAGTTGCACGAGAACGCCGTAGCCGTGCCCGGCAGGACAACGGAGTGCATCGGCGAGGCAGCGGCGGCGGCTGGCGTGGCGGTGGTGATAGGCGTGAACGAGCGCAACGCGGAAGCCAGCGACGGCACGCTCTTCAACACGCTGCTTTTCTTCGGTCCCGATGGGACGCTGCTGGGCAAGCACCGGAAGCTGATGCCGACGGGCGGCGAGCGGCTCGTACATGGCATCGGATACGGCGACTCGCTACGCGTCCACGACATGGGGGTGGCACGGGTGAGCGGCTTGATCTGCTGGGAGAACTACATGCCATTGGCCCGCCAGGCCCTGTGGGCCCAGGGGCCGCAGATCCACGCCGCCCCGACCTGGGACCGGGGTGAGCCGTGGCTCTCCACGCTACGGCACACGGGAAAGGAAAGCCGCTGCTGGGTCGTCGGCTGCTGCACCGCCTTGCACCGGGACGACATACCGGACCGCCTCGAGTTCAAGAAGCGGCTGCCGGAAGCGATGGAATGGGTCAACCCGGGGCTGAGCCAGATAGTGGATCCCGATGGGAAGGTGGTGGCAGGACCTGCCGAAGGCGAAGAAACGGTGCTTTACGCCGAGGTGGACCCGCGAACCCTGTCCGGCCCGCGGTTCCAGATCGATGTGGCGGGCCACTACGCACGTCCCGATGTCTTCCAGCTGACCGTGAACCGGGACGCCCGGCCGATGCTGACCGAAGTGGACCGAGAAGACACGTTCTGATCGAGGAAGGGTCGACTCGTCTGTTCCCTGTCTACATCCGCTACGCCTGGCCGTCCGAGCTGGACCTCATGGCGCAACTGGCAGGCCTGGAGCTCAAGGAGAGATACGCTGACTTCGAGCGGGCAGCGTTCCCGGCCGCGGCCAGCGCACACGTCTCGGTGTGCGGGGTCCGCTGATATCTGGCCGGTCCCGACTTGCTGGCCCGCCTCGGGCACGGCACCTTTCGACATCCACTGACACCCGGCCCGGCGCCTGGACCGCCGGGCCTGCTTCGACCCGGTTGCGCGCATCTCCGGGCGCGCAAAAAAGGAGCACGATATGCCTAGTCGTTGGGAAAATCCTCTCGTGGCCACGGTCGGCTGGACCGGCCGCGCCATGCTCATCACAGGAATGCTGGCACTGACCATGACGGCTTGCGGCCAAACGGCGGACACCGAGTCATCCACAACGGCCTCTGCCGCTGGCGCGGAACCGCCCGTGGCCATGATGGTCCCGAAGGAGATGGAGATCCACGGCGACGTGAGAGTCGACAACTACTACTGGCTCAATCAGCGCGAAGACCCCGAGGTGATTGACTACCTCGAGTCCGAGAACGAGTACACCGAAGCCCAGATGGCCCACACGAGCGGGCTTCGCTCGGAGTTGTTCGACGAGATCAAGGGCCGCATCAAGCAAACCGACCTGTCCGTACCGGTCATGGACGGCAGCTACTACTACTACTCGCGCATGGAAGAGGGGAAAGACTACCCGATCTATGCACGCAAGCCGGGCACGCTGGAGGCGGCCGAAGAGGTGATGCTCGACGCCAACGAGCGGGCCGAGGGGCACGGCTTCTACAGCGCGTCCGGCATGAGGGTCAGTTCGGGCGAGAACATCCTGGCGTTCGCCGAGGATACCATCGGCCGGCGGATCTACACAGCCCGCTTCAAGGATCTCGAGACCGGCCAGATTCTCCCCGACGAGATCCCGGAGATCAACGGCAACATGGCCTGGGCCGAGGATAACCAGACGCTGTTCTACACGCGGCGGGACCTGGAAACGCTTCGCTCCTACCAGATCTGGAAACACAGGCTGGGCACTGACTCCGCGGACGACGAGTTGATCTTTGAGGAGACGGACGAAGAGTTCAGTACGGGCGTCCGAAAGACGAAAGACAAGAAGTACATCATCATCGGTTCCTCCCACACGCTGACCGACGAATTCCGGTATCTGGATGCTTCTGATCCCCACGGCGAGTTCACGGTATTCCTGCCGCGCGAGCGAGGCCACGAGCACAGCCTGGACCATTTTGACGGCCATTTCTACATCAGGACCAACAGCGGAGACGCCTCCAACTTCAAGCTGATGCGGACCCCGGCCTCGGCAACGGGGATGGAGAACTGGGAAGAGGTGATCGGTCACCGCGACGACGTCTATCTTCAGGGCTTCGATGTATTCCGCGATCACCTGGTGGTCTCCGAGCGGAAGGATGGGCTCCTGCAGATTCGGATCCGTCCGTGGTCGGGTGCCGAAGAGCATTACATTGACTTCGGCGAGCCGGCCTATTCGGCCTACCCCAGCAGCAATCCCGACATCGATACGAAGATCCTCCGCTTCGGCTACACGTCCATGACCACTCCGAGCTCCGTGTTCGACTACGACATGGAGACCCGCGAGCGGACGCTGCTGAAGCAGGAAGAGGTCCTGGGTGGCTTCTCGTCCGATGACTATGTCACGGAGAGGCTCCACGCGACGGCCCGGGACGGCACGGAGGTTCCCGTCTCGATCGTGTACCGGGTGGGCACGGAGCGGAACGGAGACAACCCGTTGCTCCTGTACGCCTACGGATCCTACGGGTCCAGCATGGACGCCAGCTTCAGCTCACCGCGGCTGAGCCTGATCGACAGAGGTTTTGTCTACGCCATCGCCCACGTGCGCGGCGGCCAGGAGCTGGGGCGCGCCTGGTATGAGGACGGGAAACTCCTGAACAAGAAGAACACGTTCACGGACTTCATCGACGTGGCCGAGTACCTGATCGATGAGGGCTTCACGAACCCGGACAAGCTGTTTGCCATGGGCGGCAGCGCCGGCGGTCTGCTCATGGGCGCCATCACCAACATGCGACCGGATCTGTGGAGAGGTGTCGTGGCGCGCGTCCCGTTCGTCGATGTCGTGACGACCATGCTCGATCCGAGCATCCCGCTGACCACGTTCGAGTGGGACGAGTGGGGGGATCCCCGCGAGGAGGAGTACTACGAGTACATGCTCTCCTACTCCCCGTACGACCAGGTGGAGGCCAAGGACTACCCGAACCTGCTGGTGACCACCGGACTGCACGATTCGCAGGTTCAGTACTGGGAGCCGGCAAAGTGGGTGGCCAAGCTGAGGGCGCTCAAGACCGACGACAACGTCCTGCTGCTGCGTACGAACATGGAGGCGGGACACGGGGGTGGCTCGGGTCGGGACCGCCGGTACGAGGAGACGGCGTTCAACTACGCCTTCCTCCTCAACCTCCTGGAGACAAGCGACTGAGGTGATCCGAACGCCGGGCGGCCCGAGTGGTCGCCCGGCGCCTCCTTCCTACTAGAAGCTGACGCCCAGGCGCACGGTTAGCGTGTTGAGCCGTGGGTTCACCAGCGTGCCCCCGACGTCCAGCCCCTCCTTGAACAGCCGCGTCATCCCGATCCCGAACCGTACTTCCGGCCACAGGCGCACCCCCAGCGCGATCTCGGTGCCCGCCCCGAACTCGATCTTCCACGGAGCGTCCCTCAACTCCGAGTCGGTCAGTTCGTCGGCGGTGGAAGTGAAGGTCACCACGGGTGCGGCCAGCAGGTAGGGAGTCACGGTACCGATACGCAGCCGTACCCGTATGTCGATCGGGATCTCCACGATGTCCAGATCGAAGGAGGTCGTGCTGTCCCCGGCCGTGATCTCTATCTGGCGGATGCGATGGTAGTAGATTCCCGGCCGAAATCCGAAGATGCCGGAGTTCCAGTTGTAAGAGATCCCCATGTTCCAGCCGTACGAGTCCGCGACGGCGACGTCCTCCGACGTGGCCTCGATGTCATACAGGATCTCGGAATTCCAGCCGCCGGAGATGGCGACCTGCCCGGCGGCGGGACGCACGGTTGCGGCAACGGCCGTGAGGCCGATGAGCAGTCCCAGTGGTATGCCGGTCATAGTGCTCAGCCGTGACATCCGGAGGTCCCGTGCCGTCCTTGCTGGCGGAGGGTCAATGGGCAATCTCGCAGGGGCGGACCGAAGTTACACCCGGCGCCGAGGGCGTGAAAGTCGGCGGCACGAGGTCTGTGCAGTCGGGTTCGCTTCGCCTAACTTCCGCCGGGGCAGGCTCCGGCCGTGTCCGCGCTGATTGCCTCTCCTCATGATGCGGGGAGAGAGTGATTCAAAATCTATCGAAGGTGTGATCATGCGCAGTAAGCCATCCTTTCTCATCGCCACGTTTCTTCTGGTCCTGGGCTCGGCCTCGCTGGCCGGCCAGCAGGCGGCGGATCTGGTGCTCACGAACGGCAAGATCGTCACAGTTGACGAGAATCTACCGGAGGCCGAAGCCCTGGCCGTTTCCGGCGACCGGATCCTGGCCGTCGGGAGCGCCGACGAAATTGCCCGCTACGTGGGCTCTTCGACCCGGGTCATCGATCTGAACGGCCGCCTGGCCATTCCCGGTCTCATCGAAGGACACGGGCACTTCATGGGGATCGGCAACGCCAAGATGATCCTCGACCTGATGAGCGTGAACTCCTGGGAAGAGATCGTGGACATGGTGGCCGAGGCAGTCCGCACCGCCCAGTCGGGTGAATGGATCCAGGGTCGCGGCTGGCATCAGGAGAAGTGGGATCACACTCCCGAGCCGAACGTGGAAGGACTTCCGGTGCACTACTCGCTGAGCGACGTGAGCCCCGACAACCCGGTGGTGCTCCGCCATGCCAGCGGCCACGCGTCCTTTGTCAACGCAAAGGCGATGGAACTGGCAGGACTCACTCGTGATACGCAGGCTCCCTCCGGCGGCGAGATCGTGCACACTCCCGACGGCGAGCCGACCGGAGTGCTGCGCGAAACGGCCCAGGGCCTGGTCGGGGGCGCCTACTCCCGCGACCAGTCGACACGATCCCCCGAAGACGTTGCCGCGGAAGCGCGCGAAATGGCACGTCTTGCCTCGGAGGAAGTCCTCTCGAAGGGGATCACCAGCTTCCACGACGCCGGCGTGGGTTTCTCCACCGTGGATTTCTTCACCCAGCTCGCGGACGAGGGGAACCTGCCTGTGCGCCTCTACGTCATGGTGCGCGGCTCCTTTGACGACATGGAGAGCAGTCTGGACGACTACCGGGTGATTGGCTATGCGAACGATCACCTCACCGTGCGATCCATCAAGCAGGTTGTGGACGGCGCTCTGGGGCCCCACGGCGCGTGGCTGCTGCAACCGTACACGGACCTGCCGCGCAGCAGCGGCCTGCCCACGACGCCGCCGGAGCAGATCGAGCGCGTCGCGCGGCTGGCGATTGCCCACGGCTACCAGTTGAACACCCACGCCATAGGAGATCGGGGCAATCGCGAGGTACTGGATCTGTACGAGCGCACGTTCGACGCCAACCGCGGCAAAGAAGACCTGCGTTGGCGGATCGAGCATTCACAGCACCTCTCGGAGTCGGACATTCCCAGGTTTGCGGGGCTGGGCGTCATCGCTTCCATGCAGGGAATTCACAGCTGCTCCGATGGGCCGTGGGTGTACCAGCGGCTTGGCGAGACCCGGGCCGCGCAGGGCGCTTACGTATGGAAGGACCTCTGGGAATCGGGCGCCGTCGTCACGAACGGAACCGATGCGCCGGTGGAGGACGTGGATCCCATCGCCAGCTTCTACTGCTCCGTGACGCGGGAGTTGAAGGACGGATCCGTCTTCTTCCCGGATCAGAAGATGACGCGCGAACAGGCGCTGCAGTCCTACACGCTGAACAACGCGTACGCGGCCTTCGAGGAGGACATCAAGGGCTCGCTGACTCCCGGCAAACTGGCCGACATCACCGTGTTGTCGAAGGACATCATGACCATTCCGGTCGATGAGATCCCCACCACTCGCGTGGTCTACACAATCGTTGGCGGGGAAGTCCTCTACGAAGGCCGGTAGCGCCGGCTGATACGACCCTTCGGGTTCTCAGGTCAAGACGGGGGCCGGCCGGCGAGGCGGCCTCGTCCCTGCCGTCCGCCCTGTTCCGGCGGAGCCTACCGCTCGTGGTCGTGCTCGTGTTCCTGGGCGGGTGCGCCGTGCCCATAGCCCACGCTCGTCATGACCCATTCGTAGTCGGCCAGGTACAGCGGATCCTCCAGGTCGGCCATGGGCCACTCAGCCATCGGGACAAAGCCGCCGGCAATAGATCCCATGCCTCCCTCCGGAATGACCTCTCCCGTCGGGTTGTAGTACTCGGCCGTCACGCGATACACGTGATCCGGATAGATGACCAGGCCGATGCCATCCCCGCGGTGCATGTGCGCGGGGATCTCCTCGATGTAGCCGTCCGAACGGGCCCTGGGTTTAACCTTGAGAATGATCTCCCCCGTGGTCACGTCCTCCAGCATGAGCTTCGTACCGTAGCGGTGCAGGTGGCCGCCCACGCCGATGATCCCGCCCAGGATGGCCGGGCTGCCCTCGAAGGATCTGGAGGATGCTCCGGGGGGAAGGTCGAACGCCTTCGTACCAGTCGGGAACAGAACGTCCATATGGAACGGGTACATCCGGTATACCGGCAGGAACTCCCGCCGCTCGTACTCGATCACCAACCGGATCGAGACGCCGTGGTACGACGCATCGGTCGGGTTGTGCAGCATGGTGAGGGCGATGAACGGGCTGCCGCCTCTCATGGGCATGCCGAACAGCCAGCCAGGCAGACTCTGCGGTTTCGTCTCGTGGCTTGCAGCCAGCACCCGCCGCATGATCGGCAGGAACAGCTCCCGGCTCTCAGGGTCGAGCAGATTCAGATGGTGAATCACGTCCTGGGGAACGGCGATTCCCTCTCCATCCACCGCCTCCACCCGGTAGCCGCGGATGGTGAAGTTGAAGGGAACCGTGCCCACCTGCGGCTTCATTTGCGGGAGCTCGTGGTGCGTGGTTCTGGCGGGCAGGTCGATGGGTCCGAGGGCAACGACGAGTTGCTTCCTGTCCGCCTCATCGGTCACGGTCAGGAACCGGGACGATTCGTCCGCCTCCTGTGGCGGCCCCATCTCGTGGCCGGCCTGGGCAAGGACCTGCGTCGGGAGGCCGGCCAACGCCGGGGAGACTGCCAACACCAGGGCGATGGCCGATGCCAGACGGAACCGAAGAGTGGCGTGTCTACTCATATCGGGGCGCTCACAGGCTGTGCGCGAGGGCTTCAGCGGTCGTGACAGGCCGCCAGGAGCCGCGGGCTTCCGTCTCCATTATGACAATCCTGGTGTGCGCGGGCAAAACCAGACCACACGGGGAGCAGCAAACAAGAAAGGGGCCCCGCGCAGTCCGGGGCCCCTTTTGACTGGAGGCGACACCTGCCGGAGCGTCAGCCCCGGCTGTTGTGTTGCCGGCTAGTTGTCGATCTTCTTGATCCGGATGATGCGCGCGTTGCCGGACTCCGAGACCTCGACGTTGATCTCCGGAAAGCTGATCTCCTCCAGGAAGCTCAGATCCAGGTCCAGGTCGTCCAGCATCATTACTCCATCCAGGTCGAGATCGTCGATCATGATCGTCCCGTCGAACTCATCCAGGCGCTTCAACTCGCGGAGCACCCGGTCCAGCTCGCGCTCGATCTTCTTCTTGATCTCATCCTTGAGATTGTTGCTCTCGAATTCCTGCAGCTCGATGTTCTCGAGCTTCTCGAGAAGCTCCTGGTTCGCCAGCTCCAGCTCCCGGCGCACCCTCTCGGTCGTCTCCATGCGGATTTCGATCTCCTGGTGACGCGCCTCGAGCCGATGTTCCAGCCGGTCCCGCAGGTGCCTCATCCGGTCCCGCACACGCTCGCGATCCTGATCCGTCATGGGACGTACCAGGTGCATCCGCGCCCCGGGTGCCGAGAACCGCACGCGCTCCGTGACACGATAGTGATGGTCGTGCCCGTGCTTGTGGCCGGCAATCTGGTCCAGAAAGCGCCCGACCGCGCGCTCCGGGCCGCGATAGAACCGGGCCGCCGCATCTCCGGCGTTACGGAGCTGCCGTGCGGCCGTGCGCTGAGGAGTGCCCAGCGCTCCGGGCAGGTCCACGACGGTAACCGCGTTGGCCGCCAGGTTCATCGAGCCTTCAGCCGTCTGGCCGGGACCGGGGAATTGTCCGAGGTGCGAGGCGGCAGCCCAACCGACGGTCAGGACTGTCCACGCGAGGAAACCGAGTACCGAAAATCCGACGAGCCGTTTCACTGCCAGGTCTCCATGACTGAATTGTGGTTGTCGACAGCAGGTTTCACCCTTTTGAATCGGCTGCCGGCCGCGCTGGCTTGCCCGATCGGAGCGGCGTCCACCGAGCACGACCGGAGCCGTATCCTCCGCGTGTTCTAATGGTAGGACACCCTGAGTCGAGCGAGGGTTGGCTCGGTCCGAAAAACTCGTCCTCCGGCCCTGCCGCCGACCCTATCGGGACGTCTCCGCGTCGTCGTCCGGCGCCTCCGGCTCGCCGTCGGACGTCTCCTCTCCGGTCCTCAGGTACAGATCCGCTCTCGCGCTGCTCACTTCCAGCCCGTCCGCGCGCCGCTCCCCCGAGAGCCGGTTGATGTAGAACACTGCGAAGAGCCCGTCGCCCGTCCCCTCGATCCGCATCACTTCAGGCGGCAGACCACGGGTGCCGGTGCCGCTGTAGTCCCGGATGTTGTCCAGCACGGGCGCCAGCGGAGCGGTGAGCACGGCGACGCCGTCCACCGACAGACGTACGACACCGTCCGGCTTGAAGTAGTCGACCAGGACCGAGTCGCCCTCCACGACAAGGATGTCGTCCAGGAGGTTGGTGCTGGTATAGGCGTAGTTGAACCCGGTCACATCCACCACGCTGCCACGACGATCAGTGTAGAAGTTGAACACTCCCTCGGCGGGCGGCTGGTATCGACCGACGTATTCAACGCCCATGCGTGCGGCAACGAGCTGCGCCCGCCGGTCCACCTGCTCCGCTCCCCTGGCCACCGACGTACCGCCGATAGTGTCGATCTCAGCCAGCGGGGTATCGAACCACGGCTGGAGCGCATCCGTGCCGTGGAACTCCAGCAGATAGCGCAGGATCGCGCTGATCTCCTTACGATCCTCGAACGAGGTCTCTCCCGCCGCTGCCCGGAGGCTGCCGTCGGCAAGGAGGCCGCCCTCCTGGAGGATTCCCGCCAGCCGGTCCACCTGGCTGTTGCGCGACACGGGATACGCCGACCACGGTCCGATGAACGTGAAGAAGGCCACCGCACACAGGGTGGCCGGGATCAACTTGATGTTCTTGGAGCGGGTCACCGTATAGTAGGTGGCGGCCGCTGCCAGCCACACAGCCAGCACGATCAGGAAATAGCGACGCTCGGTGATCCCGTACTGCTCTATCCGCTGCCACACCGCCAGAATCAACATCACGATCGACGGCAGAAGCGCGATGAAGAAGCCTCGTGCATAGGTGTTCACCCATCGGTTCTCCTCGCGGTCCCGCACCGGATGAACCAGCAGCAGCGCCAGTATCCCGAGTACCGACACACTGGACACCAGGTAACCGATCCAGCCGCTCGGCCACTCGCGGGTCACGATGACCTTGCCCAGGTAGACCGTGAGGATCACCAGATAGACGGCGACGATCGGGACCAGGATGAACTGCGCGAACACCTTCAGGACCCTGGGATAGTCATCCAGCCGGTCCAGGGCCTCGAAGTCGTCCGGCACACCGGCCAGGAAGAACCACGTGTTGAACAGGTATGCGATGATGAACCACAGCCGCATGTAGCTCTCGTCCGGCACGTTCACGCCCAGAAGGTTGTCGATGGCCAGCAGGGCAATCGACAGACCGGCGTACAGCACGACCGAGAACACGGCCGCCATCAGAAACCGGAGGAACAGCGATCGGTTGTACTGCCAGAAGCCGTTGAACTCGTCCACCAGCAGGTAGGGGAGGACCGCGGCCAGGAGGTGCAGCCCCACCATCAGCTGGAACCAGCGGGTCCAGGCGATAGGCTCCGCCCAACCCGGCCAGGCGAACAGGAACCAGACCAGGAACAGCAGTCCCGTGAGCCGCAGGATGACCATGCCTCGAAGGCCTAATTTCCGCCGCTCACCAAACAGGGACAGCACGAAGAACAGGGACAGGCCGAGCAGTGCGGTCGCCATGAGCCGCGTCTCGAACGGCCGGTCGAGGGATTCGTCTCCGGCCAGTATGAAACCAGCCACCGTAGCCACCACGGCGCACACGATCACCAGCGGGAATCGCTTCGCAGCGGCGAATGCGCCCGCAAACACCAGCTCGAGAGAGGGCAGTTTCATGATAGCCTCAGAGTTGGAATCGCTTCACCAGGGGCTTCTCGGTCTCTCCTTCGATCACCGCCTCGACCAGCAGGTACTCTTCGAGACCCGATCCCCTGAGCTTCTTGCGAAGTAGATCATCAACCTGGAACACCCCGGCCGAATTACTCATCTCGACCCGGATGCGGACGCCCCGCTCGTCGTCCGGTTCGATGTGGACAGCTTCGATGGCGGCCGCAGAAACGGAGTGGATGCTCGTGGAGCCCGCCTCGAACGGTATGCGCGACCGGCCCTGTGCCATGTCGAGCGCGTCGGCGATCCGCAGAACGCCGGCCTCGACAGTGAGCGGCATCCCGCCGGACCGATGCGATTCAATGGCGTGAAGCACCTCGGAGCGGAGAACCGTGTCCAGCGGTGGTTCGTAAAGGTCAGCCAGCAGCGACTTGAGAATAGGCGTGGCCACGAACAGGGAGTACGTCTCGTGGCCCTCCCGGTGGATGGACATCCCGACGTCGTGCAGCAGCGCGGCAAGGCACACGCACACTTCCGCGTCGTGATCCGTCAGACCGTAGTCGCGGACCAGGTTGGGGGTCACCCCGGCCGCCAGCAGCAGGCGCAGAATGCGGAGGGCGGAATTGGCCACGATCTGCACGTGTACCGGACCGTGATCCGTCATGTGCAGCCGTTCTACGGCGTTCACGTTGGTAGCGACCCACAGCGCGTAGATCTCCGGGTCCTGGTTAACCCGGGCTACCAGCTCTCCAAGCTTCGGGTTGTGGCGGGCCGGAAGTCGGATGAGCTTCCGGTGCGCGAATCTGTCGACGCCGTTCTGGAGCGCCTCCGTGGAATCCAGGCTGTCTGTTGATTCGGGGCCGCCTGTTGATGCGGGCCTGCTTGTTGATTCGGGCCCCGGGGGCAGATCATCGCTCATGGCGCAGGCCGTTCGTCTCTCACGGTGAGCAGTCTTTCGCCAGCTTCCCTCAGCAGCTCCTCCGTCTTGCAGAAGGCGAACCGGACCAGGCGGTTGCCGTCGCCAGGGTCCCGGTAGAAACTCGAGCCGGGCACGGGCGCGACGCCTACCCGTGAGGTCAGCCAGTGCGAGAACTCAGTGTCGGAAAGGTCGCTCAACTCTGAGAAGTCGGCCAGGATGTAGTACGCGCCCTCCGGCGGCCGGCAGCGAAATCCGGACCGAACCAGGTAGTCGTAGAAGATATCGCGCCGCCGCCTGTACTCCTCCGACAGATTGTCGTAGTAGGAGTCCGGCAGCGTCTCCAGGCCGAACGCCACCCCCTCCTGCAGCGGCGCTGGCGCTCCCACCGTAAGGAAGTCGTGTACCTTTCGGATGGCGTCGGTCACCTGCGGGTGCGCGAAGATTGTCCCGATCCGCCACCCGGTGACCGCAAACGTCTTCGATGCGCCGCTCACCGTGATGGTGCGCTCGCGCATCCCCGGCAGCGTGGCCATCGGGACATGCACGCCGTCGTAGAGGATGTGCTCGTAGATCTCGTCCGTCACCGCGTACACGTCATGCTGGATGCACAGCTCCGCGACTCCCTCCAACTCGTCCCGGCCGAGGACCCGGCCCGTCGGGTTGTTCGGCGTGTTGATGACGATGGCCCTGGTCCGGTCCGAGAACACGGATGCCAACCGATCCAGATCGATGCGCCAGCCCTCGCCAAGCGGTACGAACACGGGAGTGGCTCCGCACAGAATCGTGTCGGGTCCGTAATTCTCGTAGAACGGCTCCAGGACGATGACTTCCTCGCCAGGGTCGACGATTCCGATGAGCGTCGCCACGACCGCCTCGGTCGCTCCGCAAGTGACGGTCACCTCCGTCTCGGGATCGTACTCCAGGCCGTACCAGCCTTCGTATCGTGCGACCAGCGCGTCGCGGAGCCGCTTGGCTCCCCAGGTGACGGCATACTGGTTCACGTCCTCGCGGATGGCCCTGATGGCGCCTTCCTTGAGGACATCCGGGGACGGGAAGTCAGGGAAGCCCTGGGCGAGATTCAGGGCACCATGCTCCGCCGCGAGACGGGTCATCATCCGGATTACGGACTCGGTGTATCCGTGCGTGCGTCGGGCGGTGTGCATCAGGCAATCTGGCCTCCGGCCCTCGGCCGGGACAACCCGGCTGAAAACCATGGTTCGAAGGCCCTCATGCAACCCTTCCGGAATGGTCCTCGTCTAACGGCTAACGGGGAGGACCCAACGGGTCCAGCCAGGGTAATCGTGTGGCCGACTGAAACATTGGCCGGCGCGACGACGTTTGGGAATCGTCGAGGAAGGGGTGTTCCGTGGGCATGGCAACCGATCGGAGCTACTGGCCGCGGACCCTGCACAACATAGATAGAGGGCAGAACAGAATGGCAGACTCGATAGGAATGGACAGCAGGATGGGAGCGCGCGGAGAGACGCAGCCCGGGGAAGCCCGGCGCGAGGCGGAACAGCCCAGGGCAGAGGTCCCGGATTGGCTGGCCCGGCAGTTGTTCAAGATCTTCGTCTAGCCCGGCGGGTCGCCCCGGCGTCCCGCCATTCCCGCCACCCGCTCCACTCGCCCACCTCACTCCGTAACGGCAGCGTCACTCCCTGGTATTTCCGGAACCGGTTGCCACGAGGCCTCCAGAAGCCACTCGCGCGCGTGATCATGGTCGGCGGCGAGCCACAGGAACACGGCCTCATCGCCCTGCCGTGCGTTGGTGGAGCCATCCACTGGCATGGCCTTCGCTCCGCGCACGTGCACCAGCGGCAGGAGGGGGACGCGGCGTATGCCATCAGCGGCGGGGGCAGCCGGCGCGACCGGTATCCGGTCATCTCCCATGTACCTCCAGCGCTCCACCGCATGATCTCCGTGCAGCAAGTGGTGGGTCCAGCGCTCGAAGTCGATGGCCCGGCCGAACAGGATGCCGGCCTCCGCTTCCGTCACGTGGTTCTCCCGGGCTCCGGCCAGTCCGATCTGGACCGCCACGAAGGCTCGCGGCACGCGGAACAGCTCCATGGCCTTTTCGGCTACCCTCAGGTTGACGGCCCCGTTGGGCGTGACGGCCACGAGCGCCCGTCGCGCATCCACGTCCGCCCGCAGCAGGATCCGCTCCTCGCTGGCATTGCCGTAGATGATCCGGAAGCCGTCCTGCTCCGCAGCCGTTGCCTCTGCCGCGCTGCTGTCCACCAGCACGACCTCCTCCGCCGCGCCGCCGCCTCCGTTGGCATCAGCCGTGGCATCCCGCAGCGCCTTGCCGAGCGCCCGGCCGAGCGGGTTGGCACCCACGATCACCCAACCCGCGTTCCCCGGCCGCTGGACACCCAGCAGACGAGCCACCAGGCCGGCCGTGCCGCCCTGGACCATCACGGTCATGGCGATCACCAGAAACACGAGCGCCATGAACTGGCGTCCGTCAGCCAGATTCTCGACAGTCAGCCGCTGCGCGAACAAGGAGGCGACGGCAAACGCCACGATCCCCCTGGGCGCCAGCCAGCCAAGAAAGGCGCGCTCGTTCCACTTGAGCTCGGACCCGGCCGTGCTCACCGCCACGTTCAGCGGACGGACTACCAGGATGAGCGCCGCCACGGTCGCCACGCCGGCCCAGCCCAGCGCCGTCACGTCGGACAGGCGCACATCGGCGGAGAGCAGCACGAACAACAGCCCGACGAGCAGAACCGTGAGTTGCTCCTTGAACTCGAGCAGGTCACGCTGCACGCGCGTCTTCATGTTGCCGACGACGATCCCGGCCACGGCGACCGTCATGATTCCGCTCTCCTCGAGCAGCCCGTTGCTGATTTCTGAAGATGTTCTCGAACCCCTCCGGGACGACCTTCTTGCGTCGGAGCAGCAGCCCTATCACCACACCACCCACCAGGCCCAGGGCCAGGCCGAGTCCCAGGCGGACCGGAAGGGCCAGCAGCCCTTGCGCGGCCTGGGCCGCCCCGACGTGGTGCAGCTCGAGAATCACCTCCAGCGCGACCACCGCGGCGATGGCGCCGATCGGGTCGATCAGGACGCCCTCGGCTTCCAGGATCGTGCGCAGGTTCTTCTTGAGGCGGATCCGGCGGGTCAGGGGGTTGATCACGGTCGGGCCCGTCACGGCCACCAGCGTCCCGAACAGGATGGCGATGGTCCAGTCCCAGCCCATGAAGTACCTGGCGGCGGTCGCGCCGCCGACCGCCGTGATCAGGGCTCCGGTCGTGATCAGCCGCCGAATGGTGTGCGCCTCGCGCTGCAGGCGCCGCAGGTTGAGGTTGAGCCCGCCCTCGAACAGCACGATGGCCACGGCCAGTCCGACCACGTGTCTCAGGCCATCTCCCAGAGAGCCCGGCTGCACGACGCCAAGCACCTCGGGCCCAAGCACGACGCCGGCTCCGAGCAGCAGCACGATGCCCGGGATACGCAGGTGGAGGGCTATGGCCTGCGCGACAATTCCGGCGGCAAGCGCCACCGCGACGGTCAGGGCCGGGTCGTTGAAGTCCATGGCTCCCAAGGTCACCGGCTGCGGCCGCGGTGACAAGCGTCCTGCCTCGCGCTTGAGTACCGGAACCGCCTGTCCCAGTTTCCTGTTCGAGGTGCCGTAGAACGAACCCTGTCGCCAACGCCTGAAACGAGTCGAGCCCGTGATTACCGAAGCGCCGTCCGATGCAGATGCCACAACGCCCGCCATGTCGCCCAACGGGTCAGCCGTAGACGCCGACGCGTTCGTCGCGCGCTACGCGGACGTGAGACGGTTGACGGAGCAGCTCTCCGATCCGCTGGCCATCGAAGACTACGTCGTGCAATCCATGCCGGACGTCAGCCCCACCAAGTGGCACCTGGCGCATGTCACGTGGTTCTTCGAGACCTTTGTCCTGACGCCGCACCTGGAAGGCTATCGGCCGCTGAATCCGGCCTACGCCTACCTGTTCAACTCCTACTACCTGCAGGCGGGGGAGCGGCATTGCAGGGACCAGCGCGGATACATCTCCCGGCCGACCGTGAAGGAGGTCTACCAGTACCGCGCGCACGTGGATGAGCACATGCAGCGGCTGCTGACGCAGGCCGACGAACCGACATTCCGTGAGCTGGCTCCGCTGGTCCAGATCGGGATGAACCACGAGCAGCAGCACCAGGAACTCCTGCTCACCGACATCAAGCACGTGCTATCCGTGAACCCTTTGCGTCCGGAGTACGCCAGCGCTGATGTGTCCGCCACGCCCGCCGGCGCTGCCGGACCTGCTGTGGCCGCCGGCCCGGCGCCGCAACTGGAATGGGTGCATTTTGACGAAGGCCTGCAGTGGATCGGACACGAGGGCCCGGCCTTCTGTTACGACAACGAAGGGCCCCGGCACCGGCACTTCAACAACGCGTTCCTGCTGGCCGACAGACTGGTGACCAATGGCGAGTACCTGGCCTTCATGGAGGACGGTGGGTACGAGCGCGGCGAGCTGTGGCTATCCGAGGGCTGGGCCACGGTCCAGCGAAACGGCTGGACCGAGCCGTTCTACTGGGAACAGCGCGATGGTGACTGGCACCTGTTCACGCTATCCGGGCTTCGGAAGGTGGAGGCTGACGAGCCACTGTGCCACATCAGCTACTTCGAGGCCGATGCGTTTGCTCGCTGGGCCGGGGCGCGGTTGCCGACCGAACAGGAATGGGAAACCGCGGCCGGTTCGGTCTCCATGCGTGGCAACTTCGTCGAGAGCGGCCACCTGCACCCGGCCGACGTACGGGCCTGGGGAGGCCTGTCAGGTGAGGAGTCGCCCAACAGCCGCGAATCCAGCGGCGGCTTGAAGCAGATGTTCGGGGACGTGTGGGAGTGGACGCGCAGCCAGTACT
Source organism: Gemmatimonadota bacterium (assembly GCA_039587395.1). GTDB lineage: Bacteria > Gemmatimonadota > Gemmatimonadetes > Palauibacterales > Palauibacteraceae > JBDHIQ01. Next base: position 34,503 of record JBDHIQ010000031.1, read on the forward strand.
CGCCGTATCCAGGCTACGAGCCGCTGCCCGGGGCGCTGGGCGAGTACAACGGCAAGTTCATGAGCAACCAGTTCGTGCTGCGCGGCGGCTCCTGTGCCACCTCGGAGACCCACATTCGGCCGACGTACCGCAACTTCTTCCCGGCCGACGCCACCTGGCAGTTCATGGGTCTGAGGCTGGCTCGCGATGTGAAGTAGCGCGTCCCGTCGGGCCGGGTGCGGGCGGCTACGGTTCCTCCGGATCCGGATCGAGCTCTCCGGGCCCCCACGCGGACCGCGCCTCCTGCCGCCTTCGCAGACGGAGATTGAGCATCTCCACGAAGATCGAAAACCCGAAGGCGAAGTAGATGTAGCCTCGCGGCAGATGCTGATCGAAAGTTTCCGCGATCAGCGCCACGCCGATCAACAGCAGGAAGCTGAGGGCCAGCATCTTCACCGTCGGGTGCTCCTTCACGAAGCGGCTGATCGGCTCGATGCTGATCACCATGATGACCACGGAGATGACGATGGCCGCGACCATGACGGCGATCTCATCCACCATCCCCACCGCCGTAATCACGGAGTCGAGCGAGAACACCAGGTCGAGCAATACGATCTGGACCAGCGTGGACCCCAGGGCCGCGGTACCCGTTACTGACGTTCCCTGGCGGACCCCTTCCAGGCTCTTGTGGATCTCGTGCGTCGACTTGGCCAGCAGGAAAAGGCCGCCGCCGAACAACATCAGGTCACGCCCCGAGATGTCCTGCCCGGCGACGGTGAACAGGGGAGCCGTGAGCCGGATGATCCAGGCCAGCGACGCCAGGAGAGCGATCCGCGTGATCATCGCCAGGGCCAGGCCCGCCTGGCGGGCAAGCCGCTGCTGGTGCTCCGGCAGCCGATCCGCCAGGATCGAGATCATTACGATGTTGTCGATTCCGAGGACGATCTCCAGGACCGTCAGGGTGAGCAGCGCCACCCAGTACTCGGGGTTGGACATCCATTCCATGCCGCATGCTGGCTCTTCGGACCCGGTCCGCGCAAGCCGAAACCGGCCATGCGCCTGGTGGTTGGGTCAGATACGCTTCGAGCGTGACGCGGGCGGACAGGTGACCGGATTCCGCTCGAACTCCGGCCGGGTGATGAATCTGCTGTTCGCGCGCCTGTAGATGTCTCACAGTGTACTGTGCGAGACGTCGTGACGATCCAGATGTGACTAGGGTCCGCCGAGCGGGCCAGCCGATGCGATGTTCCAGCTGCTCAGCTGGCCGGCGTTTACGAGCACGAAGCGAAGCAACAAGCCACCCAGGATCACGGCCAGCGGGGCCACGGCCGTGTGGCGGATCCTGTGGCTCACGGCCAGCAGTTGAACCAACAACGGAACCACTATTCCAGCTCCCACCACGAGGAGCCAGAATACGGCCGTGTACTCCCCGCCGAAGAACAGCCCCGCCGCGGCGATATGGACGCGGGTGGCAGTCGCCAGCCCGACGAACAGCAGTCCGATCAGCACCAACTCCGTGATCAGAAACGCGTTGTCGGCCCGGGCGAGCAGCTCGCGCTCGTACCGATCACGAGCGATCAAGTGCACAAACGCGGCGGCGGTGGAGAGTCCCGAGACCAGGAAGAGGGGACCGAGCACGGCGCTGTCCCACAACGGCCGGGCGCCCAGGGCGCTCAACAGGACGCCCGTGTACACGCCCAGCAGCACCCCCAGTACCATGTTGGCGATGCCGATCCAGCGCACGAAACCGGGCTTCTCAATCAGCCTCTTCGACCGGCTGCGCAGCAGGAAGTTCGCGATCAGGGCGGGGTAGACGAGCAGGAGAATCCACGAACCCCACGACATCGGTGATTTGGGCTCGAAAGTCGTGTACAGTCGCCACACGTGTGCCTTCAGCTCCAGGTCCAGGAACAAGGCCAGCATGCCGAGCGTCAGGAGAAACAGGCCTAGCCCGGGCAAGACGAAGCAGGAGCAGCGGGTGTTGCGATAGCGCCCGGAAGACAGGAAGTAGCCGGAGATGATCATCATGCCGGCCACCAGGCCACCCAGAAACAGATAGACGGAGATCTCCCACCCCCACACGTACAGGGATGGGTCCACCAGGTGGTTGGCCCGCGTCGAGGTGATCTCCTGCGCGACGCCCTGAATCACGAGGTCCTCCACGCCGGGAGCCCGCCCATGGCGCTGCTCATCACGTGAGGAAGTAGAGCCGCGGCCGGGTGCCGGCGGCGTCCCGGAGTGAATGGTGGCGGCGCGATCCCAGCAACCGGCTGACGGAGCTGCGGGGGTCGTCCAGGTCACCGAAGTGCATGCAACGGGTCGGGCACACAGCTACGCACGCCGGGTCCAGCCCCTCCGTCACCCGGTGCAGGCAGAAGGTGCACTTGTCGGCGTATCCATCCGGGTGGATGAACCGCGCATCGTACGGGCAGGCCGCCAGGCAGGCCTTGCAGCCGATACACTGGCGGATCTCTACCTGCACGGTCCTCCAGACATCCTCGACGTGACTGGCGCCCGTGGGGCAGCAGTGCACGCACGGCGGATTGTCGCAGTGGTTGCAGCGCTCACTCCGGATCTCCATGTGCAGGGTTGGAAACTCTCCGACCACCTCCTGGACAATCCAGTCGCGGTTCAGGCCCTCCGGGACGTCGTTCTCTGTCTTGCAGGCCACGACGCAGTCCATGCAGCCCACGCACAGCGTCGTATCGATGACCATTCCCAGGCGGGCCATGCTCAGCTCTCCGCCAGGATGGTCACGAAGTTCACCCGCATTCCGGTTGCGCCCATCAGCGGATCAACGGCGTAGCGGGTTATGAGCTGTGCGTCGGCCGCCCCTCGGCCGTGAACGCCGCGGAAGGCGCGAGACTGCTGACCGAAGCCGTGAACGAGATAGACGCTGTCCCGCCGGATGCGCTGCGTGGCCTTCACCTTCACCGGATCGCTGACGATTCCGTCCTGGTTCTCCAGGCGCACCCGGTCATCGGTCGCGAGGCCCAGCTCCCGGGCGGAATCAGCATGGATCCACACCTCGTTCTCGCTCATCATCTCGCCAAGCAACGGGTTCGACTGGGTGCGAGCGAACGTGTGAACGGGAGACCGGCCGTACAGCAGCCGGAAGAAGCCGGCGGGCGGTTCCGGGGGCGGAGTGAAGCGGGGTACAGGATCGAAGCCCGCCTCCTCAAGCTGCTCAGAGAAGAACTCGATCTTGCCGGACGGGGTGGGGAATTCCGCTGGCACGCCATCCTCGAAGTACAGAGCCGGCCTCGGACCCAGCAGGATTCCCTTCTCGGTCAGCTCCTGGTAATCGTGGCCGCCAAGCGCGACTCGCCGCTGCAGGTACTCATCTATGTGCTGCCACGGAAAGTACTCTCCCAGGTCCAGCTTCAGAGCCAGCTCCCGCGCGATCCACCAGTTGGGCTTCTGGTCGGCCGGCGGCTCGACAACCGGCTGGCGTAGCGACACGAACGGTTCGCGAAACCGTGGTGCGTTCAAGTCGTCATGGCGCTCCAGGAACACCGATTCCGGCAAAACGACGTCCGCCCAGCCGGCAATCTCGCTGGGAACGACATCCACGACGGCGAGCAAGTCCAGGTTCTGGATGGCCCTTATCGTTTCCTGCTGATTCGGCATCGCCTGCAACAGATTCGTCGCGTAGACGAACCACCCCTTGATCGGATACGGCTGGCCCGTCAGCGTGGCGTCGCGAACTCCCGTGCTCAAGCCGCCGCCGGCGAACGGATAGCGGCGATCCGGGTTATCAGCGGCCGGTTGCTCGGGTGCCGGATACGGCGGGTAGGGAAAGCCCGGCACGCTCATCCGACCGGGGCGGTAGAATCCACCGCGCCGTCCCCAGCTGCCGAGAAGCGCGTTCAGGAGGGCAATGGCGCGACTGCGCTGCGCGTCGTCCCCGTACCACGTGACGTGCCGGCCGGGGTGGACCAGGGTAGCGGGGCGACAGCGGGCCATCTCGCGCGCCGTCTCGCGGATCATGTCTGCCGGGAGGGTCGTTCTTTCGGCGGCCCACTCCGGTGTGTACGCGGCGATGGACTCGACAAAAGCGTCGAAGCCTCCGCCGTATTCGGCCACGTAGTCCCGATCGTACAGATCTTCCTGGACGAGCACGTGCATCCAGGCCAGCAGCAGGGCCATGTCGGTGCCGGGCTTGATCGGCAGGTAGTACCTGGCCTTGCCCGCGGCCACCGAGAAGCGCGGATCCACTACGATGATCGACGCGCCGCGCTCGATCGCCTCCCCGAACTCCTGCACCTGGGTGTTGTGCATGTTCTCGCCCAGGTGGGATCCGATGAGCACCAGGCAGCGTGCATTGCGAATGTCGGTACGCTCCGGGCTTCTGACCGGCTCCCCGAACGTGAGCGAGAAACCGACATCCACCGGCCCACGACACTGCGCGTAGGATGGCGCGACGAAATTGGGCGTTCCGTAGGCGCGCAATGCGTGCCGGAAGAAAGTGCCGCCGACCCCATGGCTGAACATGGCGAGGGATTCGGCCCCGTGATCTGCCTTCAGGCGCTGGAGCCGATCGGCCAGGAAGTCCAGGGCTTCGTCCCAGGTGACTTCCGCCCACTCCTCGGATCCTCGCTCGCCGCGGCGCAGCAGCGGAGCACGCAGCCGGGTCGGGTCATAGTGGGCACCCACACCGCCGGTTCCGCGCGGACACAACCGGCCTCGGCTCAGGGGGTCTTCCGGGTGCCCTTCCACCTTCCACAACCGGCCACCCCGCGTGTACGCTATCGCCCCACACTTCCAGAAGCAGATGTCACAGTAGGTGGGGGTGGTCTCCACTTCTCCGTCGGCGGGAGGAGAGGCGAGCCACTCGGGTAGCTGGAGCGCGGCGGCTGCAGCGGCGACCGCTCCGGTGCCGGCCGTCGTGATCTGCAAGAACCGTCTGCGGGAAACGGATGGCATGTTGCCAGCGGCGTTCCGGTTTCAGGAGGCACATCCCCGCCCCTGAGAGACAAGCTCGAGCGCCGAGGTTCCCACTCGAAGCGCCAGTACCCAGGGAAGCACCGTTCGACGATAAACCGCCTGTTCAGAACGCGATAGAGGCCAACACCGAGATGTTGAAGTAGCGGTAGTCCTCGGATCCGGTGGCGAACGTGTTGAGCCCCGTGCTGGAGTACATGCCCCGCAAGATGATCTCGCTGGACGGCCGCACACGGTATCCGACCGAAGCGGAAGCGCGACCCACCATGCTGGTCCTCTCGTAGTCTGCCTGCTTCACCTGCTGCACGCCCGGCGCGGCGCTGACGTTCAGCTCCCACGCGTCGAACGAGCCTGTCCAGGCGCCCCACAGCTCGCCAATCCCGTAGAACTCGGGGTCGAAATAGCCGTCGTTCAGGTTCTTTTCGAAGCCGAACGCGCGCAGCGAGACGCCGACCAGCCAGGCGCCGGAGAGTCGCCGGTCCACGCCCACAGAACCGCTCAGGCGGCGGTTGGTCTCGGAACCGGAATAACCGGCCGTGCCCGCCGTCATGGTTGCCCGCCAGCCGGACGCCGGAGTGGCCCGTACCGAGCCCTCCAGCATCACCACGTGAACGCCAGTCTCCATCAACTGGGCCGTCTCGTCCAACGGCAGACCGTTGAGGGACACCGTTCCGATCACCGGGTGACGGGATGGTGTCTCGACGGACAGCCGGTAGGCTCCCATGGTCTTCGAATCCTGCACATCGGACACGCTGGCACCGAGGCCTCCCACCAGCCGCCAGCCGGGCTCCAGGAAGTACTCCGCCTCGCCGAACGCCCCGAAGGCGCGGCCGGATCGCGAGCCGTCAGGGATGTCGCTGACCTGGTCCGCCGTACGGGCGTACCCGCTCACGCGCACCCCCAGACGTCGGTCCGGCCACAGGGCCTGCTGGTAGCGTGCCGTGCCGATCCGGTTGCCGTCCGAATCGCTCTCGTAAAGAACGGCCGGCCGGCCACGGGGCAGGAATGTTTCGGAGGCGAGCCGGGCCTCCGTCCGCAGATCGCGGTTCTGCGGCGTCAACTCCAGCGCCGGCTCCAGGTATTCCAGAGCTGCCGCGTCACGCCCCTGCCAGCGCAGGGTCTGGCCCAGGCCGGTCAGAAAAACCGGGTCGTCCGGGAAGCGCGCCAGAGCTTCACGCCACAGAGCCTCGGCCTCCACAAGCCGATCGGACCACGCGCTTACCTTGGCCCGCCCGGCCAGTGCTCCGCGGTTGTTCGAGTCGTCCTCGAGCACCTGCTCGTAGACGGACTCCGCCTCATCCAGCTGATTGTCCCACGACAGCACCTCGGCCAAGCCCAGACGCACGTCCGCATTGTCCGGATGATCGGAAGCCAGCCGCCGGAACGCGGCGATCGCTACGTCCACTTCGCCCCGCCACGCGAACACCTTCGCCCGGGCCGCCGCGGCCTCGAGATTCCCCGGTTCGAGGATAAGCAGCCTGTCGAACAGCTTCAGGCTCTCGTCGTACCGTTCGGACCACGCCAGGATCAACGCCAGCCGGTGCAGCGCACGCGCCTGGTTGGGATTGGTGCCCAACTGGTCTTCGTACAGTCGCTCCGCCAGCGCGATGTCTCCTATCACCCATGCCGAGTCGGCAACCGTCTGCGCCGATGCGATGCGAGCCATACAGATCAGCCCGATGGCCAGTGTCATTGTCCGTTTCATCGATCATCTCCAGTAGCGACTGCTCGCGACGCCAATTCCGCGAAAACCCTGCGCATCGCGTCAAACACCGGGCGGCGCCGCTCGCGCCAGCTGGGACTTTCCCAGGTGGGCCACGAGTAGCGGGCCACCGTGCCTGCGGTCGCACCGCCGGCACCATCTATCCCGGCCAGCGCCGCCTTCGGACCCGGCCAGGCGGTCCACTCCTGCTCACCATCTCGAAACGCCGCCACGATGCGGATGTCCTCCACCGTCAGGGTTCCGAACGGATCCGAGTCATCGGCATCGGGCGGGTCCTGCAGCAGCCGCCTCTGGCTGGGATCCGTGAAGTTGAGGAGCATCCACGGGATGCGGACCTCGATCACGCCCTCGTCCTCCAGTTCCTCCCACAGCCCGTCCGGCGGGCCGCCGTGCGGCAGCACCCCCCGATCATAGCCGAGTGCGGGGAACTCGCTGCCGTCGCGCGCGAACCTGGGTCGGTTGGTGACGACCCGCAGCGAGTCGTAGCGCCCGTCCTTGACACGGCGCGTCGTGTACGGGCGCCGGAAGTCTCCCTCCACGCGGCCGTCGAACAGCCCGGGGAGGCCGTCTAGCTCGCCGAACACCGCAGGGCGCCGCGGCGCCTCCGAACCGAGGTCCTGTCGTACCGGGTACAGGCGGAACGGGTTGGAGCGCGGATCCGCGAGCAGCCGGGCCTCTCCGTCCGCAAGGCGCAGGACGAACTCGAGGCCGACCGGGACGCGCGGGCCGGCGCGCTCGGGCCAACGGAGGTTGCCGCCCTCCGGATCGATCAGGTCAAACCCGATCAGCACCTCTTCCACGGTGGCCGGAACCTCGGGGCGCTCGAACAACAGCCACAGATACGCCTCGTCGGACGCGGCCCGCAGCGCGCCTCCGTCGGCTGGAGCGTACAACGGCGGGACCTCGCGCCAGGCCGGGAGACGTTCGCGCAGCGACGCGCCGGGCAGGATCTCTCCCGGCTCCATGGCAATCATGCCGTAGTGCTGCTCCGCATCCAGCCGGTTCAACCACAGACGGTTGCGATCCAGCGGGATCTCGAACTCGATGACGATCCAGTTCTTCTTGAACCACTCGTCGATCCACGCGAACAGCACCCCACCTGCCATGTCGGCTTCCGCGATCTCACGGGTCAGCCGAGCGTTGACCTCCGCCATCGCGGCCTCGTCGTGCCCGCCGTGGTGCCAGCCCTGCGGTTGCAGGTGGGCGATGCCGAGGCTGGCCGGTACGCCGTACTCCGCGATCACCACGGGCATGTCCGGGTGCAGACGTTTTAGTGCCTCGAGATATCCGAAGTACGTCGACGCGCCAAACGGTGACTGCGCCTGGCCGTACGCCGGGTCGAGCATCATGAAGTCGGGGTAGTACGGGTATGCGTGGTACGACGCGAAGTAGCCGGCAGGGAACTCCCGGGTCGCGCGCACGAGGTGGGTCGAGAGGCCGATCACATCGTTGTCGTACTCCTTCGGACGCTTCCGCACCTTCTCTCCCATCGCCACCCGGAACGCCATCTCCTGGTCCACGGTGGTCTCGGTGGGGTGCTCCAGCGGGTCCAGGGTCGGCCAGTTGGTATAAGCCATCGGCCGCTGGGCGTGGTAGGCGTCCATCTCGTACGCGACCATCTGGTCGAGCGCCCGGGTCAGCCAGGCGTCCATAGCGTTTTCGCCGTCGACGTGCAGGTAGCGGCCTTCCCACCGGTCGGCGCCCGCATATCGCCGGTCAAACCCCTGTACGGAGAACGGCTCCCATTCGCGCCCGATGATGAATGCCAGCGTCCAGCGCGATACGTCCGACGTGTACGAGCCCGCCGCGTGGCCCGGGCGGTGCGGGATGTCCGCCCGACCGTGGATGACATCTACCACCCGCCTCATCTCGGCGAAGAAGCCCGACTCCCACTCCCAGTCCAGGTAATCGTCCTCGGGCGGGAGCTCGGTCCACACCCCGTGAATCAGCCAGATGGGCCGTCGCGGATTGGCCCGGTTATGGCGGGCGATCGCGTCATACAGACCCGGCGGATGGATCGTGTACAGGCGCACCGCGTTCACGCCCAGCTCCGCCATCTGGGCGATCCACTTCACGTACACGGACTCGGGCGGGAACTGGCTGGCGTGTTGGCCGGGGAGTGCGGCGCCCAGGTTCATGCCCCGGATGTAGAACGGCTCCCAGCCGCCGGCCGCTCGGACCTGGAACCCGTTCCCGCGGGTCCGGGCCGGGTACTGCACCGTGTCGGGCCGCACGTAGGCGGGCCGGTTCACGGAGATATCGACCCCCACCCCGTCTGCGCCCGTGGGTACGGCGCCCGAAGCCTCCACGCGCGCCAGCAGGTCGCTGGCTTCCGAGTGACCGGGCTGCAGCTCGAGTGCGCGGGTCAGGAGCTCCCGGGCACGGGCCAGATCGTCCATCCGCCAGGCGACGATCCCACCGCCAACCAGGACGTCCACGGATTCCGGTTTCTCGTCAATCAGCTCGGCGAACGTCTTGCCTGCCGCCTCGTCACGGCCCTCACGCATGGCGACGTACCCCGAGCCCGTGCGCCCGGCAACCGAGGACGGGTCGCAGTACAAGACGTCCGCGAACCGCTCCCCTGCTTCCTCGATCAGCCCCGAGCGATAGGAGACCCAGCCGCTGTCGATCCACGACTCCAGGTCAGTGGGGCAGGTTACTACGCGCTCCTGTGCGCAACCGGTTGCCGCCCACGCGAGCGACAGCAGCGCCAGGACACTACGGCCGCGGGCCGGTGGGACCCGGAACGGGCTACGCAGCATCCGCCAGCTCCTCATCGCCCTTCCGCTCGTGAAAGCCCGAACGCCGCATCTCGCCCCAGCCCTGGTAGCCTCTCAAGGCGCGCCAGAAGCCGCGCAGCCGCCACAGGACCGTGAGCTGCCGGTAGCCGAATGGCTCTGCGACGGCGTAGAGGAGCATGCGGAAGACGTCCCCCGGGTTCGGGTACGTCTTGTACGTGGCCTCCTCCAGGATGACGGCCCAGATACTGAGCATCATCTGGTACCCGATAGCCACGGCCAGGAACAGAAAGGCGAACTGGAGGTTGACGATCCCGGTGGCGAGGGCGAGTGCCGTGAACACGTACCCCACCACCTCGACGACCGGGGCGATCATCTCTCCGATGATGAAGAACGGGAACATGATCCAGCCCACGTTCCCGTAGCGCTTGTTGAACAGCATGCCCCGGTGGTTGATCATCGTCCGCACGAGCCCGCGGTGCCAGCGGTCGCGCTGCCGTCCCAGCGTGCTCAGATCGGACGGCACCTCGGTCCACGCCACCGGATCCGGAATGAACGGAATCTGGTACTCGATTCCCTTGTCGCAGAGGTGCTTGTGGAGCCTCACCACGATGTCCAGATCCTCCACGACGTGACCGGTCTCGTAGCCGCCGATGTCCAGCAGGTAGTCGCGTCGGAAGAGGCCGAACGCCCCGGAGACGATCAGGTTGCCGCCCAGTCTATTCCAGCCCAGGCGGCCGAACAGGAAGGCTCGCAGGTACTCGGGGACCTGGACGGCCGCCAGAAAGTTGGTGGACAGCCGCGGCCTGGTGACCCGGGAGTGCTTGATCTCGCATCCGTTGGCCACCCGGATGGTTCCCCCCGCGGCCACCACGGGCTCGCCGAACAGGAAGGGGCGAGCCAGCCGCAGCAGGGCATCGGGCTCGATGATGGTGTCGGCGTCGGCCGCGACAACCAGCGGACAGCGAGCCGCGCACAATCCTGCGTTGAGCGCATCCGCCTTCCCGCCGTTCTCCTTGTCGATGACCATGAGACCGGCGGCCACGCGCGACCGGTAGTATCCGTTCACCGTCTCGGTATCCAGCGGTCGTGGGATGGCGGGCGGGACCTCATACAGGTCGAAGGCGCGGGTCAGCTCATCCATCGTTGCATCACGCGATCCGTCGTTCACGACAATCACCTCGTGATGCGGATAGCGGAGGCTCAGCTGAGAGCGCGTCGATTCCACAATCGACGCTTCCATGTTGAAGGCCGGGACGATCACCGAGATGGGTGGCAGCGCCTCCGATTTGACGTGGCGATTGATGTCGTCGTGGCTGGAGATCTTCCAGTTCTTCCAGATTTCCGGGACCGAGAGGAAGATCAGAAGCGCGTAGAAGGAGTTGATCCCGAAGAAGTAGATGAGGATCAGCCACTCGAACACCCGGGTGACGTCGGCGAGTAGTTCCATGCCCCTACGCAGCCTTCACGGAGGTGCCCCGCTTGACCGCCAGGCCCATGTCGGTCGAGAATTCGGCCAGGGCAGAGTCGGCCAGTCCGAGGACGTACCGGGCCATCTCGTAGGCGTAGCGATCCTTCTCGGCGTCTGTGGCCTCCAGGACCTCCTGACCCTTCGGACCCAGCACCCGCAGGGCGAGTGCGGACCGAAGCCGTACCCACCAGTTCAAGTCCTGAAGTGCGTTGCCCAGTGCATCGCAGGCCTCCACGGCGCCAATCGCCCCAAGCGAAATGGCCGCCTGCGTTCGGACCTCCCAGCGCCAATCGCCCAGCAGCTCGAGCAGCACCTGGCTGGTCGATGGGTGCGGGAACGAGCGCAGCGCCCGCGTGGCGGCGATGCGCACCTCGAGGCTCTCGCTGGAGGCGTGCGACAGCACCCTCTCATGCAGATGTGGCACCGCGATCTGGCCGGAGAGGTCCAGGGCCATTCGCAGGTGCATCGTGTCGGATTCCTCGTCGAGAAGATCCACCAGGATCGGCTCGAGAAGGCCTCGATTGCGGGCCAGCAGCTGGAGCAAGTGCCCGCGAACGATGGCTGTGGATGAGCTCGCGATCTCGAACACTCGCTTCGCCAACTCGCGGGTGGGAATCCGCGACACGATCGTGGCCGCCTCGACCCTCACGGCCGTCTGCTTGTCTCCCAGCAGGGTCCAAACGAGCGCGGCGTCATCCTCCATCGCCAGGCAGCTGAGCAGACGAGCGGCGGCCAGCCGTCGCCACCACAGGTGGGAGTGCGACTCCTCGCACAGGCGGGCAAACCACTCCGTGGGTCGCAGCACATCCGCCACGTGCTCCCACTCGGACCCGCCGCGCTGCTCCGAGAAGTCCAGCAGGAATGCCGACACGCTGCGGTAGTCGAGCTCGTCAATTGCCTCGCGGCACTCCTGATCGCTGCACGCACCGGCCAGCCACCCGAGTACGGTCGACGCCGCAAGCTGTTCGTGCTCCTCCAGCCGCCGCACACGGTAGACGCCCAGCCAACGCCCGCCTATCACAAGCGCCAAAAGCAGGACCAGGAAGACTCCCTGGGCCATCGCGATCCCGACCAGCAGCACCACGCTCATCGTCGTGCCACTCCCCGCGCCGGCTTAGCCGGTGCGACGAGCGCGCAGCTGGCGCTCGATCTTGGCGACTACAACCGGCATTCGCAGCGGCTTGACGAGGTAGTCCTGCGCGCCGGTCTGAAGGGCCAACACCTGGGCCGCCTCGCTGCTGTGAATGGTGGTGACCAGGAAACGGAAGATCCCCGGACGCTCCTCCTCCACCTTCTGGAGGATCTCGAAGCCGTCCATACCGGGGAGGTCTATATCCAGGAGCACCACGGGCTCCTGGTCTCCGACGTCCAGAGTCCGGAGAACGTCCAGCGCCTCCAGCCCGTTGCCGTACGAAGCGACCGAGTACCCGCGGTTCCGAATCGCGTACTCGAACATCTGCACCAGCGACACGTCATCCTCGATAATCATGACGTCCGGGACGCTCTCCGCGGAGCTTGTTCCCGACGAGCCGCCGTTCCGCTGCGCGGCACTCTGTTTAGCGCTCCGGGGCGTCTCCCGGTTGGCGCGCCCTAGCACGCGGGCCACGATCTCCGCCACCGAGCTCTTCTGCTCGAGCACCGCGTCGGCGCCGGCCATGAAGGCGCGCAGCTTCAGCTCCGTGTCCGCCGTGGTCGTCACCAGATGAATCGGCAGGTGTCGCCAGCGCTCGGAACTGCGAATCTGTCGCACAAGCTCGAGGGGATCGGCGTCGGTGAGGTGGTCGCCAACCACAAGGGCGGTGGGGGATCGCTCTGCCAGCCACGCGAGCAGCCCCTCCATGCCGGGCAACCCGTCTACGTGTCCTCCAAACCTTGCAAACGCTTCGGACAGGGCATGGTGGTACTTGAGGTCATCGTGCACGAGCAGAACGCGAATGCACGGCTCTCCATCGCGCGACGGCGCTACGTCATCGTCCGACACCTGGTGCGCCGGAGTGTGTCCCGTCTTGTTCCACGCAACCGACGGCAAAAGAGCCCCTCCCGGTAGTTGCTGAGCCCGCTAAGCGTCCACAGTCCCTGCAGGTGGAAGGAGCAAGCGCGAGGCCCCGGAAACTGACAGGGGAGCCATGACGGCCTGGTTCTTTAAGTTGTTGCAATATTTACCACTAGGCGGCAAAGAGTGTGGAACGTCTCACTGCCTCCAACCCCGGCCGGCCGAAATCTCTCGCAAAACGCCAAGCACGCGGGCGGGATGGGGCTCCGCTGGAGGCCATATCCGCTGCCAGGTTCAGCAGTTGGCTACGCCCCGGTGGATCCTGAGCCAGAAGAGCTCGACGGCCTGGATGGCGTGCAGAAAGCCGTCCAGATCGAGCGGCTTCGTCACGAAGGCGTTAGCCTCCGCCCGGTAGGCGTGGGCGATGTCGTCCGGCGCCGAGGAAGTGCTCAGTACGACTACCGGAATCGATCGCAGCTCGCGATCTGCCTTCATGGCCGCGAGCACCTCTCCGCCCGATAGACCCGGCATCCGCAGGTCCAGCAGGACCAGGTCGGGCAGGGCGCCGTTTTCCGAGCGGAGGCTGAGATAGGCCAGCGCCTCCTCGCCGTCCGGGCAAACGTGCAGAAGCGATCTCCTCCCGCTCTCGTCGAGAGCCACGGCGACAAGGTCTGCATCGCCGGGGTTGTCTTCGATGAGCAGGATCCGCAGTCCGGTCGACCGGGAGGCAGTTGTCATGCCTGTAACGTCTCAAGATTCTGTTTGATACGGCCATTGGCATCATGTGGATGCGAGACGGCGTCGGGGTCGGCGTCCGCTTCGGTCAGCAGTGGGGATGCGGTCGCCGGTTTCGTCTCCGATCGCATCGATCCCTCAGGGATAGTGAAGTAGAAGCTCGAGCCCTCGCCCGGCGCCGATTCGACCCAGATTCGGCCTCCGTGACGGTTTACGATCCGCTTGCAGATCGCCAGCCCGATGCCCGTACCTCCCTCGTCGGACCGCTTCAGGCGCTGGAAGATCTGGAAGATGCGCTCGCGGTGCTGCGGCTCGATCCCGGGGCCGTTGTCGTGAACTCCGATCCTCCAATGGGAGCCTTCCCGGACCGAGTCGATCAGGATGCTGGGGTTGCGGCCGTTCCGGAACTTGATCGCGTTTCCCAACAGGTTCTGGAACAGGAGGCCCAACTGTGTCGGGTCCCCATCTATAGCGGGCAGGTCTCCGAATTCCACGGTTCCGCTAGCCTCCGCAAGGCTCGTTTCAAGATTTGACAGGGCCCAGTCCACAGAGTCCATGAGCTCCACCCTCTGGAACTCGTGGCCGTGCAATTCGACCCTGGAGTAGGCAAGCAAGTCCTGGATCAGTTGCTGCATCCGGCGGACTCCGTCCACCGCGTACCCAATGAATGTGTCCGCCTCGGTGTCCAGCTGTCCCTCATAGCGGCGTGCCAGGAGCTGGGTGTAGCCCGCCACCATGCGCAGCGGTTCCTGGAGGTCGTGCGATGCGACATACGCGAACTGCTGCAGTTCGTCGTTCGACCGGGCGAGCTGTCGGGCATGTGCCTCCAGCTCTGCCTCCGCCCGGTCGCGCCGCTCCCCCGCCTCCGTCTCCATGAGCACAAGGGAGAGGAGATCCGCGAGCTCGTTGAGAACATCGATCTCGCACTGGCTCCATTCCCGCGGCGAATCCGAATCCACGGAGATCACCCCGGCCGGCCGATCCGAGTAGCGCACCGGCACGACCAGCACGCCGCCGCGGGGACTGTCCAGCAGGTCCTCCACGATGTGAGCCAGGCGGTTGCCTTCCGGGCACCCCGTCTCGCAGGCGCGACAACTGAGGCAGGGGCCCAGGTGATCCGGGGCATTCCCGAGGTCCACCTGCAGGCCCGTGACGCCCTGGATTCCCTGGGGCGCCGCGGAGTGTGTCACGGTCAGCGTGTCCTCGTTGATCGAGCAATAGGCCACCCTCAGGCCGGGGAAGTGACCGGCCAGGTTCTTCACCGCGTGTTCGGTGACCTGGTCCACGGACATGCCCGAGCGGACCTTTACCGCCAGGGAATTAAGGAGCTCCAGGCGTGCCCCGCGACGCTCGAGCTCATTCCATGCCTCGCGCCGGCTCGTGACATCCCGCACCATTCCGCCGAATCCGATCGACTCGCCGCCGCCATCCAGGATCACCGAGATGGAAGACTCCAGATAACGTCGCTCTCCGTCGCGGCGGACAATCTGCCAGGAAAACAGGTCCAGGCTGAAGCCGGTCTCCGCCAGACTCTGGAAGCGGTGCTGGAGGCGCCGGGTCTGCTCCCCGTCCGTGTATTCGCGGAAGTGCTTCCCGATGAGCTCCGTTCTGCGGTAGCCCAGGATGCGGGCCAGGGCCGTGTTGCAGAACGTGATTGCCCCCTCCAGATCGATCTCGAAGTAGCCTTCCTGCACCGACTCCAGGATCGACCGGTACTTGGTCTCGTTGAGACGAAGGGCCTCCTCCGCCCGCTGACGATTGGCAATCTCCGCCCGCAGCGACTCGTTGGCGCTCGCGATGCTGTCACCACGCGACTCGACCTGGCGAAACAGCCAGTACAGACTGACGACCACCCCGATGAGCATAAGAACGTAGCTCAGCAGCTTGACCAGCTGTGCCGCGGCAGCCGCCGCGTCGTAGGCGTTGGCCGCGGAGGGGACAAGTACCGATTGTCCGGCGAGAGCCACAATGAGAGACGCAATCAACCAGGCCTCGAACGGGTCGTACATCCAGCGACCCTTCCGCCAGAAGCCCACCAGAGCCAGGCCGAAGAAGAGCGCCGGAATGAGCTCCACGGGCCACGGGAGCGCCAGTCCCGAAAGGTAGCCGACCGGACTGTGGATCTGTACGGCAGCGAGCAGGAAGGCGAGCGTGAACAGCCCGACCTCGATGAAGACGCGCAGCTCGGAGACTCCGTCCGTGCGGCCTCTATCCCGGCGCCGCCAGGCAAGCCAGCTCCAGGCGAGGAGGATCGATAGAAAGAACCTGGACGCGAGCCAGCTCCATTCGGCGATCGCGTTATCCAGGACGTGCGGACCCGGCCCTATCAGAGAGGTCGCGACGGCGGCGTGGTACCCGTCCAGGATTGCGGCTCCCAGAAACCCCGTTCCGACCAGGAACAGGGTGGCTCTCTTTCTGGTGTAGTTGCGAATCAGCGCCATCACGCCGACGGTAAGAGCCGTCGAGGCGCAGAGTGTCTCGAGCAGTGCGTGGGCCTGAGGTGGGGGAAACCAGCCGGAGCCGCGTATGCTCCAGGCAGACACGAGAACGGTGGCTGCCAGGCCGAAGTACAGCACCGGCGTCCACCCCGTGCGCTCTTGCTTAATGCTCAATCCTGTCGCTTCCTGCACGCCACCCCGCTTGCCCACCCAGGAACTCCACTTGTCTCGTCCAGGAAGTCCAGGCTCTCTGTGCACCGCATGTCAGACCGAGCCGGACCGGGCCCACCGGAGCCGTCAGGCGACGAATCACCGCGCGGTTCCAACCGAATAGGCCAACCAGCGCTGTCCGCTGTGGCTGCCCGTTCTGGCCGCTTCGGCAGAGTGGCGAGCCCGGTCTGTTCCGGCTCGACGCCTCCTGAGGCGGCAAGTTTGGTGCGCACTGCGGCGGTGCCCGGTAAGTTTGCGCACCGGCTGCGGAGAAGCTGAGCAGTCGTGAGAGGCTCGCCGGCACGAACACCCGGAGGGAACCCATGAAACGACTTGACACCATCGCGACCATCGCGATCGGACTTCTTACCCTGGGCCTGCTGGCTGGCTGCAGAGGAGATTCGGCCCCCGATGCCGGTTCGGAGGCAGAGGACCGGCAGGCCGGCGCAGCGGTCCCCGTTCAGCTCGGAGGCCTGCGGCTGCCGTCCGACACCGTGCGCTTCTCGGTGCTGATCCAGGGGAACGAGGCCGGCTCCGAGGAGATGTGGGTGGACGAGACAGGGCACGTTCGCTTCCACTTCGCATTCAACGACCGCGGCCGCGGACCCGATCTG
>JBDHIQ010000204.1:0-4114 GCA_039587395.1 Gemmatimonadota bacterium
GCGCAGCCGCTCCAGCCGCCAGCGGAACGCCGCGATCTTGTCCACCGTAACCACCTCGAGCGCCCCGCCCGGGAAGGTGCTCATGTTGTGGGGCATCTTGCCGCCGAAGATGGCCAGCATCTCCTGCGCCTCCCGGCGCCGGTCCAGCGCATTCACGTAGTGGGAGACGGCGGCGCGATTCACACTACGCGGGAGCCGGTAGTCTCCCTCATAACGGGGCACGAACGGCGCCAGCTCCCCCCGGGCGATGAAACTCGCCACCTGCCGGAGCCGTTCGTCCCCACCGGTGTATCCGGCCGCTGCCGCGACATCCACGTAGTCCAGGGCGGCCAGGTGATAGAAGTGCAGGATGTGAGACTGGATGTAGTTGCTCCCGAAGATCATGTTGCGCATCACGCGCCCGTTCTTCGGAACCCGGTCGGCGATGCCGAACGCGTCGTCCAGGGCGAGAGCCGACGCGATGGCGTGCGCCGTCGGGCACACACCACAGATCCGCTGCGTGATTCTCGCTGCATCCAGCGGGTCACGGCCGCGGAGGATGAGCTCGAAGCCCCGGAACAGCATGCCGGAGCACCGCGCCTCCTTGACGACACCTTCCTCGGTGACCGCCTCGATCTTCAGGTGGCCTTCGATGCGGGTGACAGGGTCGATTACGATTCTGGCCATGACAGCCCTCCGACCGGGATGAGGTCTTGAACGGCGAAAGCGCGCGATTCCGCCTGGCGGATCCACGCGCCTGGTATGCCCGGAGAATGCAGAAAGGGAGTGCGAAGTCGTCCCCGTGGCGGACACCTGGCTGTGCCCGACGACCGGCTTCGTAACGTCTTCATGCGTCGAGAACGTCCCTCTGTCGATGAGGGTGTCTCGCGCGTCTGCCATGGGACCTTTCGCATCCGCCACGCCAGCGGGGGTCCAGCGTGGGCATGGCAGACACGTGGGTCATGGCGTACCATCGACTGCCTACGTCATGACTGCTTGATAAGAATAGCGTTACAGTTCTCGGCTGTCTGTCGGGAAGAGTCGGCTTCGTCGGGTGGGGGGAAGTCTATGCGGACCGCCCGATTACACAGGTCTTCCCCACCTCTTTACGGTAGAACGCCACCCCAATGGGTGGGATTGGTTCGAGAATCTCTACAGCCGGGCCGCGGGCCCGATTCACATGGAAAACGTTGAGATCGCAGCGGTCCTGAAAGAAGTGGCTGATTTGCTCGAGATCCAGGATGCGAACCCGTTTCGCGTCCGTGCCTACCGAAACGCCGTCCGCACCGTACAGACCCAGGCGATTCCCCTGCGCAAGCTGGTGGCGGACGGTGCCGACCTGACGGAGCTGCCGGCCATCGGGAAGGAGATGGCCCGCCACATCGAGGAACTGGTCCAGACAGGGCAGGCGACGGTTCTGCAGGAGCTGACGGAGCAGGTTCCGGCTTCGCTGGTCCAGCTGATGCGGCTTCCCGGCCTGGGGCCTAAGAAGGCGCGGAAGCTGTGGGACGAGCTGGGCATCGAGACCATCGAGGAGCTGGAGAAGATGGCCAGGGCCGGTCTGATCGCGACGCTCCCGGGCTTCGGACAGAAGACCGAGCAGACCATCCTGGAAGGGATCGAGCGGTACCGTCGGCGCGTGGGACGATTCGGGCTACTGGAGGTGGACGAGCTACTGAAGCCGCTGCTTGAGCACATGTCGGGGGCGAAAGGGCTCGACCGGCTGGAGGTGGCCGGCAGCTACCGTCGTCGGCTGGAGACGATCGGCGACATCGATCTGCTGGCCAGCGGGGCGGCGCCGGGCGATCTGATGCAGCGCCTGGCGGACTATTCCGGGGTCGCGAAGACTCTGGTGCTGGGGGAGACGAAGACCTCCGTGAGCCTCCGTAGCGATCTCCAGGTTGACCTCCGGGTGGTGCCCGCCGAGAGCTACGGGGCGGCACTTGTGTACTTCACCGGCTCCAAGGAGCATAACATCAAGCTGCGCCAGAGGGCCCTGGATCGCGGTCTCCGGGTATCCGAGTACGGCGTGTTTCGGATACCGGAGGGTGCGACCGATGAGAGCCTCGCGTCCGAAGGCGAGATGGTGGCGGGCGAGACGGAGGAAGACGTCTATGCTGCCGTTGGTTTGCCGTGGATTTTCCCGGAGATGAGGGAAGACCGCGGCGAGATCAAGGCCGCGGAAACCGACCGTCTGCCGAATCTGATCGAGATCCGGGACATCCTCGGCGATCTGCAGATGCACTCCACCTGGTCCGACGGGAAGAACACCATCGAGGAAATGTTGGAGACGTGCGCCTCGCGAGGATACGAGTACCTGGCGATGACCGATCACAGCAAGTCGCTGGCCATGATCGGGGGGCTCGATGCGGCGCGGCTGACTCAACAGTGGGAGGAGATCGACGAGATCGCGGCACGACACGAAGAGATTTGCATATTGAAGAGCATGGAGGTGGACATCCTCAAGGACGGAACGCTGGATCTCGAGGACGACATGCTCGAACAGCTGGATCTGGTCGTGGTCTCGATCCACTCGTTCTTCAACCTGTCGCAGGCCGAGCAGACCGATCGCGTTCTCGCGGCGCTCCATCACCCGCAGGTCAACGTGCTGGCGCACCCCACGGGTCGCGTCATCAATCGCCGGGATCCCATACAGCTGGACATCGACGAGGTTCTGCGTGCAGCGGCGGACCTGGGTGTGGCCGTTGAGTTGAACGCGCACCCCAGCCGCCTGGATCTGAAGGACACGCACCTGATGCGGGCCCGTGAGCTGGGCGTGAAGATCGTGATCAGTACCGATGCGCACAGAGCCGCCGAACTGGATCTGATGCACTACGGAGTGGAGCAGGCCCGGCGGGCGTGGCTGGAGTCGGATGACGTACTGAACACGCTTCCCCTGAAGGACTTTCTGGCGGCCATCCGGCGCTAGCAGCCGGCCGTACGCCCGTTCCGGGCTGTCCGGCTGCACACTCGGCTCTCCGCGACGCGCGGCGCGGACGGGTTCCGTTCGTTGTCAGTCCGTTGAGATGCGCGCGTACCGTGGACCATGCACGGACGCAACTTCCCGCTTCGCTACCGAATCGCGGTTCGCATCGCCGGACTCGTCCGCGACGGACTGCTCCCCGCCGGCTCACGCCTGCCCAGCGTTCGAGTCCTGGCACGACATCTCGGAGTGCACAGAAACACGGTCTCGGCCGCCTACCATGAGTTGCGCGCGGCAGGTCTTGTTGATTGCCGAATGGGCAGCGGGGTGTACGTGCGCCCGCTACGGGCGCCCGCACCGGAACGATCAGCGGACCGCTTCCAGCGTGGCCCCCCGTCGGCCCGCACCGACCTGCCCGGCGTCCAGGTTGTCGAGCCGGCAAGTCGTCTCAGGCAACTGTTCGTCCGGGAGCTACAGCAACGGGGCGTGAGCCCCATGGTTCCAGCCGCTGCGATCACCGGCAGCCGGCCCGGAGAGCTTCGCGGTACGCCCCCGCGATCCGGCGCCGTTCTGCTGGCACGGCCGTCCGTTGCGTGTCGCCTGTCGGTGCCCTGCGCGGGTCCGGATGCCTTCACTCCGCTCATCGTCGCCGGGGGGTCGCGCGAGCTGGCGAGGACGCTTGCGCTTCCGGGCCCGGGTGTGGTGGCCGTCATCACCTGGAGCAGGAGCGCTCGACGACTTGCCCGGGTGCTGCACTCCAGCCATGCGGCCCGCGGTCTCGGACTCATGACGCCGCGCCCCGCCGACGGTCGGGCGGTCCGCCGGGCGCTGTCCATCGCGGACATCGTTTTCGCCGATGTGTTGTGCGCGGAACTGCCTGAAATCCGGCAGTCGCAGAAGCTTGACCGGATGTGGTTGCTGTCCGAGCTGACGCTGGTAAGGGTACGCGGGATGGTGCGTCAAAGCGCCAGGGAAAGAGGCTCCCGGGAGGTGATAATCGGGCTGGAAGAGGGCCATCCCGGGAACTTGTTGCAATGGGTGGGATAGGCTATACTCGTCCGCCCGTTTCGTCAGGCTGGTGCCCCGAAACGGCGGCGATGGCCCGTGGTGGAATTGGCAACACGCCTGACTCTGGATCAGGAGATTCCAGGTTCGAACCCTGGCGGGCCAATCTTCCCGGAGGGGTGGCTGAGTGGCTAAAAGCGGCGCCCT
>JBDHIQ010000032.1:0-20200 GCA_039587395.1 Gemmatimonadota bacterium
TTCGACAGCACCTCCGTGATCGCAGCCGTCAACGTCGTCTTCCCATGGTCCACGTGACCAATCGTACCCACGTTTACGTGCGGCTTCGTCCGCTCAAACTTCTGCTTCGCCATCGAACCGTACTCTCCTCGATCTTCGCTGAGTTGTATTCTGTTGGAATCGCGTTACGTGATGGTGGGGGGAGGATTCGAACCTCCGAAGGCTTAAGCCAGCAGATTTACAGTCTGCCCCGTTTGTCCGCTTCGGTACCCCACCGTTGATCCGGCGCGATGATCGCTCCGGCCGGTGAGCCACGTCGGCCCCCTGGGCCGGCGACCCGGAGCTCGCCGGCGACTGAGCTGACGGTGGGACTCGAACCCACAACCTCCGGATTACAAATCCGACGCTCTACCGGTTGAGCTACGCCAGCAACCACAGACCGCTATAATACAAGTCGTTATGCGGACCGTCAACATGGGGCGGGCGTCCCCTGCGCACCGCCGCGATCAGCCCCCTGCACCGCGGATTTCACCGAGCTTCCAGCGCGTACCGGCCGGTGTGTCTTCGAGTATGATTCCGCGCTCCTCCAGCTCGTTCCGGATCCGGTCCGCCTGCTCGTAGTCGCCGGCCTTCCTGGCCGCCTGTCTGTCGGCTATCAGGCCCTCGATCCACGGCCCCAGCCTGTCCGCCGCCTCGGCCCGCTCCTTCCGCCGGAGCGGCAGCACGCCAAACACGGCGTCAAAATCGGACATCACGCCCCGCAGGTGCCGGCTTTCGGTCGCTGACAGTGCTCCTCGATCCAGGTCCTGGTTTGCCTCCCGAACCATCGAGAAGACCGCGGCGAGCGCTTCGCTGACGTTGAGATCGTCCTCCAGCGCCGCCGCGAACTCCGCTCGCGTTCGGGCCGCGAGATCCACAATCCCATCGGTCTGGTCATCGGCTTGCTCAGCCTGACCTCCGGCCTCTTCGTTCAGGTCCGTGTCCACCGGATCTCCGGCCGGCCCGCCCGGGTCGGCCAGTCGATCCTCGAACTCCTCCAATCGCTGGAGGGCCCGCTCGGCATCGGCCAACCCTTCCAGGGTGAAGTTGAGCTGGCTGCGGTAGTGACCTGTAAGCAGGAGATAGCGGATCGCCGACGGCCTGTATCCCAGCTCGGTGAGGTCGGGAATGGTGTAGTAGTTGCCGAGAGACTTGGACATCTTGGAACCGTCTACCAGCAAGTGGGCCGCGTGCAGCCAGTAGCGCGCGAACCGCTGTCCGGTCGCTCCTTCCGACTGGGCCGCCTCGTTCGTGTGGTGCGGGAAGATGTTGTCCACTCCGCCCGTGTGGATGTCCAGCGTCCGGCCCAGGTACTCCATCGCCATCGCCGAACACTCCAGGTGCCAACCGGGGCGTCCCGGTCCCCACGGCGAGTCCCACGTGGCCACGGCACCTTCCTCGGTGCGGCCGCCCTTCCACAGAACGAAGTCGCGCGGATCGTCCTTGGCGTATTCCTCGTCGCCCGTCGCGCGCCCCGCCGTTTCCAGGTCGGACGGGTCGAGGTTGGCCAGGACTCCGTATCCCGCAAACCGGCGAATGGCGAAATAGACGGACCCGTCGCTCTCGTAGGTCAGTCCCTTTTCCTCCAGCGTGCGGATCAGGGCGATCATCTGCGGCACGTGCTCCGTCGCCCGCGGATTGTGCTCGACCGGCTCGAGGCCGAGTCTGTTCCAGTCCTCGAAGAAAGCCTCGATCACGGGTTCGGTCACGTCGGCAAGGGTGGCTCCCCGGGTTGAGGCTGCCTGAATGGTCCGGTCATCCACGTCCGTGAGGTTCATCACCTGGGTGACCTCGTATCCGCTCCAGCGCAAGAACCGGCGCAGCAGATCCTCCCACACGAACGTCCGGAAGTTGCCGACGTGGGCACGCTCGTAGACGGTCGGGCCGCACGTGTACATGCACACCCGGCCCGGGACGAGCGGTTCGAACCGCTCCACAGAGCGGCTCAGCGTGTTGTAGAAGTGGAGAGTCATCGATGTCTTATGGAGAGTTGCCGCCGAGAAAGACCTCGCGACGCCAGTTTCGGTAGCCGGTCACGGCCTCTCGATTCGCGTCCCGCCAGACGTCCAGACAGCCACCCAGCTGAACGTTCTCGTGGGAAGCGATCAGCCCTGCCAGGCGACCGGCTTCGCGCGCGAAAGCGAGCTCGTCCAGCGGATCGTACGCCGGACCTCCGAACAGGGTCCGCGACGCGATCCAACCGTCCACGAACAGACCGACGGCCTGCAGCTCCAGCTGGAATAGCGCGTCGCAGCTCACATCCGGATCACCGCGCACTGCCTGCATGCGGAGCACCGCATAGTTGTTGTAGGCCCGATCGGCCTCCCGGAGGTTGCCTGGATAGGTGACGGCCACCGTCGAGTCCGTCACGACCTCCACGGCGTTCCAGGGGAGCGTGGGACCCGCGGAGTCCGGCGGCGCGTCGGGTCCGAAGCTGTACCAGTACAGCACGGCCGGGTCCAGCTCCAGGTTTTCCTGCAGCGCCACCGTGGTGTCGTGCATCTGCAGGAGCCGGTCTCGGGTCAGCTCCAACGTCAGACCGGACCGTGACGTGAGCGCGTAGTCCTGGGCGGCGGCACGGCAGGGGATCGCCACACTTGCCAGGACGAGCGCCCAGATCCACGCCCCCGACCATCCCGGTCCGGGTCGCGAGGAAACCACATTGGGTAGCAGAGCGATCAGCGAGAGTTTCGGGACAACCATCACTTCGGCGTACGCGTCACGGATGAGTCAGGGATACACGGTCTTCCGGTAAGGGGTAACCCCCGAACCTGACCGAGGTTTCACTCCACCGTGACGCTCTTTGCCAGGTTGCGAGGCTGATCCACGTCGCAGCCTCGGAGGACCGCGATGTGATAGGCAAGAAGCTGCAGCGGCACGGACGTGAGGATCGGTTGCAGCAACTCGAGAGTCTTCGGGACCCGGATCAGATAGTCGACCTTTTCCTTCAGGCCTTCGTCTCCGTTGGTGACGAGCGCGATGACCCGTCCACCCCGCGTCTTCACCTCTTCCAGGTTCGACACGACCTTGGGATACACAGAATCCTTGGGCGCGATGAACACGACCGGCATGTCGTCGTCGATCAGCGCGATGGGGCCATGCTTCATCTCGGCGGCCGGATATCCCTCGGCGTGGATGTAGCTGATCTCTTTCAGCTTCAGAGCCCCCTCGAGGGCAACCGGGAAGTTGGCGCCCCTGCCCAGGTAGAGGAAGTTGTGCGCGTCCTTGAACTCTTCGGCCAGACTCCGAATGGCACCGTCCTGCGTGAGCACGGCCTCGATCATCTCGGGCAGCTGGTGCATGGCCGCCACGATCTCGCGACCCTGATCGACCGGCATGCCCCGCCGCCTGGCCATCATGAGCGTGAACAACGCCAGGACCATCAGCTGGCCCGTGAACGCCTTGGTCGACGCAACGCCGATCTCGGGTCCGGAGTGCGTATACACCCCCCCGTCGGTGGCCCGAGCAATGGACGAGCCAACCACGTTGACTATTCCCATCGTCGTGGCGCCTCGCCGCTTGGCCTCGCGGACGGCGGCAAGCGTGTCGGCGGTCTCGCCTGACTGCGAGATACCCAGGACGAGCGTGTTCGGTGGGATCACGGGATTACGGTAGCGGAACTCAGAGGCGTACTCCACCTCGACCGGGATGCGGGCATACTCCTCCAGCATGTACTCGCCCACCAGGGCGGCATGCCAGCTCGTTCCGCACGCCGTAATGATGATTCGCTCGGCCTTCTCCAGCTCATCGCACAACGCATGCAGACCGCCCAGTCTGGCCGTTCCTTCATCGTCCAGGAGTCGCCCGCGACAGGCGTCGCGGATGGCGTGCGCCTGCTCGAAGATCTCCTTGAACATGAAGTGGGGATAACCGGAACGCTCGATGGTCCCGAGGTCCCAGTCGACCCGGCTGATCTCCTTGGCGATCGGACGCGGACTGCCGGAGGGCTCCAGCTCGGAGAGATCCATCGTCTCGGGACCCGTCGGCCGGAGGACCGCCAGCTCGTCGTCCTCCAGGTAGATGACCTGTCGGGTGTGGTCCAGGATGGCAGCTACGTCCGAGGCGACCCAGGTGGCCTGTTCGCCATTCTCGGAGACGCCCAGCAGCAGAGGTGCGGACCGCCTCGCCACCACGATCTTGTCGGGATCGCTCGTGGACATCACCGCCAGGCCGTACGTGCCCTCCACATGCTTGAGCGCCGCGGCCACCGCGCGCTCCAGATTGCCCTCAAACGCCTGCTCGACCAGATGCGCCAGCACCTCGGTATCGGTATCGGTACGGAATTCGTGCCCCAGCTCCCGCAGCTTGAGCTTCAGCGTGTCACAGTTCTCGATGATTCCGTTGTGCACGAGGACGATGGAGTCATCGCACGCGGTGTGGGGGTGCGCGTTGTTCTCGTTCGGTGCGCCGTGCGTAGCCCACCGCGTATGAGCGATTCCGGTCTTGCCTTTGAGAGGCTGCTCGGACACCAGGCTCTCGAGCACCGAGATTTTGCCCGCGCATTTGCGTAGTTCAAGACCGTTGCCGTTGTGCACCGCGATGCCGGCGGAGTCATACCCGCGGTATTCGAGACGTCTCAGGCCGTCCAGAAGAAGTGGAACGGCATCGCGTTCACCTATGTATCCGACTATTCCACACATACTTACACTTCCCACACACGAGATCAGGCCCCACTGCCAACCTCATCGGCCAGAGACGCAACCACCCCGTCCACCAGTCGGGCGGCTTCCGCCTCGCTCTCCGCTTCGCTGATCACACGCAAGATCGGCTCCGTCCCTGAAGGCCTGATGTGGAGCCAGCGATGGTCCGCCCACTCCAGGCGCAAGCCATCCGTTCGATCCTCGGTAGCGCCGGCCGGGGCGGACAGGGAAACGGCGTCCAGGATGCCCTCCAGCGATCCGGCGGGCCGCGCTGCCTTGCGCTTTGCAATGTGATACCCGGGCCAGCTCTCGATGAGCGTTTGCAGGTCTGTCTCGCGGTCCGTCAACAGCTGCAGCACGAGGGCTACCGCCAGCGGCGCGTCCCGCGTCAGGTGCAGCTCCGGCAGGATTACGCCGCCATTCCCCTCTCCGCCGATCACGGCACCTGCCTCGAGCATGGCCGCGACCACGTTCGCCTCGCCGACGGGCGCCTGCGAGAACGGCACCCCGGCACGCTGCGCCGCGTCTCGAATGCACTGGCTCGAAGAGAGGTTCGTGACCACCGGACCGGGCGTCCGGTGGGCCACCAGCTCGGTGGCCAGGGCGAGCGTCCAGTCCTCCCCGATGGGCCTTCCGCTCCCGTCCACCAGCGACAACCGATCCACATCGGGATCCACAGCCATGCCGAGATGGGCGCCGGACTCCCGCACCACGCGGCCCAGCTCGCCCAGGTTATCCGCCGTGGGCTCCGGGTTTCTGGGGAATCTACCGTCGGCGTTCAGACCCAGTCCGATGATCTCGCAGCCCAGCCGTTCCAGCAGCGGCGGTATGATGAGCCCACCGGCGCCGTGGACGCAGTCTATGGCGACCCGGAGTCGCCGCCGGGCGATCCGCTCCGGCTCCAGCGCGCCGAGAGACAGGATTCGATCGATGTGACGCTCTATCGCTCCCGACGCGGCCTGCCGTGCGCCCAGCCGGCTCCAATCTCCGTACACGGGCCCCCGCTCGAACGCGCGTTGCACCTCAAGGCCAGCGGCCGGCGAAACGAACCTGCCGTCGGGCGACCCGAGCTTCAGCCCGTTCCATTCTACGGGATTGTGGGAGGCCGTGATCAGCAGAGCTCCCACGGCGTTCGCGTCATCTCCGGTCGCGAGGAGCGCCGTCGGGGTCGGTACAATTCCCAGATCCCGGGCATCCCAACCCACCGCTCTGAGACCTGCCATCACGGCATCGGCCAGCATCTCACCCGAGGTGCGGCTATCCCTCCCGACTATGACGTAGCCCCGGTCTTCCGGGCCGTGCGTTTTCAGGTACGTGCCGAAGGCTGCACCGTACCGGGCTACGACCTCGGGTGTGAGGCCGGCACCCACCACGCCGCGGATTCCTGAACTGGATATGATCAATTGATCGGACACGGCTCGCGAAGGGGTGGAAGGAACGGAAGCGGGAACGGACGCCGTCGCGCGGCGGCCGATCCGTACGTTGAGCCCGGCAGGAGACTAGACGCGGTCGGAAGCCGCGTCAACCGGGCCCTGACGCCGCCGCGCCCATGCTCTGTCGCCCGGCATGGCCAACGTCCTAACTTCGATCTCCCCATTCACGATAGAATACCCTCGACAGACGAGTCCGGGGGCAGGAGCCTGCGCAGAAATGGTAAGGAAGCCACAGGAAGAGGTACGGGGCGACGGTGCGCGTTTCGGGACCCTCGCCATCCACGCGGGACAGGAGCCGGAGCCTCGCACCGGCGCCATCATACCGCCCGTGTTCCAGACCTCTACATACGTGCAGGAAGCAGTGGGATCACCGCGCAGCGGCTACGACTATGCGCGCGTCGCCAACCCGACGCGGGACGTGCTGCAGGCAAACCTCGCAGCGTTGGAAGGCGGGCGGTTCGGAACGGCGTTTGCCTCGGGCCTGGCGGCGATGGACGCGCTGGTGAAGAGCACGCTTAGCGCCGGGGATCATATCATATGCGGGGCCGACGTGTACGGCGGAGTCGACCGCATGATGCGAACCGTGTGGGCGCGGTTCGGAATCGATTTCGACTTCGTGGACACCACGGATCTCGAGGCCCTGCGCGGAGCGCTCAGGCCCAACACCCGCCTGCTCCACATCGAGACGCCCAGCAACCCGTCCATGAAGATCTCTGACCTGGCGGCGTGCGCCGTGATCGCGCGGGAACAAGGGTGTCTCCTGTCGGTGGACAACACATTCGCCACGCCGTACCTGCAGAGGCCCCTCGAGCTGGGTGCCGATCTCGTCCTGCACTCGACCACCAAGTTTCTCAATGGGCACAGCGATGTGGTCGGCGGCGCGCTGATCACGAGCCGGCCCGAGCTGGACGAGGGCTTCCGGTTTCA
The DNA here is from genome assembly GCA_039587395.1 of Gemmatimonadota bacterium. Taxonomy (GTDB): domain Bacteria; phylum Gemmatimonadota; class Gemmatimonadetes; order Palauibacterales; family Palauibacteraceae; genus JBDHIQ01. Next base: position 7,019 of record JBDHIQ010000032.1, read on the forward strand.
GCAGAAGACGAGCGGTGCAGTACCCGGTCCGTTCGACTGCTGGCTGGTGCTGCGCGGCACCAAGACGCTCCACGTTCGGATGCGGGCTCACTGCGAGAACGCACGGCGGGTGGCGGGCTTCCTCGATGGACACGCAGAGCTGGAGACCGTGCTCTATCCCGGGCTGCCGACGCACCCCGGGCATGAGTTGGCCGCCCGGCAGATGCGGGACTTCGGATCGATGGTGACGGTGGAGCTCGGCTCGGAGGAACGGGCGCACCGCTTCGCGGGAGCCACGAAGCTGTTCGCCCTGGCCGAGAGCCTGGGCGGAGTCGAGAGCCTGATCTCGGTGCCCGCCGTCATGACCCACGCGTCGGTCCCGGACGAAAAGCGCCGGCTGATTGGCCTCACCCCCGGGATGGTGCGTCTGTCGGTTGGCATAGAGGACCCGGACGATCTGCTGGAGGACCTGGAGAGCGCCTTCCGCAAGCTGTGAGGAACCGCAGCGCCCCTGAAACCACGCCAGAAGGGGTGTCGTACGAGTGCGTGCACGGGACCGCGGCCTTCCTCCGCGACGCGACACGGGATGACCAACCCTGACGAATGAGAGCCGCCACGGCGGCAGGAGCTGAAGATGAGCGACGAAACCGGAATGCAGAGACGCATACTCACTCAAATCAGCCCCATCGCCTGGGAGCACCCCGCCGACCGAGCCGCTCTCAACGCCCTGCGCAAGATTCCCGGATTCGACCTCGCCCTCCGCAAGGTGTTCGGCTTGTTCGGCGAGCGTGCGCTCCGCCTGGCGTTCAAGGCCAACGCGGTCAAGGTGACGGAGAAGCAATACCCCTGGGTGTACGAACGCCTGCTCCGTGTATGTGAGGTCCTGGACCTGGAGGATCCACCCGAGGTCTACATCTCGCAAACCCCCATCGTGAACGCCGGCGCCGTCGGCATGAGCGATCCGTTCATCGTCCTTAACTCCTCCATGATCGAGGTGCTGGGGCGGGACGAGGTGGAAGCCGTCCTGGGGCACGAGGTTGGCCACATCCTGAGCGGGCACGTCCTGTATCGCACGCTGCTGATCCTGCTGCTCAACCTGGTGATCTTCCGGTACACGCTGGCCGGGCTGGCCGTACGGCCCATCCTGATGGCCCTGCTCGAATGGTACCGGAAGAGCGAGCTGTCCTCTGATCGAGCTGGCTTGCTGGCCATTCAGGACCCGGAGACCTCGATGCGCTCCTTGATGCTGCTGGCCGGAGGTACGCGCGGGGAGACTCTGGATCTGGACGAGTTTGTCGCGCAGTCCGAGGAGTACCGGGAGGGCGGCGATGTCCTGGACGCGGTGTACAAGGTGCTCAACGTGCTCGGCCAGACGCACCCGTTCGCGGTGGTGCGCGTGGCCGAGCTGCGAGACTGGATGGAGACCGGCGCATACGAGCAGATCCTGAGCGGCGAATACCAGAGGCGCCACGAGGAGGACGACCGCACGTATCGCGAAGATCTGGCTGAGGCCATGAAGGGCTACAAGGATGCGGCGCGCGAGCTGTTCGACGAAGTGGACGCGGCCGTGGACCGGATGCGCTCCAAGATCGGAGACGCCTGGCGCTCCAGAGGAAAGTAACGCGACCCAGTCGAAAGGCCCGGTGAAGACACCATGAAGCTACTGATCGTCGGAGGCGGCGGCCGCGAACACGCGCTGGCCGACAAGCTCCGTCGGGATGCGCCCGCTGCGACGATATTCGCGGCACCCGGCAACCCGGGCATCGCCGCGTTGGCCGAGCCCGTCTCCCTGTCCGCCGAAGATGTGGCGGGGCTGGCCCGGTTTGCCGAGGACGAGGGAGTGGACCTCACCGTCGTCGGGCCCGAGGTCCCGCTCGCGGCCGGGATCGCCGATCTGTTCGCCGACCGCGGGCTGGCCCTGTTCGGGCCGTCCGCCGGTGCCTCCAGGCTGGAGGCTTCCAAGGCATTCGCCAAGTCGCTCATGCGCGACCAGCATGTCCCCACAGCGGAGTTCGAGATCTTCACGGATGCGGGGCTGGCCCACGAATACCTGGCGGCGGGAGACGGTCCGATTGTCGTCAAGGCGTCCGGTCTCGCCGCAGGAAAAGGCGCGCTGGTCTGTGACGACAGGCAGGCCGCGGCGGAGGCCGTGGACGCGCTTCTGGTGGCAGGACAGTTCGGAGACGCCGGAGCGAAGATCGTCATCGAAGAGTGCATGGTGGGGGTGGAGCTGTCGATCTTCTTCCTCACCGACGGGGAGGTGGCCGTCCCCCTCGTGACTTCGCGCGACTACAAGCGGGCCGCCGAGGGTGACGCCGGACTGAACACGGGCGGGATGGGTGCGTATGCGCCAGCCGGAATCCCCGGAGACGCGGACACGGCGGCGCTGGTTGAAGAAGTCCGGAGTTCCATCGCCCTCCCGGTCCTGGAAGGTTTGGCCGAACGCGGCTGGCCGTATCGCGGCTTCCTGTACGCGGGCATCATGCTCACGGACCAGGGACCCAAGGTCGTCGAGTTCAACTGCCGGATGGGGGATCCTGAGGCTCAAGTCGTCTTCCCCATGACGGGCTCGAATCTGGTCGAGCCGATGCTGGCGGTGGCACGCGGAGAGTCGCTCAGCGATTGGCAGGCCCGGCCGGAGAATGGCACGGCCCTCACGACGGTGCTGGCCAGCGCCGGCTACCCGGGCAGCTACGAGACGGGGTTCCCGGTCGATATCCCGGTCGATGCGGACGACAGCGTGCGGGTGTACCACGCGGGCACGGCGCTGCGCGATGGCCGGCTGGTCACGGCCGGTGGCCGCGTGTTGGCCGTGACCGGGATCGGGGAGGATCTGGGAGCGGCCGCCGGACTCAGTCAGGCGATGGCCGAACGGATCCGCTTCGAGGGCAAGCACTGGCGGCGCGACATCGGCTGGCACGAGCGCTAGCCGGGCCGGACGGCTGACGCGTTGCCCGAACTTCCCGAGGTCGAGACCATCCGGAGTGATCTCGCGCCGCAACTGACGGGTCGCCGCATCGTCTCGGTGCGCGTGCACAAGCCGGACATCGTGCTCTCCCCGACCTCGCCCCATCGACTGACCCGGGCCCTTGCCGGCGACCGCATCGTAGAGGTGTCCAGGCGCGCCAAGAACCTGCTGTTTCGGCTCGAAAGCGGTTGCCTGCTCCTGACCCAGGTCCGCATGACGGGCCGCTTCGTCCTGGGCCCTCCCATCCCCGCTGACAGCAGGCTTACGCATGTCGCGGCAGAGTTCGATCTGGATGACGGCCGCACGCTGTACTACGACGATGTGCGGAGGCTGGGCGGGTTTGCCCTTCTCACTGAGGAGGAATGGTCGCTGCGGGAAGCGCGGCTGGGGCCGGAGCCTCTGGAGCGTGGGTTCACGGCGAAGGTGCTGACCGCGCAGCTGACGAGTTCCCGTTCACCCATCAAGAGCGTCCTCCTGGATCAAGGGCGGATTGCCGGAATCGGGAACATCTACGCCAGCGAAGCGCTTCACCGGGCAGCCATCGATCCGCGCCGCTCGGCCCGGTCGCTGGGACCGCTGGAGGTGAAGCGGCTGCACCGGGCGATCCGGGCCGTATTGCGCGACGCGCTGGCCGGTTCGGGAACCTCCTTGCGTGACTATCGGGCGCTGAACGGGCGGGCCGGCAGCTTCCAGAACCGCCTGCGTGTGTACGGGCGCGAGGGAGAGCCCTGCCGCAGGTGTGCGTCCGCAGTCACGCGCATCGTGCAGGCCGGACGCAGCACTTATTACTGTTCCGGCTGTCAGAGCTGACTCCGGTTCGCAGGCCATGACGCCGATCGTGTCGATTGTACGGCAGGATGCCGTGCGCTATGCTCGTGGCGGCGGCCGGCTCGAGCCCGGACCTCGGGAATCCAATCTCGAGTCCCCCGAGCGCAGGCCGAGTGTCGGTCAGCAATCAGCCGGGGCATTGCCACAGCGCGTGAGCTATTCGGAGCACAGCGACCAGGACCTGGTCCGTTTCTGCAAGCGCGGAGACGAACGGGCGGCCAGAGAGATTCTGATCCGGTTCGAAAAGCCGGTATTCTCTCTGATATTCCGAATGGTTCGCGACAGGGAGCTGGCGGAGGACCTCGCCCAGGAGGCTTTCGTCCGGACCCTGAACAACCTCGGACGCTACGATCCCTCGTATAAATTCTCGTCCTGGCTGTTCAAGATCGCGTACAATCTGACCATCGACCACCTGCGTAAGAAGCAGCTGGATACGGTGTCCATACAGGGTGCGCCGGACGCCGTGACGGCCGAGCAGCAGGCGGCCACATCCATCGCTCTGAGCACGCCGGACGAGCTGCCGGACCAGCTCGTGGAGGCAAGAGAGCTTGGCGCCGAGATCGAATCCGCCATCGGGGACCTCAGACCCGAGTACCGGACCGCCATCCTGCTGCGCCATGTGGAGGGCCACTCGTACGAAGAGATAGCCGGAATCATGGACGTGCCGCTGGGGACGGTGAAGACGTATATCCACCGTGCGCGCGGGGAGTTGAAGCTGAGTCTCGAGCACCTCCGCGAGAGCGAATGAGGCGGAGGGTTGTCGAACGGGAACCTTGAAACCGCGACGGGCCCAAGTGCGTAAGGGATATCGAACAACAAAGGCAGGTAAGATGACACGACAGACCGAGAGCCTTCCGGTGAAACATCTGTCACCGGACGAGCTTGATCTTTGCGCGGCGGCGGCGAGCGATCCGGACTATCCGGAAACGCTCGGCGCACATCTGCGCACCTGTGTCGCCTGCCGGGATGATGTGGCGTTCGTTCGGGCTCTGGACTCCAGACTCGCCACCCTACCCTACGTTCACACTTCTCCTGGATTCAGCGGCCGCGTGCTGGCAAGAGTTCAGCTCCCGAAGCCATGGAGCGAGCGCATGCGGGCAGCCGTACGGCGCCGTTGGGCAGCAGCCGCCGCCACTACTGCGGCGCTGGCGGTCACGGTTGGTGGCATGTCGTTCTGGTTGTTCGGTCAGCTGGGCGTCACGCCCGGCGGACTCGTGACATTCGTGTACGAGGGAGTGCAGGGCTTGATGGTGCGCGGTTTCATCGCGGCCGGACGACTGCTCTACAACCTGGGCGTGATAGATCTCGGTTCCACCGTTCTCAATGACATCGGGCTCGCCCAGGCGCTGATGGCCATGGCGGCGCTCGGTCTTCTTGTGGTGACCGCCTTCCTGGCCACCATACAACTGGTTCCAATGCAACTGCCTCGCCTGCAAAGCCTGAACAGAGGGCGATGAGAGGCATCAAAAGGACATGACGATAGCGAACATGACGAAGTCAGCTACTCTCCGAGGATTCGGGCACGGCGCCGCGTGGGTGGCATTTCTGGCCCTGTTGGCGCTACCGGCCACCGTCGCCTCGCAGGAGGCGCGGGTCACGGGCAGCTCCATCTCCATCTCGTCTCAGCCCGGCGGATCGGCGGCGCTCGATCTGGACTTTGACGACGGCGCCGGACACGCGATCGAGCTTGACGGGGGAGTGATCCGCGTCGACGGTCGCGAAGTCGGGAGTTACACCATCGGTGGCGAGCTCGAGACCGCATGGCGTGACTTCCTGCGAGGCGAGGCGGGTCGGGAGGCGAATGGCCTCGGCAAGCGACTCTTCGAGTGGCTGAGGGATTGGCTGGAGGATTGGGACCCGCCCAACCGTGAGCGGAGCGGCATCGAGAACGCCGTCACGCTGCAGGCGGAGATCGACCGGATACTGGCCGTGACTCCTTCCACGGACACGGGAACGGAGACGGCGACGGTCACGGGCCCTGGCGGCTCCAGGCTGACCATCGCTCCTGGTGGACTCGGCTTCGATGCGCTCTCCCGGCAGCTGGAGCAGCTGAACGGACGTCTGCTGGAGCTGGGCGATGCCGGAGCCGGAGCCGACCAGAAGCTGGCGCTCATCGTTCATGCTGACCACTCCATATCCGAAGGCGAGACCGTTGCCGGGAATCTGGCCATCGTGGGTGGCAGCCTGTCGCTGGCCGGGCAGGTGCGCGGGGACGTCCTGGTCCTGGACGGTACACTCGTCCTCGAGCCGAGCGGACGGATCGAAGGCAACGTGCTTCAGGTGGGTGGCGAGCTCGAGTCTCTGGGCGGCGCCGTCGCCGGAGAGTTGCTGGCGATTCGACCTGTCGCACCCGCCGAACGAGTCGAGGTCACGGTCCAGGCCGCGCCGAGCCCCCGTGCGCAAGCGCAGGAGCGGCCGCCGCGTAGACCGCGTGGCTTCTTTGACAGGGTCGGGAACAACGTTTCCAGGGCGATCAGCGGCCTGGTCGGGATACTGGGTCTGCTGGCCGGGCTCTCCATCCTCGGGATGATCACCGTGTACTTCGCCCGGCCACAGCTGGAGACGGTCGCCGACACGGTACGCTCACAGTTCGGCCGCTCGTTCGCGCTCGGCCTGGCCGGCCAGGTTCTGTTCTGGCCCATCCTGCTGATCCTCGTCGTGCTCGTGATCACGTGGCCGGTCGTCCCGTTCTTCCTGCTGGCGACGGCGCTGGCGCTGGCGATAGGCTATCTGGCGGTGGCGCACGTTGCGGGTGAGATGTTCGCGCAACGGCGGTACCGGTACGAATGGCTGGAGCGGATCCGGCGCTCGAACTCGTTCTACTATGTCATCAGCGGACTCGTGCTCCTGCTGTCACCGTTCGCGATCGCCGCGGCGCTGTGGCTGCTTGGCGGCCTGACCGGATTCCTCCGCGGGCTGCTGGAGTTCGCTGCCTGTCTTGCCACGTGGATCCTGGTGACGACCGGATTCGGGGCCACCCTGCTGACCCGCGCTGGCACCCGCCGGGAAGAGGTCGCGTTCGACGACTGGGAGATGGCTCCGGTGGACCCGCCGGCCGAGGCTCCGGTGGACTCGCCGGCCGAGGATGCTGTGGACCCGCCGGCCGAGGATGCTGCGCAACCGGAGTCTGAGCCGGTCGAGCCGGAGCAGGCTCCGGAGCCGGAGGACGAGAAGCCCGATGCGTAACCGTCGGAACGTGCGCATCCGCACAGGCGGGTGGGCGACGCTGCTGGCCACTGGCGGCTGCCTGCTGATTGCGGGCCCGGTCGCCGGCCAGGTCTGGAAGGAGTTTCGCACCGCCCGCCAGCTGGGCTCTTTCGAGGCCCAGCATGTGGAGATCGCATACGGCGCCGGCCGGCTCAGCGTCGGCCCGTCGGCTTCCAGTCTTCTGTACGATGTCCTGATCCGCTACGACGGAGACCGGTTCCTACCCATCCGCAGCTGGAGCGTTGAGAACGGCATCAGCAAGCTGCGCGTGTCGCTCCGCTCGCAGAACGCCGAGAGCGATGAGAACTTCGGGATCGAGCTGGATAAGTTCGATCTGGATTTCGACCTGGAGGATCTGCAGCGGCTGGACGATGCCAGCGGCCGTCTGGAGTTGCAGCTGAGCCCGTCGGTTCCAACCGACCTGGCCATCCGGGTCGGCGCTGCGGAGAGCGCACTCGATCTGGGCGGGCTTTCCATCACCAACCTCACCGTCGAGACCGGCGCGAGCGACACGGAGTTGTCGTTCGAGCAGGCGAACGCGGTCGCCATGGAGTCGTTGGTGCTGCATGTCGGGGCGGCCTCGTTTCGTGCCTGGCAGCTGGGCAATGCCAACTTCGAGACGTTCCGGTTCGAGGGGGGCGTCGGCGAGGTGACGCTGGACTTCACCGGTGACTGGGAACGGAGCGCCACGGGCGGGATCAAGGTCGGTGTGGGCGCCATCAAGCTGCGCGTCCCGCAGGCGCTGGGCGTGAGGATCCAGCGGCGCTCGTTCCTCACGGCTTTCCGGGCGCCGGGATTCGTCAAGCAGGACGGTGAATACAAGTCGGCGAATTGGGACCAGGCGGAGTTCACGCTGGATCTCGAGCTGGACGCCGCCTTCGGGGCGGTATCGGTGGAGGTCGTACCCTGACGCCCCGGGGTCGCGGACCCCCCCGGTCTGCCGCGCGAGCCGAAATCAGACCGCGCGACGTTTCCAGCGCCCGGCCTGCCAGATGGCGGCGGCTACCAGACCGCGCACCACCGTCGTCGAGCTGATGGCCCACCAGACGCCGGCCAGTCCCACTACCGTGCTGAGCCCCCACGCCAGAGGCAGCCGCAACATCGTAAGCACCACGGTGGACAGCATCGGAAGCAGGGTGTAGCCGGCCCCTTCCATCCCGATCTCCGGAACCAGGTGCAGCGCCATGAACACCTGTGCCACGGCCACGATCCGCAGGTACGTCCCCCCGGCACGGATGACTTCGGGATCGTGAGAGAACACCGACATGACCTGTTCCGGCGCGACCAGGAATACGGCGCCGGCGACTCCCGTCACCGCCAGCGCGGCGACGGTGGCTACCCGGCCCGCTCGCTCCGCCCGGTCCGGACGTCCCGCCCCCAGGTTCTGCCCAACGGCCGTCGCGGCCGCGAAGCCGAACCCCAGGCACGCCATGAAGCTCACGGATTCGACCCGATGTCCCACCCCCAGCGCGGCCAGCGCGGCCGTTCCGAACTGGCTGGTCACCCGGGTGAGCGCCATGTAGACCATGGAGAAGACGGCTCCGCCGATCGACACGGGGAGTCCGATCCGAGCGATCTTGAGCATGACCGGGAGGCGCGGGCGGACCCGCTCCACAATCTGTCGCCGGACCAGCAGAGAGTATCCGATGAGACACCCCAGGCCGCGCGTGAGCAGGGTCGCCAGCGCCGCGCCCTGTACCTCCAGCCTGGGGAACGGACCCACGCCCAGGATCACCAGAGGATCGAGGATCAGATTCAGGGTCACGGACACGCCAAGCAGATACAACGGCGTGCGCGTATCGCCGGACGCCCTGAACGCGGCTGCCATGACGAAGTAGCAGAAGACCAGGGGCACGCCGGTGAGGTAGACGGAGAGGTAGGCGGCCCCCTGCACGGTCACCTCGGTGGGCGTGCCCATCAGCAGAAACAGGTAAGGTAGGGCGGCAAGACCGGCCGCTCCGAGGATCAACGAAAGAAGGACGGCCAGGGCGAACGCCTGATAGACCGTGCGTGCAGCCTCGCGGCGCCGGCCCTCTCCCAGCCTGCGGCTCTGGACGGCGGTCAGTCCGATGGCGGCCATTTCACCGACCGACAGGGTGAGCCACACCATGAAGGACGCGGTCGACACGCCGGCCAGGGCGGCCGGACCGAGTCCCCGGCCGACCCAGAACATGTCGGTCAGGTTGAACAGAATCTGGAGGAGTCCCTCAAAGACGGCCGGGATGGAGAGGGCGAGCACGGCGCGCCGCACCGAGCCCACCGTCGGGTCGATCGGGCCGCGCCTGCGCGGCGGCGAGGGCTGTGGCGCTTCCCCCTTAGACGTCGACTTTCGCCCCCTCCTTGGATTCCAGCTGTGCCGCTGCCGCCTCGGCCATCTCGAGTAAGGCCCGGCCTTCCGGTGACTCGGGGCGACCCACCACCGTCGGAACCCCGCGGTCTCCCTCCTGGCGAACCGAGATTCCGAGAGGAATCGCCCCAAGGAATGGAAGATCCAACGACGCGGCCAGCGTCTCGCCGCCGCCCGAGCCGAAGATCTCGTGTGTGGACCCGCAGTCCGGGCACACAAAGCCTCGCATGTTCTCGACGATGCCCAGAATCGGCACTTCCAGTTTCTGGAACATGCGGATTCCGCGAAGCACTCCGCCCACGGACACGTCCTGCGGTGTGGTAACCATGACTGCGCCGGTCACTTGCACCAGCTGGCACAGGGACAGCTGCGCGTCGCCGGTGCCCGGGGGAAGATCGACCACCAGGTAATCCAGCTCGCCCCACGCCACCTGTTCGAGAAACTGACGAACCACCCCCATGATGATCGGTCCCCGCCAGATGGCCGGCGTGTCCTCATCCACCAGGAAGCCCAGGCTCATCAGCTTCACCCCGTGGGCCTGGAGCGGCAGAACGCGATCCTCCGACATGCGCGGCTTTTCGTGCACACCGAACATGGTAGGGATGTCGGGTCCGTAGATGTCCGCGTCCATCAGACCGACGCGGTGGCCCGCCGCGGCCAGCGCGGCGGCGAGGTTGGAGGAGACCGTGGACTTGCCCACTCCGCCCTTACCGGAGCTCACGGCGATGACCTGGCGGACACCGGCCAGCGGAGAGGCTTCGGATGGGTGGCGGGCGGCCGCTCCCCTGTCGGCGGGCACCGCAGCCGCCGCTGTCTGTGCTCCACCGGCACCCATGATCGGCAGGCTTCTGCCGGCCGGAGCCTCGCCTCCGCGCTCGCCGGCGGCCGGAGCAGTCGGAATGAGCACATCCACTGTGGTGGAGCGCACACCCTCGACCTGATCCACCGCCGCCCGGACCTCGGCGGGCAGTGAGTCCGGCTCCCCGGCCCGAACGACCAGCTGGAGTGTGACCTGTCCGGCGGCTCCGACGTCCAGCGCTCTCACGTTGTCAGAGTCCAGTACGCTGCGCCCCGTTCGGGGGTTCACGACCTCGCGCAGGGCGGCCTGGACGGCATTCCGTACCGTATCGTCGCTCATGTGTCTATCGCGGTTTCGTTAGGGCTCGGTTCAGCTGGCGGAAAGGTCTGACGCGGACTCTGGTGACCGGGCTTTCTACACGGCCTCGACCATGCGCACCTCCGGTATGACCATCCGCAGCCGTTGCTCTACGCCGGCTCTAAGGGTGGCCATGGCCATGGGACACGCGTAGCAGGCGCCAACCATCCTCACACGAACGCGGCCGGACTCGGAATCGAAGTCCACGAACTCGATGTCTCCGCCGTCGGCTCGCACGGCCGGGCGGATCGATGCCAGGATCGCCTCGATCTTGTCGTGCGCATCCAGCGGCTTTCTGGTGGCGGGTCCGGTCATGTTCCCTGTGCGGTTCACAGCTCGTCGGGGCTCCCCTCGGCGGCGCGCGGCAAAGCTATTTCTACCCTGTGACCCCGTCAACGCGCGCGGGTTTCAAGGCTCCGGACGATAGCAGGACCGTGGAGCCGCCCGTTCTCGATGAACACGCGCCCCGGAGCGTTGCCCGCCACGAGAACCCCGGCGACGAACAGGCCCGGGACGTTCGTTTCGAACGTCCCGGGATCGTACGCTGGGCGCCGTCGCTACCGATCTCCACGCCCAGATCTTCCAACAGCGTGTGATCCGGCTGGTAGCCGGTCATCGCGAGCACGCGATCGTTCGGCAGCTCCACCGTCTGGTCCGTGTCCAGGTTGCGGACCCTGATGAGCTCCGGCTCGATTGCCTCAACCCGGTGGTGCCAGTAGACGCTGATCGACCGTTCAGCGATTCGATTCTCGATGTCGGGCAGTACCCACGGCTTCACCCCCCGGTCGAGCCCCTCGAGGAAGTGAATCAGACTCACCCGGGCCCCGGCGCGCCAGACGGCCAGGGCAGCCTCTACCGCCGAGTTCCCCGCCCCGATCACGGCCACGTTTTGGTCGTAGTACGGGTGGGCCTCGCGGAAGAAGTGCGTCAGCTTCGCGCTGTCCTCTCCGGGCACGCCCAGCGGGTTGAACCGGTCATAGCAGCCGGTGGCGTAGCGTGAAACGACTGGCAACCGCGCGGTAGTACGCCAGAACCTCGCCCCGTGTCGGCTTGTCCGCCTCGATGACGAACGGGACGTCGCCTATCTCCAGCAGCTCGGCGGTAGAGTTGAACTTCATGGCCAGGGGAAACCGTTCGATGGAGTGGACGAGAGGACCCTTGTCTATCAGGAGGCAGTCCATCCCGGCCTGCCGCGCCGCCACACCCACCGCGCGCCAGCAGCTGCAGGGTCCGGACGGCCAGATCCCTCGCATCGTCCCGGTACAGCGGAACCGGTATGAGATCGCCGGCGGCCCAGCGCGTCAGCATGTCCCGATAGTGTGAGCTCAACGGATTGCCGGACTGGCCGGTGGGCAGCAGGAACCGGCCGAGGCTTGCTCCAGGAGCCATCTCGGCGACGAAGCGCTCCGACGGTCCGTAGGCGCCGACGATGGGAGGCAACCATGCCGTCGAGTCCAATGCGGCCCAGCTGCCCGAACCCGGGCGTACGGTGCCCGGCCCGCCCGGTCCGGGGTATGGACCGACGTTGAATCCGAACAGGCGCTCGAGCCAGCCCACGCGTCCCATGGGATGCACGGATGTCTCGCGGTGGATGGCCCCCCAGGCCAAGCCCTGCCACTGCAGCGCCACCCGCATCGCGGCGGTCTCAAGCTCTTCGAGCGCCTCGACGTGGTCCGTGCGGACGTCGTCCACCCAGGGGCCGCCACCGTCCTCGAGCACCTTCAGCAACGCTGATGTGGGGAAGTATTCCCACCCGTCGAACTCGTCGAACTCGTCCGCCGCAATCAACTCGCGCAACCTGTACAACCAGATGTGGAATACAGTCGCTTCGGTCGAGACGATAGAGACATCATAGTCCCAGGCGCGCAGCGAACCTGCCACATCCGCCGCGCCCGCTCGGTCGGCCGCAGCGGCCGCCCGCGGAGCCAGACGCTCGGCCAGCAGACTGTGCGTGTCCAGCTGCAAGTCTCGCATCAGGTCCACGTCCCACGCCATCTGTTCGGCCAGCCTGTCCTCGATGCGACGGGCGCGAAACGGCACCGGGTACTCCGAGCCCACGCGCCCGAACAGGTCTCGACGCTGCAGGTTGTTGGCGGTCGCCAGGTAGCCGCTCGCGGGCGCTTGCATGGACGGGAAGGAGTCCGGCGGCCAGAAGCCCGTCCAGGCGTCCGGAACCCGGGTGGCCGGGACCGGACGTCTCCCGGTCCAGCCATCGCGTTGGGGAATCGTACCGCTCAGCCGATACCCCAGCACTCCGTGCGTAGTGATATACACCACGTTCTGGTGCGGCAACTCGAACTGCCGGACGGCCCGCTCGAACTCGTTGGGATCCTCGGCGCCGTTCATGGCGAGGAGGCCGGATACTTCGGTGGTCGGAAGCCAGGCCGTCCACAGCAGAGACAGCGTGGACTCGACCCCCGACAGGACGTCGCTGATCACCGGACCCCGCACAGTCTCTCGCACGCGGTGGACCACCGGCTCGTCGAGGCCCCGCACCCGGATGGTGTCGAAGCGCACGGCAAAGGGTCGCCAGCCGTTCCCCTGGCGGTATGTCCTCCCGTCAGCGCTGGCCTCTTCGACCGCCAGGTCCGTGTCGTCCACCATCCCGTTGGTGAACGCCCAGGCGATATCCCGGTTGTAGCCGACAACCACTCCCGGAGCTCCCGGAATCGACAGGCCAGCCACGTGATAGCCCTC
>JBDHIQ010000205.1:0-6011 GCA_039587395.1 Gemmatimonadota bacterium
AGATTCCCGATGTCCTCCAGCGGGTTCCCATCCAGCAGCAGCAGGTCCGCGAGCTTCCCGACCTCCAGGGTGCCCAGCACATGGTCGACTCCCTCCGCCTCGGCCGCCCTGACGGTGGCCATCCGGAGGATGTCTGCCTCCGGTATCCCGAAGTCCCGGAAGATCTCTATTTCGAGGTGAAGCGACCCGGGTCCGAGGGCATTGTCCGTTCCCAGCACCAGCCGCACGCCGAGCTGGTGCGCGGTTCTCAACTGGCTCCCGTGAAGCTGCCACATCCCCAGAATCGAGCCCGTGGACTCGTTGCCATGTCGGACCGGGCCAACGGTTTCCTGAAGGTCGAGCGCTTCGAGAATCCGCTCTAGCTTCGACGGATCCTGTCGAGCGAACACGGGGAGGAAAGAACTCAGCACGTACTGGGGGCTCCAGTAGACTCCCGCGGCAGCCATCAGGCGAAAGATGTCCTCGTGCCAGACTGCCGGGTACGAGCCGTGCTCGAGACTGCGGTATCCAAGGGTGACGGACCGCACGACTTCCTCCGCCGTCATTCCATGGCCCATGACGGGAAGACCCTGGGCGGATGCCTCTGCCGCCAGGACCCGCTGGAGACGCCATGGCACCGAGCGATAGATCTTGATGAACCGGGCACCCAGGTCCTTCCATTCCCGAACATTGTGAACGGCATCCGCCGCACTGCCGATCCGGTGCCACTGTCCCCACCAGTTGTCCAGCATCCCTTCGAAGATCTCGCCGCTCGTAAACCGCCGCGGCGCAGCGATCGAAGCGGCCCGTGTCCGATCCACCGCCTGGATTGCCGCTACGATGGGACTTCCGGGATCCCGGGTGGAGGTCACGCCGAAGCGGAGGCGGTCTGAGGGTCGAACCCCTCTCCCGCTATCATCAATCCACATGCCGTGCAGATGCGAGTCCCACAGACCCGGGACCGCGAAACGCCCTTCCGCATCCACCACCTCCGCGAGCGCCTGGTCGAAACCCGGCGGAGGTTCACCCAGGCCGGTAATGCCGCCTTGCTCGATGAACACATCCTGTTTCTCGGCAAAGCTCTGACCGTGAGGCGCCAGCAGGCGAACGTTTCTCACGACCAGCGTCGCCCGATCGGCACGGGGTACCTGGAATGGTCCGGAGATTTCTTCTGGCACGCCGTCTGGGAGCGACGCCATGAAGATCCGGTCCGCCCGGGTGAACACGAGGGCGTCTCCGGCCGGGTGGAAGGAAAAGCCGAGTCCCCCTCCAGCCGCGAACAGGCGCACCTCGTCCTCCGTGACCAGGGAGTCGTCCGCCAGTGCCTCGGAGAGGTCCGCTACCCACAGGTCGGCATTTCGCTGGAAGCCCAGCCAGCGGCCATCCGGTGAGATCAGCCCCGCTTTGCCCTGCTCCCTCATATCCGTGAGACGGGAGGCGCTCTGCGGGTTTCCGGCAGGGAACCACACCATGGCGTCCTGTGAGTTGGGCTTCGCCAGATAGCCGGCCACCCAGGATCCGTCTCCGGCCAGGCTGGGCCGGTCCCAGGCTCCGTCACCGGGAGCCACAACCCGCTCCGTTCCTTGCGTCGGGGTCACCCCTACCAGGTCCCAGCTCCGGGCGAACACGACCTCCTCGCCGTCCGGGCTCCAGACAGGATTGGAGATTCGGCCCCGTGCCACGACCGAGGGCGTGCCATCCGCTCCCACCACCACCAATTCCCCGCCTGTCTCGACACCAGCCCGCACGTAGGCGAACCGACCGTCGGGAGCGTACGCCGGGTCCCAGGCGGGACCCGAATCGACCAGTTCCGGCTGTGCGTCCGGGGATTCCAGGGAGCGGCGCCAGATCATCCCGGCCGCCGAGAACATCACCTCGGAGCCAGAGGGACTGACTGCTGGATCTCCCACGATCGAGACGGGGAACGTCCCCGAATCCTCCCTCGCTGGCCAGGGGGGCGGCGCGGGGGCAACCGCGACCGTTTGCGTCACTTCCGCATGAAAGGGAATCGGGTACCGTTCCCCTGTCTCAGCCGAAGCGCGCCAGAGCCTACCCCAGTCGCCCGCATAGACTTCCGCACCGCCCGGGCTCACCGCGAATCGGGGTGCCCGGTAGAACTGCGGGTCGATGTCCCCATCGAAGACCCGGGTCTCCTCCCCCTCCTGACCCATCCGGTACACGACCCTGTCGCGGGACCCCTGCCGGGTCCCCCGATAGAAGAGAGCGCCGGACGCGGAATCGAACACGACCTGATCCACCACTCCTTCGATGCTCAAGAGCAGATCGTGCTCACCAGCATCCAACTGACGCTCGACCAACGAGCGGGCGCAGCCCCAGCAACGGCCCTCCGGTTCGACTCGAACCCAGTGCAGGAGACCATCGCGTCCGTACTCCACGGCCCTGATGGACTCGGGGCTCGTCGTGATCCCGACAATGGTGCCGGACGAGACATCCACGACGCGAACCCACGATCCAGGGCCCTGCTGACGTTCGTGGCTGAGCCAGGGCTCGATCAGGCGGGGCCTCTCGTAGGCCAGGTATGCGATGCGCGTTCCGTCGGGTGACCAGGCCGGCCGACCCGCTTCACTCTCGCTGGTCAGGCGGACTACCTCGCCGCTGCCAAGGTCGAGGACGAAGAGATTGTCTCCGTCTCCGCCGCGATCGGATACGAAGGCGATCTTCCTCCCATCGGGAGAGATGGCCGGCTCCTTGTGGTAGAACGGACCGGCGGTGAGCGGCTCCGCTTCACCACCCTCCGGGGGAATCCGGTAGAGGTGGCCCAGGAGAGTGAACAGTACGCCCCCGTCATCCGGGAAGAGGGCGATGTCGGGATCCGTTACCTGGTCGAGGGAGAGCCGGA
The DNA here is from genome assembly GCA_039587395.1 of Gemmatimonadota bacterium. Classification (GTDB taxonomy): domain Bacteria; phylum Gemmatimonadota; class Gemmatimonadetes; order Palauibacterales; family Palauibacteraceae; genus JBDHIQ01. The sequence continues at coordinate 2,840 of JBDHIQ010000205.1, forward strand.
GCTGGCGGAAGTCCTGCTCCTGCCCCTCGGTCGGGGCCGCCAGATAGAGGACCGAAAACGCGACTACAAAGAAGATCCGCATCATGAGATTCCGCCAGCCTACCTTTGAGTTCTTACGATCCGGTGCGACCAGTCATCAATCCGATGCTACCGGTGACCGCCATTCTGCGTGTGCTTATAATGAGGTCCGGGCTAGCTGATGCTCAACAAGCCGTTACGCAGCCTCGCGAGAGTGTGCCGCTAAATGAGCCGTTGCCCACCGTTGTCAGTCGGTGTCACGCGCCGAGCCGACTCCTGCGGGCTCCTCTCGGCGAAGTAGATGCCACATGGGTTCTTCGTAGCTCCGAAGGAGCAGCAACTCTTGGGCGACAATAGCACCAGGTTGACCAGCAGATTCGGCCAGGCCAGAAAAGGCAGGATGGCGACCACCCAGACCAGCGAGGCGAGGATGCCGGCGTCCACCCAGCGGTCCCTGAACGCCACGGCATTGGGGATCGCCAGTGCCTAAGAGCCTGGCGCCCCCCCAACACGTGAGACTTCTCGGGCTCAGTCCCGGAAAGGGTCCGAGAACCTGGGATCCATGAGAAAAGCCTCGTCCGTAAGCGTCTCGAGGAATGCGACGAGCGCGTCGATGTCAGCCTCACCGAGACCCAGGCGTCGTGGCTCGCCGCCGCGTGTCCTGAGGACCGGTTCCAGCACCTGCTCCTCCAGCGTCGCGGCGCGCTCGTCCCAGAAGAAGCGACCCGACGGGTAGTAGCGCGCGTTCGCGAGTGCCATCGAGTGTCGGTCCGTAGTCTGGCCGTGGATCCCGACGCTCAAGCGCTCCGGGTCGGAGAAGCCGAATTCCTGCCGGTGGCAGGTTCCGCAGGACACGGTGTTGCCGGCCGAGAGCCGGACATCGTAGAAGAGCACACGGCCCAGCGTGGCTCCCTCATCTGTGATGGGATTGTCGGCCGGCGTGTTGTCGGCCGGGCGCGCGCCGCGCAACGGCCCACGCAATCCGCCGGTGAAGTGAACGGGAAGCTGGTAGTGCGCGTCCGCGTATGCGTAGGGCTCCGAGGGCAAAGTGGGCCGCCGAGCCTGCTCGGTCTGAGCGGTGCCGAACAACACGCCCGCGACCGGCAGCAGGACGGCGACAAGGAGCTTGTGCATGGCCACATCCCTCCGAGATCACACCGCGTCGTACCTGCGCGACCCACACCTGGTTAGATCGGGGGATCCGCGGAGAGGTTCCCGTACGAGCGAGGACCCGACCGGGAGGTTCGACTAGGCCTCGGATCGGAGCGCAGCCAGAAAGACGTCGCCGTACTGCTCGAGCTTGGCCGGCCCGATCCCCGAAACATTCAGCATCTCCCGGGTGCTCGTCGGCTGCAGATCGATGAGGTCCCACAAGACTTGATCACTGAAGACGAGGTAGGCCGGCACGCCCCGCTCGTCCGCGAGGCGCTTTCGGAGCGCCCGAAGCTTTTGGAACGTGGGTTCGGACGGTGAGCGCTCCGGCCCGCCCGCGCCGGCCGTCGTCGCTCGACCCTTGGTGGCCCGACGTTGGCGTCTCGTGAGGACGGGGAGATCGCCGAGCTTCTGGACCACCCCCTCCCCGGTGCAGGCGTCGCACGAGGTTCCACACGGCTCGATCGGTTCGCCGAAATGGGCCAGCAGCGCCTGATGCCGGCAGCCGCCTCGGTCCGCGAGCTGAAAGAGGTCGATCGCGGCCTGCCGCTTGATCGCCCGCAGCTCCGGGTCCTCGATCTCGTCCAGGAAGCGCTCTCGCACCTTCACGTCGGCCCAGGAATAGAAGAGCGCACACTCGCTGGGCAGCCCGTCGCGGCCCGCACGACCGATCTCCTGGTACCACGACTCGATGTCCGATGGCATGTCGCGGTGAATGACGAAACGCACGTTCGACTTGTCGATCCCCATGCCGAAGGCGATCGTGGCCACCACCACGTCGACGTCATCCCGGGCGAAGGCGTCCTGGTACTCGGCTCGCTCCTCGTCCTCGAGACCTGCGTGGTAGGGGACTGCCTTCACCCCTTCGCGGCGGAGGAAATCCGCCATCTGTTCGACGGACTTCCGAGAGAGGCAGTAGACGATCCCGCTCTCCCCCGGGTGCCGGCGGACGAGCCCCAGGATCTCGCGGCGCGTGTTTCCCTCTCCTTTCTTACGGCAGTGGAGCTCCAGGTTGGGCCGGAAGAAGGAGCCCTTGTAGCCCTCGGGCTTCTGCATCCCGAGTTGACGAAGGATGTCGAGCGCGACCTTGCGCGTCGCGGTCGCGGTGAGCGCGAGTACCGGCACCTGCCCGATCTCGTCGCGCAGGCCCCGCAAGCGGCGGTACGAAGGGCGGAAGTCGTGCCCCCACTGCGAGATGCAGTGGGCTTCGTCGACTACCAGGAGCGAGAGCGGAGCCTGACGGAGCGTCCCGCGCATCCGCTCGTTGAGAGCCTCCGGAGCCAGATACACGAGTTCGAACGCCCCGCGCTCGAGGTCGTCGATCCGTCGCCGTCGCTCCTCGGGGTCGAGCGATGAGTTGATCGCGGTCGCACGGAATCCCACCCCTTGCAGCGCGTCGACCTGGTCCTTCATGAGGCTGATCAGGGGGGAGAGGACGAGGACGGTGCCGGGCAGGATGCGCGCGGGGATCTGGAAGGTGATCGACTTGCCTGCCCCCGTAGGCATGACGCCGATGCAATCGTGCCCGGCCAGCACGGACTCGATGATCTGGAGCTGGCCGGGTCGAAACTCGTCGTAACCGAAGACGTCACGGAGGACGTCGAGGGGGTTCTGGGCGGACATACACGGCAACATAGCGTCACCTCCGGCCGCGGGCTCAGCCGGCCGTCACGTGCGCGTCCTCTGGACACTCTTCCGCACCGAGTCGTTCCGAACCCATTACAATCGGAACTACGGCGTCCCGGCTGAACGCGCTGGCGGAGGAGCAGTAGTAGCCGGCAAGTCGGGGCGCAGCTAAACTGCGCTCCTCACACCGCGTAGCGCCGTTCCCCCGACTCCGCCTTTCGCAGCCAGTACTGACTCAGCAAAGCGAACAGCAGGCCGAGCGCGAAATACAACGCGACCCTCGTGCCCGCACCGTAGTGCCAGGCCAGAGCACCAGGTTCTAGCACCTTCTCAGGGAAGTACAGCCCCGAGAACGGGTTCCCCAGCAGCGCGCACG
>JBDHIQ010000206.1:0-7413 GCA_039587395.1 Gemmatimonadota bacterium
GGCGGCGGAGCGGATTCTGGTCCCGGGAATCGGCGTCAAGGAAGGTGTGCTGCTGGATCTGGCGCAGGAAGTCGTTGGCGCGTCCGGGTATGGAGACGCTCGTGAACGAGCCGTATACGACGGCGCCGTGTCGCTGGGACGGCGCTATCTGTTCGACGAGAACCACGCTCGGCACGTGGCGGAGCTGGCCAGGTCGCTGTTTGATCAACTGCAGGATCTACACGGACTGGATGCGCGGGACCGGACGATTCTGATAGCGTCCAGCCTTCTGCACGACGTCGGGCAGTACATCTCGTTCCACAAACATCACAAGCACTCCCTGTATCTCATCCAGCACTCCGAGCTGCCGGGAGTGGCGCCGAACACGATTCCACTGGTCGCCGCTGTGGCCAGGTACCACCGGCGCGCCGAGCCCAAGGAGAGCCACGAGATCTATGCCGCCCTTGGCAAGGCCGAACGCACGCGAGTGTCCAGACTGGCGGCCATCCTGCGGGTCGCGGACGCCCTGGACCGGGAGCACCTGCAGAAGGTGACGCGGGTGTCTGCGCTCGTCGACGATGAAACCGTCGTCCTGGCGCCGGAAACGGCGGGCAACTTCCTGCTCGAGCAATGGGCGCTCAAGAAGAAGGGCAGGATGTTCGAGCGCGTATTCGGCAGGAAGCTCAGGCTGGCCGCAGAATAGCCTGCGTCACATCACGAACGCAGCCACCACGGTGTAGAGCACGGCCGAGAGCCCGGCGGCCGCCAGGGCCATCGGCAACTGGGTAACCACGTGATCCATCAGGTCACAGCCGGTGGACAGCGAAGAGAGAATGGTCGTGTCCGAGATGGGCGAGCACTGGTCTCCGAACACGGCGCCCCCCGTGACCGCACCGAAACAGAGCGCCAGGTACGTGGGATCGGGGTGCACTGCCCAGGCCAGTGGCAACGCCACCGGGAAGATGACGGCGTAGCTGCCCCACGAGGTGCCGGTCGCGAACGCGACCAGCATGGTAAGCCCGAGGAGGGCAGCGGGGAGCAGCACCGGCGAGACCCAGCTACCGAACGTCTGCACTATGAACGGCGCCGTCCCCACGGCGTCGGCCACTGACTTCAGCGTCACGGCAAGCGCAAGCACCAGGGCGCCGATCGTGACACCCTTACAGCCGGACACAAATCCGTCTATCACGTCCTGCAGCTTCATGCCTTTCGCCAGCGCCACCCCCATGGCGACCAGCAAGGCCAGGACGAACGCTTCCGCGATGGGCAGCAGGGGCGACTCCCGTTGCCCGAGGAAGAAGAACGTGACCACGAACGGCACGATGGCCACGCCGAGCAGGGTCCCGATGGGCGCCACAAAATCGATCAGTCCCGGACGGTATCCCTCCGGTATCTGGAGCCTGTTCAACTCTTCAGCGGCCAGTGGCTCGGCTCCGGGTCTGTCGAGCAGCGCCTGCTCCCGCGCCCTGGCTTTGGCCTGGAGCATGTTTCGACCGGGGATCCACGGCAGGCGGTCCAGCGCGAACAACAGAGTGAAGAGAAGCGCGAAGAGCGCGTAGAAGTTGAACGGCACCGACCGGAAGAAGAACGCAACGGCATCCTGTTGTGTGGCCAACAACGGGATGCTGCCGGCGACAAGTCCGCCCACGAAGATGGGCCACACGTTGAACGGGATCAGGCTCGCGGCGGGAGAACCCGTCACATCTACAATGAAGCTCAGCTCCTCGTGTGACACCTTGTGCCGGTCAGAGACCGGGCGCACCGTAGCGCCCGTCAGCACCGTGCTGATCGTGCCGCCCTGATGAAACACCAGGCCCATGGTCCAGGCGAAGAGCTTCGCACTTCGTGGGCCCACCACCACCCGCCGACCGGCCCACTCCGCAAAACGGGATGCTCCGCCCGTGCGCGTCCAGATGCCTATCAGTCCGCCCAGCGTCCACAGGTAGACCAGCAGGATCAACGCGAACTCCGGCGACCCGATGGAGGGGATCAGAAACTCCTGCACGATGTTCGGTTTCCCGCTGATCACGCCGCCGACCGCGATTCCGATGAACAGGGCCGACACGACCTCTCGGAGTGCGAAGGCCAGCCCGAGGGCGACCAGCGGTGGCACCACCGACCACAGCCCGAAGTGGTCTCCGGAGCGCGGAAAGCGTCCCGTCACCAGAGCTCCGGCAATGAGAATCGCCAGGCCGACACTGATTCCGATCCACCGTGTCCGGCCTCTGTGGGCGCTCAATGGCATCTCCATTCGGTCTCCGCGGGGACTTCCGCGGTGTGTGGTGTCGGGCCCGCGGCAAGAGCGTTCGAGCAATCTGAGCCGCTGCCTGTCCCGCCACAACGAGGGCCGTCCCGGAGGCACCGGACGGTCGGTCAGCGGGCGCGCCGGATCTACGTTGCGGACCTTACTTTTTTGAAAAATTCGGGCGCACTTCCGCGGGCATCACGGCTTCTGCGAACTGCGGTGGAATCCGCTTCTCATGCGCCTCCCGGCGCCCCGCACCCCCATGCGCATCCTGCCCGATCCAAAAAACAATCCACACCGAGTCGGCAGTTATCTACATTCCTTGAACAGTCGCGTATCTAGCTACGTTTCAGTTGCTTATGGGCCCCGCGACCACGGCCATACCCAGCCATCGTGCAAAGTCCCGGCTTGCCAGTGCGCAGCCCTCTAATCTATACTTGCAGCGGCGACCGGAAGCGGGCAGCAGAGCCCCGGCTGTCCGGCTTACAATTCGAGCAGTACACCCAATTTTTCGTGCTTTTACGAGGTACTTGCGTCCATGTGGGACACCCGTTCAGTCGAGCTGACCGTCACTCTGCCCGCCGATGTCGCGGATGATGTCGAAGAAGTCAGAAGGTCAAATCCGGAGTTTCTCGGGAAGGCCATCCAGTACGCTATCGCCCGCCGCGCCGTATTCGAAGAGCTGAACAGCACTCTATCCCCCGGAGTCGATTCCGGAGCGGAGCCGGATGCGGCCACTCACCACGACTAGGACCCATCCCGAGGCGCGCAACCGCGCCGCGTAGCCCGAAAGATGCCCAAAGAAGCCGTTTCGGAAGCGCCGCCAGGCTCTTTCCTGCAGTTTCTCGCGGTTGACGTCCGCAGGCCTGTTCGCTAGATCGTTAGACGGCAGATCCTGGCGGTTTTCCGTCAGCGGGCAGCAGGGTAGCAGGGGTATGGGAGTGGGGGTCGACCCGGTGGACCACCAGCGATCCGACGAACCTGACCGCAGTGAGCCCGTGAAGTACGTCGACTTCTGCTCGGCGCAGCTCACGGAAGTGTTTCTTTCTCTCTCGGACGAGCGCATCTACGACCTCGTGGAAGAAGCGGCTCTCGCCGCCGACCTCCACCCCGGTTCGCTGGGTTTCAAAGCCATGGTTCGGCTGGTAACCCAGAAGCTGCGGGACAGCGTTCCCCTCCCCGACTTCCAGGTTTGGAGCGAAGAATACCGGGCCAATCCGGAGCGCTACGACGTGTACCTGATGGGCCTCTGGGAGGAATCGCTGCCGGCGGATGCCGCGGGGAACGGTTCGGGCGTTTAGGTGGCTGGGGTGGCGTGGACAGGCAGGCGGGACCGATGAGTGGCAAACAAAACGGAAACGGCACTCGTGAGCTGAGGCCGCAAATCCAGATCTGGGACGACGAAGGGCGCGAGACCGCCGTGGGGCTGTTCGACGACGGGGAAGCGGAGTGGAACCTGCTGGTGGTATTCGAAACGGTGACCCGCGAGCTGGTCAGCGGACGGCTGTCGTTCCGTAGCGGCGACGAACGATACGACACCGCGCCGGTTCTGGTGGAGGACACGCCGGGTGCCGTTGTCCGCAGGGCTACTCAGTTGCCTCACGCAATGCTCCGTCAGCTGCTGGTATCCGCGCGCAACTGATTCTCGTCACGCTCGGCGCCTCCGCGCGTACCCTGCAGGACCTCGCGGAACAACGTGCGAAGCATCACCCAGCCCGCTGCGACGGAGCCGGTCAGCGAGCCCGACACCTTGGAGCGGCCGTGCGTGCGGCGCTGAAAAGAGACCGGTACCGACGTCACCTTCCAGCCGCGTCGCAACGCCCTGACCTGCATCTGCACGTACCAGCCGTAGTTGGGATCATCCAGCCGGAGATCCTGCAAGCATTCCCAGCGAATGGCCCGGAAGGGCCCCATGTCCCGGGTCGTGTCGCCGTAAAGTACGCGCAGCACGGTGAGGACCAGCCGGTTCCCGAGCGCGGCGTGCCAGCGCACACCATGCCCTGCCGGGGCCGTTCTCACCCCCACGACCATGTCCGCGAGACCCGCCTGGATGGGATGCAGCAGTTCTCCCAGCTGTCCCGGCGCCTGGTAGTCATCGGCATCCAGGAACGCCAGGACATCCGGTGGCCGGTCCAGCGCGGCCAGGGCGGCCAGCCCCCGCTGGCACGCCTGGCCGTAGCCCGGCCGCGGCTCACCAACCACCAGTGCGCCTGCGGCGTGTGCCGCGCTCGCGGTTCCGTCGGTCGATCCGTTGTCCACCACCACGACGGTCTCGAGCCCCTCGACATTCGAGGCGGCCAGCGCGGCGAGGAGCCCGGGCAGCGCCTCCTCCTCGTTCCGCGCCGGGATCAGAACCGCGGCGCGTAGCGGGCCGGGCGAGCGGCTGATGTCGGACATCCAGCGTACCTCAACGGTTCAAGTCTCGCCATCGTCGTTCGGCGTGCGATGGCCCGTGATCCTTCTCGGGCTGCTGGAGCTGGTCCTGCTGCTCGGGCTGAGCCGCGTGCCCGGTCTCCGCGCGACGCCCTTCCCGGCCATGGCCGTGTGGGCGTCGGCGTTTGCGGTCTACGCCATCGCCGCCCGCGTGCACTCGCAGCAGCCGGCCGGCCAGGCTGCCGTGTGGACCATCGGCATCGCCATGCGTCTGCTCATGCTGCCCCTCCTACCCTACTACTCCGACGACATCTACCGATACCTCTGGGATGGGTGGGTGCAGACACAGGGCGTCAATCCGTTTCTGCACGCGCCGTCGGATCCGGCACTCGAACCTCTGCGCACGGCCTGGCACGGCCTGATCAACCATCCCACGGTGCCTACCATCTATCCGCCGGCCGCGCAGATGACGTTCCGGCTGCTGGCCTGGATCGCCCCGGCTATCGGGCTGTTCAAGGCCGCCTGGATAGTGCTGGATCTTGTCGTCGCGGCCGTTCTCTGCCGGCTGGCGGGTGCGCGGAGTCGGCTTGCCCTCCTGTTGTATCTGTGGTCGCCGTTGCTGATTCTGGAAATAGCCTGGAGCGGCCACCTGGAACCGCTGGGTCTGCTGCCCATGCTGGCAGCACTCGTCCTGCTCGGCAGCGTGGCTGGACGGCGCGGAGAGACAGCCGGCCGGCAGCGAGACAGGGCGGGTTGGCAACGAGGCGCGGTGGGCGGAATGCTTCTGGGTCTGGGCGCGGGCGTGAAGTTCGCACCAGCGGCCGTGTTCCCGGCGCTTTACCGGCGCCACGGGGTCCCGGCCCTGCTTGCCGCCGTGAGCGTGCCGATTTTGCTCTACATCCCGTATGCCGACGCAGGCGCCGGCCTGTTTGCGGGACTGCAAGCGTACGCGGAGTCGTGGGAGTTCAACGCCGGGCCGTACGCGTTGCTGGCCAACCTGGTAAACCTGCTGCCCGGATCGCTCGTGCAGCCCCGCCAGGTGGCGCTGGCGATCGTGGTGACCGTGGCCCTCTGCGCCGCGTTGCGGCGCTGGACGGTGCAGCGCGCCCTCTTCTGGACTATCGGCGCCGCCCTGCTGGTGTCCCCGACCCTGCACCCGTGGTACGTAGTCTGGATCCTGCCTTTCGCCATCCTGGCCGGAAGCCGGGCATGGTTGCTGTTCAGCGGCCTGGTGTTCCTGTCGTATTGGGGCCGGGATGCCTATCACGAAACGGGAGTGTGGACACAACCCACCTGGCTGACCCTGCTGATCTGGGTGCCGTTCCTGGCGTTACTCGCCTTCGATGCGCTAGCTGCGCAGCGTCTCCCGGGTAGCCGCGAGATACCCGGCGGCGAACAACCCGGTGAACGGGACGGCCGGTAGCATCCCCGCGACGACCAGGTTGGCGGCAGCGCCCGTCAGGGTGAGACCGAGCACGCCGCGCACCGTGTCCGACGTCGCTCTCCTCCGCGCTTGATAGATGCTGGCCGGAGCTGCGCCCTGCTTCGGCGTCCGGTGAAACGGGGTAGGCGTGCCCAGCAGACCCCGCGCCACGGCGCCGGCCAGCGGGATCCCGAGTCCCAAGCCCAGCAGCATCGCCTGCAGCACGCGTCCGGGGATCCTGCGCAGAGGAACATCTCTCAGGTGGGCCGCGAGTCCGTAGAACAGGACGAACGGCACGGTTGCCATGACCAGCGCCAGCACGTGCACCCACCAGGGAAGGAAGCGCCCCGTGGGGGCCAGGAAGCCCATCAGGGCCAGGGCCGTTCCCAGCAGGAGGGTGAGCGGATGGACCGCGTGACCCAGCAGGTGCGCCGTGGCTTCCAGCCTGACCGGCAGGCGTACCCGGCTGCGCCAGATAGCGGGGAGCAGCTTGATCGCGGTCTGGATGCCGCCCTGCGCCCAGCGCTCCTGCTGAAGCTCGAGCGCGCCGATCCGGGTGGGCAGCTCGGCGGGGACTCTGACCTCGTCCCGGTAGGTGAATCGCCAGCCGGCCAGCTGGGCCCGGTAGCTCAGGTCCAGGTCCTCGGTGAGCGTGTCCGGTCGCCAGCCTCCGGCCGTGTCCAGACAGCGGCGGCGCCACAGCCCGGCCGAGCCGTTGAAATTGAAGAAGAAGCCGGCCCGGTAGCGGGATTCATGCTCTATCGCGAAGTGCGCATCCAGCAGGAGAGCCTGGGCGCGCGTGAGCCAGCTGTCGTCCGGATTCAGGTGAGACCACGCCGCCTGCACGGCCCCCACCCGCGGGTCCGCGAGCGGAGGGAGAAGCTCCGCCAACAGGTCGGGCGGAGGGACGAAGTCCGCATCGAGCACCAGCAAGAACTCGCCTCTCGCGCTCCGCAGCCCATTCTGGAGGGCACCGGCCTTGAACCCGGTCCTTTCGGTCCGACGCACGTGCTGCACGTCCACACCGTGGCGACGCCAGTGCGCCGCGCGCTCGCGCACGATGGACACGGTCTCGTCGTCCGAGTCGTCCAAGTCCAACCGGCAGGCAGCATCGACCAGCCGCGCAACGACGTTGGCCTCGTTGTAGACGGGAAGCTGGACGGTCACGACCGGCAGGGGTCCGTCCCATGCGGCAGGAGCGCTGCGGCGTGGCCGGCGCAGCCGCAGCCAGATCAGGCGCAGCCGATGCGCCCCGAACGGGACGAGCAGAAGTAGAATGGCCAGATAGGCGGCTCCGCCCAGCCAGCGGAGCGATTCGGCTCCCGTTTCTATCACCAGTCCAGTCGATTCAACACGATTTGTCCATCGTTCATGACCAGCAGGACATCCTGAT
>JBDHIQ010000302.1:0-2240 GCA_039587395.1 Gemmatimonadota bacterium
AGCTCGATACACCTCCTGCTGCAGTCGGAACGCATGCCGTTTGCAGAGCTCGCTCCACTGTTCCAGAGTTGCAGCCACCCTAGCAACAACGGCCGGCGAAGCTTCGAGCGCACCAGATCTGACTCTTACCAGTGTCGTGTGGGGCACGCCGGCCTCGCGAGCCAGGGCGCGCATGCTTCCAGGCGCCCGGTGTATGGCGTCTTGAAGGGCAAGGGTAAGGTACGTTGGGTCTTCTGACATGGTACACCAATACGGTGTACCGTCAAACAACGCAACGGCAGCTGGGGGGCGCGTGAGCCCATCCGGCTGATTCTCGCGCTATTTCAAGCGGAGACACCTACACATTCGACGCAGAGATTGCGGAAATCGCGGAATCGCAAAGAAATGGCCATGGATAAGCCGATCATCTTCCTCCTGGTCGAGGAATCGAACCTGCTGGAAACGCTGGAGAACGACCTCGCCCAGCGCTTCGGAAACGACTGTCGCATCCAGTGCGAGGAGGACGCGGCCGGGGGCCTGGCTGCCCTGGAAGCGTTGGCGGCACAATCTGCTCCGGTCGCCCTCATCATTGCGGATCAGCAGCTGGCCCGGATGTCGGGGGTCGAGTTTCTGGTGCAGGCGCACTCTCTGCATCCATCCGCCAAGCGGATCGTGCTCGCGGAACGCGATTACACGACGGCGAACCCGATTGTCCGCGCCATGACGCTGGGCCAGATAGACTACCACCTGGTGAAGCCGTGGTTTCCGCTTCAAGGGCTCTACCCTGCTGTCAACGAGTTCCTCTCGGCCTGGGCCTCGTTGCAGGAGCCCGTGTTCAAGATGTTCCGGATCGTGTGCTCGGAACAAAGCCCCCGCGCGTACGAGATTCGCGACCTTCTCACACGCATGAACATGCCGCGGGCCGTGAGATACTCCGCGAGGCCGGCCAGGATGGATCGCGGCTTCCGGTAGCTGTCCGGCACGATGGACGGGTGCTGGTCGAGCCGACGGATGCGGACCTCATCGAAGCGTTCGGCGGCGGGGTTCGGCTCGGATCCGGTGTGCATGATGTCGCGATCGTCGGAGCGGGACCGGCAGGCCTTGCTGCCGCGGTTCATGCCGCCTCGGAGGGGCTCCGGACGATAGTCCTGGAGAAGGCAGGGACCAGCTGCCAGATACGCAACTTCCCCGGGTTCACCTGGGGAATCGGCGGGCAGGACTTTGCCTACCGGGCGTGCGAGCAAGCGTGGCTGTTCGGGGCCAATATGGTCTTCGCGCAGCATGCGGTGCGGCTTCGCAGCTCGGGGGGCGAGCACGTTCTCACCGTAGCGGACGGCCGGGAGGTCATCGCGCGCACCGTGATCCTGGCACCGGGCGTCGCCTGGCGCCGGCTAGGCATCCCCAGCCTGGAAAAGCTGATCGGTTCCGGCGTGTTCTACGGCGCGGCGGGCAGCGAGGCGCGGGGAATGGCAGATCAGCATGTGTGTGTGGTCGGCGCCGGCAACTCCGCCGGCCAGGCCGCGCTGCACCTGGCCCGGTACGCTGCGTCGGTCTGTGTGCTGGTTCGCAACGGTTCGCTGGCCGCGAGCATGTGAGGTGGTGGACGGTGAGGGAGAGGAGCGCCTGGAGGCGATCACCCTGAGGAATCGGGCCACTCGCGAGACCGAGCGAGTTCCTACCTCCGGTCTGTTCGTCATGATCGGTGGAGAGCCGCACACGCAATGGCTGGAAGGGTCGGTCGAACGGGATGCGAGCGGTTACATCCTGACTGGCTCAGACCTCATGGCTAACGGACAGCCGCCGGCCGGCTGGTCGCTGGATCGCCAACCGTTGCACCTGGAAACGAGCGCCCCGGGCGTGTTTGCAGCGGGAGATGTGCGGCACGGCTCGGTGAAGCGCGTGGCATCAGCCGTTGGTGAGGGCACCATCGCCGTGCAGCTGATCCATCAGTATCTGGCGGAGCTGGTTCCGGAAATGGCGTCGGTGGCCTGACCCTGTCGACCGGCATTTACGCTCAGGTGTTCTACGAGGACGATGGTCGCGAGACCAGCACATATCGCCACCAACGACCAGATGGGCGTCAGCCAGGTAGTGCCCGCCAGCGCGCCCAGCGTCCCGATCAGAATGAGGATACGGGGGAGTAGCAGCTTTCCTGTGGCCCGCCAATACGAGCCCGCGGTGGATCCCACGAAGAGAAAGACTCCCACACCCAGCGCGATCCCCACGCCAGGGGAAACAGACTCGCCGGGGTGCATCAGGAT
>JBDHIQ010000207.1:0-7212 GCA_039587395.1 Gemmatimonadota bacterium
TGGGCAGATCCAACACGTTCGTACGTGGCGCAGCTCGCGGGCGGCCACCAGGTCTTTGTGGACCCGTACAGGGGCCATGTGCTCGGAAAGCGTGTTTACTCGCGCACGCTGCTGGGCCGGACGGAGTCCCTCCACCGGTCGTTGTTGGCCGGAGAAGGGGGGCGCAAACTGGTGACCATCTCCACCATCGCCCTGGTCCTGCTGATCGGCCTCGGGTTGGTGGTGTGGTGGCCCGGGTTGAAGCGCCTGCTACGAAGGGGACTGCTTCTCCGGCTTCGCAAGGGTTGGAAGAAAGCGAACTACGACCTTCACAACGTGTTGGGCTTCTACGCGTCGCTGTACCTGTTGCTGGTATGCCTGACCGGGATCATCCTCGGCATGCCCATTCTGCGCACCATCGCCGAGCGGCTGGTCTACGGAGACAGGCCGGTGGCCGTCTCGCAGGAAGGGCAGCCGGTGCCGGCCGCACGTCCGCTGCCGGTCGAGGGCGAGGCATCGGATGAGACCGGTCCGGATTTCGATGGAATGCTGGCGCGGGCCGCTCGGGAGATCCCCGGCGCGATCCAAACGACGCTGACCTTGCCGCCCCCCGCGGGCGGTCCCATTCGAATGGCCAAGTCGTTGCCGGACGCACCGTTCCCTTCGGCTATGGATATGCTGTACTTCGACGCTGCCACCTCGGAGCTGCTCAGGACAGAGCGATTCGCGGATTGGCCGACCGGGAAGAAACTCGACAGGCTGGTGTTTCCCATCCACGCGGGATCCGTATTCGGGTGGCCCACCCGACTGCTGGCGGCGCTGGTGAGCCTGGTGGCCGCCACGCTTCCGATCACAGGGGCCATCATCTGGTTCCCGCGCTGGCGTGCCAGGCGCGCCAGGCGGATCCGCATGCTTCCAGACGACCAGAGGAATAAGGATACGCAATGACATCTTCGCGAATCGGCAGGTTCTACAGCCGGATACCCGCCCGCCGCACCATCTCGCTCGCGGTTGCCGCCGCAAGCCTCGGCGGAGTCGCGATCGTCTCACTGGCGACTACCTTGGCCAGACGCCGCCCGGAGCCGAACCCGAGCCGTTTGCCCCGGGGATCATCTCGACCGGGATGTATACAAGAGATGTGGCCATGACTCCGGCCGGGGACGAGATGTATTTCGGTCTCGTGGTCGGCGGATTCAACGTCATCCTGCAGACACGGCTGGTGAACGGGCAGTGGACCCGGCCTGAAATCGCTCCGTTCGCCGCCGATCCTCGCTACATGGAGCTGGAGCCCACCATCTCAGCGGACGGCCAGCGCCTCTTCTTCCTCTCGGATCGCCCACCCGATGGGAGTGAACTGGCGGACAGCGAGCGGGGAACCTGGGCCAACCAGGACATCTGGGCGATGGATCGCGTCGAGGACGGGTGGGGCGAACCCTACAACATCGGTCCGCCGATCAACACGGAAGAGGCGGAGTTCTATCCGTCCCTGACCCGCGATGGCACGATGTACTTCACCCGGCAGCTCGCGAGCGGCGAGAGCTACATATTCCGCTCCAGGTGGGTGGACGGCGCGTATCAGGAGCCCGAGAGGCTCGGCCCCGAGGTCAATTCTACGGGCTCCCAGTTCAACGCTTTCGTGGCTCCGGACGAGAGCTACGTGATCGTGCCGGTGTTCGGTCGCGACGACAGCCTTGGTTCCACCGACTACTACATCGTGTTTCGCAGTGAGGACGACACCTGGACGGGGCCGTTCAATCTGGGCCCACGGATCAACACGAGTCGGGGCGGGGAGCACTCCGCCTACGTTTCACCGGATGGCAGGTTTCTGTTCTTCATGTCCAGTCGCGGCCCGGACGGGTCCACCGTCCCTCCGATGCTGACCCACGAGTACCTGGCGTCCCTGCACGGTCGCGCGCCCAACGGCAGCTCTACCATCTACTGGGTGGACGCCTCGTTCCTGGAGGAGTTCAGGCCATAGCGAGTACGCGGGGAGGGTGCCGGGTGTCCCGGTCATGACCTGGTTCGCCGCCACGGTGACGGTCGTCTCCGCCGCATTCGCGGCGCAGTTGGTGTTTGCCCACCGGCGCGCCGTCCGCGCGCTCCTGCGACGCCTGGCGGAAGGTCCCCCGCGACTGCCCAGCTATCCGTCCGTAACCGTGATCCGCCCCGTCAAGGGGAGGGACGTGGAGCAGGAGGAGAACCTTCGGGCCGCGCTTGACATGCGTTATCCCGGCCCACTCGAGACCCTCTTCGTGTTCGAAGATGAGCAGGATCCCGGGTATCCAGCCGCGCACGCGGCGGTTCGGGAGCATGAGCGCTCGGATGCGCGGGATCCGGCACGCGTGATCCTGTCCGGAAAGCCGCCGCCGGGCCGGACCGGAAAGATCCACAACATGATCGCGGGTACGGCCGAGGCCGGCAGCGAGTATGTGGCGTTTACGGACTCGGACAGTCGCCCGGATCGGGAGGTGCTAAGGAACCTGATCGAGCACCTGGCAGCCGACCCTCAGGCCGGCGCTTCCTTCGCTCCGGTCACCACGCCAAGTCCTCCTCGCACCCCGGCCGACGTGGGTCACAACATCATTCTCAGCGCGTTCCTGGTCGCGAACATGGACGTCAATCTCGGGGCTGCTCGAGACCTGCCGTTCCTGATGGGCCAGTTCATGGTGTTTCGGCGCGAGGCGTTGCGGGCGATCGGGGGCGTGGAGTGCGCCGACGGGCAACTGGTAGATGACATGTACCTGGGCGCGCAGGTAGTGGCGGCCGGCTACCGGAACGTGATGGGGACTCACGCCCTGCCCATCATCCACTACGGGATGGAATTCGGTGCCTTTTTCCGTCTGTGGAGGCGCTGGCTGTTCTTCGGGCGCGGCGGTATTCCTGCCAGCTTCGTGCGGCCGTTCGTGGTTCGCTGCCTGAGCTTCTACGCGGCGCTCGGCCTCGCGATCGCGGCCCTCGTGCTCGGACCGCTGTGGGCGGTGGCGCCTCCTGTCCTGCTAATGATCCTGGAGGGCGTGCACCATCTGCGGCTTCACCGTCTGTTCGGGGGGGCGCCGGTTCCGCTGCGCTTTGCGTGGATGGCGTGGATGCCGTGGTTGCTGCTCGTCCCGGTAGGCGTCTCGATGCTCGTCCGGCCCGAGCTGGACTGGCGGGGCCACACGTACCGGGTCGACTGGGGGGCGAAGCTGGAGACTCGCCCGACCCGAGAGGATTGACGCCGCGTGCTGGCCTGGTGGGCGGATCGCGTGGTGCGGAACGCCAGGGCGGTGGTCCTGACCACCATTCCCGTCGTTGTGCTTCTGTCCTACTACGTCTTCACGCACCTGGGCATCAACACGGAGACCGACGGCATGATGTCGGACGATCTCCCATGGCGCCGCGACTACCTGGCCTTTGAACAGAAGTTCTCGCTCTTCAAGGACGAGATCCTGATTCACTGGTACGCTCGGTCTATGTGCCCGGTGGCGGGGAGTTCTTCGATCGAAACGGCCTGCTCTACCTGGAGGAGGAACGGCTCCAGGACCTTTCTGCCAGTGTCTCCCGGTTCTCGCGCTGGATTCGAGATCTGGAGCGTGACCCCACGCTGGTCGGACTCATGAGCGCGCTGGACGGTGCCATGCAAGAAGCCGCCGCTGAGAGCGAGACCGAGCTACGCACCATGCTGCAGGTAGCCGCCGGGGTATTCCATGCCCAGCTGGAAGGGACGGGATTCAGGGTTTCCTGGTGGGAGCTGTTCCAGGGTCGTCGTGCGACCCATGCCGATCGCCGCCAGTTCATCACCGTGCGTCCCAGGCTCGAGTTCAGCGAGCTTGGACCCGCCCGGACGACGCTGGCCCGCGTCGAGAGCATTGTGGCAGAGCTTCCGCGTGATACCCGCGGCGCTGTGCGCGTGCGGGCCACGGGATCGCTGGTCATAGAGTCCGATGCGTTCACGAGCGCGCTGACAAGCACGCTGACCGCCGGCGGCCTGGCACTGCTGGCCGTGGGCGTGACGCTGTACATCGGGCTTGGGTCCCTACCCTTGATTGCCGCATCTCTTCTCACGCTACTGGCCGGTCTGTGCGGCACGGCGGCATTTGCCGCAGTGGCGGTGGGCGATCTCAACATGATCTCCATCGCGTTCAGCATTCTCTACATCGGGCTCGGGATTGACTACGCGATTCACCTCTGCCTGGGCTACCGGGAGATACGAGCGGAGGGCGTAGAGCACGGAGAAGCGCTGCGTCGCACTTCGGAGAGAGTGGGGCGCTCTCTGGTGCTGAGCGCCGTTACCACAGCCGCCTGTTTCTACGCCTTCATCCCGACCGATTTCGTCGGTCTGGGCGAGCTGGGCCTGATTTCCGGTACCGGCATGTTCATCAGCCTGTTCGTCACTCTCACGCTCCTGCCCGCGTTCCTGACCGTGCTGCCGCGAGCCCCGGCCGCGGGAGTCAGACCCATGGACGTGCGCGGCGCCCGCAGCTGGCTGGCCCGTCACCGCCACGGCGTGCTCGCGGCCGCGGGATTCGCTTTCGTGATCAGCGTGGCCCTGCTGCCCAGGGTCCGGTTCGACCCCGATCATCTGAGTCTCAGTGACCCGTCCTCTCCATCGCTGCAGACATACCGGAGCCTGTTGGCGGATACGACTGTTTCGCTTCTCACGGTTTCCGTCGTACGTCCCGGGCACGCGGAAGCCGTCCAGGCCGCAGATCGGTTGGCCGAGTTAGAGGAAGTCCGAGCAGCCATCACGCTGGCCGACTTCGTCCCCGGGAGGCAGCCGGAGAAGCTGGCCCTGTTTGCCGCCATTGACTCTGCCCTGGGGCCACCACCGGAAGCGGCTGCTTCGCCGCCGGATCTTGATGCGGGCCTCGCCGCTGTCCGCCGCGTAGCCTCCACGACGAAGGAGTTCCAGTGGCGGACAGGGAGCGAGACGGCCAGGGCGGCTCGCGACCTTCGGGTGCTCATGCGTCGCTGGGAACGAGCCCTGGAGGAGTGGCCTCCCTCGGGCCGAGCAGGGCAGCTGCAAACTCTGGAAGCGGGCCTGGTCGGGTCGCTGCCGGCTCGACTTGGCCAGCTGCGAACAGGTCTGAGCGCGAGAGAGTTCACGGAGTCTGACCTGCCGGCCGACTTGAGGGAACGCTGGATAGGCCCCTCCGGCGAACGCCGGGTAGAGGTCATCCCGGCCGGTCGGATCGATACGTCGGACCGGCAGCACCGGTTTGTCGAGGCGGTGCGCAGCGTGGCCGCGGACGCCACCGGGACGCCCGTCAACGACATGGAGTCAGCCGGCGTCACGGTGCGCTCGTTCCAGTCCGCGCTCCTGGGGGCCCTGGGGGCAACGGCCCTGCTGCTCCTGCTGCTGCTACGCCGACCGGTGGACGTGACCGTCGTGCTCATCCCGCTGTTTCTTGCGGGGGCGCTGACGGGCGCGATTGCCTACCTGATCGGGCTGTCGTTCAACTTCGCGAATGTGATCGCGCTTCCCCTGCTCCTTGGTGTAGGAGTGGACAACGGAATTCACATGGTCCACCGGGCGCGCACCGCGCCGCCCGCCGACGGAGACCTGATGCACACCAGCACCTCTCGGGCCGTGCTGTTTGCCACCCTGACCACGACGCTGTCATTCGGGAATCTGGCCATCTCCACGCACCGTGGACTCTCGACGATGGGGCAACTACTGACGCTGGGCATGCTGTGCGTACTGGCCTGTACGCTCCTGGTCCTTCCGGCTCTGCTGTTCGCGTATGACTCCCTGCGGCGGCCGCAGGAGGTTCGGTAGACTACTCGCAGCGCAGCGCCGTGACCGGCTCCACGGTCGTGGCACGAAGCGCTGGCAGGTAAGCGGCCAGCGACGCGGCTGCCAGCAGCACGGCGACCCCGGCCGCGATGGAGAGCGGGTCGGTGGGCTCGACTCCGCGCAGCAGGCTGCGCACCAGCCCGCTCACGGCGAACGAAGCGGACAGGCCCACAACCAGGCCCAGCCCCACCATGCCCAACGCACGGCCCACTACCATGCGTGCAATGCGGCCGCGCCGGGCTCCCATCGCCATGCGAATCCCGATCTCTCGTGTCCGGCGACTCACGGTGAGGCTGAGAACGCTGAAGATGCCTACGGCAGCCAGGACCAATCCCAGGAACGCCAGGGCCGAGAACATCTCCGCATTCATGCGCTGGGTGTAGAGAAATCCCCGCACGACCTCGCTGTAGGGCAGGACGTTCACGATGGCTATGTGCGGCTCGTACTCCCGCAACCAGCGGTACAGTTGCGGCACGGCGGTGGCCGGGGGCCCGGTAGTAGAGACAAGCAACGCGCTGCCCGATGCGTACGAGTGCTGCGGATTGGGGAAGTAGACCACGGGCTCCGGCTCGGCCAGGAAATCCATCACCTTCGCATCCCGAACCACCCCGACGATCTCGAAGACGCGGTCTTCGGCACCTTCTGGGCCGGGCCACCACACCCGACGGCCCACCGGATCCTCTCCTGCAAAGTACCGCCGCACGACAGCCTGGTTGACGATAGCCACTTCCGGGGCGCCGACGGTGTCGGCGGCCGAAAAACGGCGGCCGCCCAGCACGTCGATGCCCAGGATCTGAAAGAAGCCGGGGATGACCTTCGAGTAGACCAGCGACACCGGCTCGGACTGACCCTCCAGCCTGAGCTGGGCCGACCTGTGGCCGGACAGGGGGGCGTAGTCGGAGATAGTAGCCGCCCGGACCCATGGCTCGTCGCTCAGTCGCGCGGCGAGCTCTCGGAAGTAGAGGTCGCGCTCTTCCGGCTCCACACTCGTGCTGCTGGTCGAGATGTAGCTGGCCATCAGCCGGTCGTACGAAAAGCCCGGGTCCACCTGCTGTGCGGAGTTCAGCGTCCGGAGCACCAGACCGGCCAGTACCAGGAGCACGACCGAGAGCGCCACCTGGGTCGATACAAGCAGGTCACGAGCGCCGGGTAGCCTCCAGCTCGCAATCCTGCGGGGCCCGCCGGCCGACAGGTCGTCATCCGTCTTGAGGGTGCCCAGCAGGTTCGGCCGTGCGGCCCGGAGCGCCGGGAGAGCGCCGGCGAGCACCCCGATGAGTACGGAGGCCACAACGGCAACCAGCACCACCCTGAGATCCACGGATACTTCTCGTGCTACGTTGGCTCCCCACACGCTGGGCCTGGCAAAGTACGACCCGAGTCGCGCGCTCAGAGGGTTCGCGAGCAGCAAAGCAATGAGTCCGGCCAGGCCCGAGAGTAGCACGTTCTCGACCAGGAGC
>JBDHIQ010000208.1:0-3982 GCA_039587395.1 Gemmatimonadota bacterium
TCAGCAGTACCGGAGTCGAATAGAGGTTTCCGGGCGACCGGTTCCAGTGCTGCCCCTCGCCCTGGTCCATCGGCAACTTGACCGTGTGTCCGGTGGACAGGTTGAACGTCTCGTACTTGTGGAGCACAGCCTGCACCCAGTACTCGCCGGCTGGCACGTGGGCCAGGTCGGGGTTGGGGAACCCGAACACCGCGCCGTCGATCACGGCCGCCGCGCCCGGTGCGAGGCCGTTCACATCGATGCCGAAGATCTGGGCCGCGCCCATCCCGGAGCTCACCTGGAAGCGGGGCTCGGGGGTCTCACTGGCCGCGAGGATGAGAACGATGCGACCGTCCAGCGGTGTGTCGGCGACGTCGGCTGCTGCCGTCACCTCGAAGGAGAGGGCGGTCGAGCTCTCCGGCGGCGCGCACGACTGGCTACTGAGCAGGAGCAGCGCGGCGGTGATGGAGAGAGCGGGCGTCCGGAAATTCCGTATCTGTCGCATGAAACGATCCTCGCGAAGGGTTGAGCGGTCGGCAAAAGGACACGGCTGCCTCGGCAGGGAAAGCTACGCCCGGCGATGGAGCGGCGGGAGGGTCTCGCGGCGCACCAGATGAGTGAGGCCGACGGGGTGCTGACACGGCCGCTCCGGGATCCTATACTCTGCGTGACCGGAAGCGTATCCACTCACACCGTACCGGACCGTCGAATTCGATGCGAAAACTGAAGATACTGGCGGCCATCGCGGTCACGGCGGCCACCGTCGGCCTGACCGGCTGCGTTCAGGAGTCGGCCCCTGTGGTCTCCGCGGAACTCATTGACAGCGTACTCGTGGAGCTCGGCGGTGCGCCGGCCGCAGTTCTGACGCGCAGCCAGAGGTGGCGGCTCATCAGCTCGGTGGGTCCGGGGCTGCCGCCGCCGGGCTTCGATCGCGAGAACCTTCCGGAGCCCGACTCCCGCAGTGCGGGTCTCATGCAGGCTTACTGTCTGCAATGTCACTGGATGTCGGCCCCCCAGATGCACAGTGCCGAGGAGTGGGGCACCCTTCTCCGGCGCATGTACACGAGGGCCCAGACGCTCAGCAGCCGGATGGGCGGTCCGCTCACGACGGAACTGGCGGGAAGCGAGTTTGCCATGTCCGGAATGGGCTCCTCCATCATTCCTTCCGCGGAAGACCAGGACAGCCTGCTGGCCTACGTCACCCGGCACGCGCTCCCGGTGGCCGATCCATCCGAAGTCGAGGGCCCCGGAGCGGCCCAGTACGTCCAGAGCTGCTCCCAGTGCCACGAAACCCCTTCCCCGTCGGCGCACACGCCCGAGGAGTGGCGAACGTTGCTCATCCGCATGGACAGCTACTTCGGGGTGATGGGCGTCACGCCGATGACGGAGGCGGAGCGGGCCGACATCGAGGCGTTTCTGGGGGTCGGCGGGGGAGAGGCGGGCTGACCGGAGGGCGGGCCTGCAGCTCCTCGCCGGCGGCTCGCTCGCTACGGGTAGAGCCGAACCACCGCCCAGCCCGTCTCCGTGCGCTCGTAGCGCAGGCGGTCGTGCAGCCGGTTGATGCGCCCCTGCCAGAACTCGATGCGTTCGGGCGCCACGCGGTACCCTCCCCAGAAGTCGGGTAGCGGCACCTCCGACCCGCGGTATCGCGCAGCAATCTCCGCAAAGCCTCGTTCCAGCTCCTCGCGGCCTTCCAGCGGCCGGCTCTGCCGGGAGGCCCAGGCCCCGATCCGGCTGCCCCTGGCCCGGCTCTGGAAGTAGGCGTCGGACTCTTCGGCCGTGATCTTCGCGACCGGACCTTCCACCCGGACCTGTCGCTCGAGAATCGGCCAGTGGAATACCAGGGCAGCCTGCGGATTCTCCGTCAGCTCATCGCCCTTGCGGCTCCCGTAGTTCGTGAAGAACACGAAACCGCGCTCGTCGACGCCCTTGAGCAGCATCATGCGGGCGGACGGCGCCCCGTCTGCCGTGGCCGTCGCCAGGCACACGCGTTCGGGAAGCAGGATCCCCGATCGTTTTGCGTCATCGAACCAGCCCTCGAACATGGCGATGGGGTCCTCGCCGGCCGACAGCCTGGTGACGCCTTTGACGACGCCTCTTCCGAGGGTCAGGATCGCCCGGATGTTCGAGAGCAAAGACATGTGCGGCGCCTTATCACACGATCGGGGAACTCGGTCGGACCTTTACCGGAGACCCCGCTGACGGGGCCCCCGGCAGGCGAAATGAACGTCCCCCGGCCGGTGGGGCAAGACGGGAGCGCGGCTCCGGGCGCGTCTCGCTAGAAGTGCAGCTGAAACGCCGTCTTGAATGAGTTCTCGGATCGCAGGGTTCCATCCTGGAATGTCACGAAGTCCCAGTTCACCTGCAGCTTGTTGAGGCCACGGAAGAACAGCTGGAAGCCGGGCGTGAACGCCCAGCCACCGTCCTGCTCCACGGCGGTGTTCGGGTCCACGAGCTTGGCGCGGAACACCGGCTCGAACGCCTCCAGCCAGCTCACGTTGTGGATCTGGAACTTCCAGGCCGCGATCGCATGCCACTCGTTGAACTTCGCGAAGCTCTCGCCGCCTTCGATGTCCACATATTCCCCTTCCCGGTTCTCCGTCGGGTTCTCACCGAACAGGAAGTTGGTCATGAGCCGGGGCCCGCGGGCGAACTCGCCGAGGTCTACCCAGAGCTCGTAGGCCGAGTAATACTTCCCGGCCAGCTCGCCGCTGTCCTTCACGTAAGCGAGATCGGTACGGGCGGCGGCGCCCGCGATGTCGATCGGGATCCCGCCCGGCTCCACGTGGAACTGCGCTCGACCCATGAACTGCTTGTTCGTGTTGATGTCGCGCTGATCCACGGGGGACTGGCCGTTGAACGTCCCGAGCCAGTAGCGAAACAGGCCATCGCCGAACTGGCCATCCAGCATGAGGCCCGTGTCCCACAGCGCCAGGTTGAACAGGCTGAGCTCACCGAGGTTCAGGTCTCGCGCGCCCGGGATAATGATGGCGTTCTCGATGGTCAGGTTGCGCGCAGAGCTCATGAGATTGAAGCCGTCGTACGGCCGCTTGATGTGCCCGACCGTGAGCCGCGCCGCTTCGTCCATCGTGAACCGGACCCAGGCATCTCTGAGCACGAACACGTCGACGAAGGCGAAGTCCGGCTGGAATCGCCCTTCGAGCCAGTTTCCGAACTTGACGTCTATCAGGGGCCGGACCTTGCGCATGAACCAGTCGAAGGTCGGGACCTGGCTGTCGCAGACCGAGTTCTCCTCGAACGGAAACTCGGTGCAGGAGGTAGCGTTGGCCTGCACGGTGAGCTGACCGCCGAACGTGATCTCGGCGTCACCGGACGTGATCTTGAACTGCGCGACCCCGTTCGTGGTGCTCAGGACGAACCCGAGCGCGACCACGACAGCGCCCACGAATGTCTTGCCCATTCACCCGCCCCACTATCGTTAGAAGTGCTTTCGTCTATCCAGGTCGCCGGTGCGCCCGGGTAGCCGAAGGCAACGACGACGGGAGACGGACGGGCATGAAATGCGCCTCGACCGGGCCCAACTACTCCAGCCGTATATGGGCACGGTAACTTGTTACTTGACAGGCGATAACGTGATAGGCGCGACGGACGAGAGGCGACCTTTTGTAGGGTGCACGGGGACAACTTGTCCCCTCCGGTGGAGCACGCTGGGACTCACCCCCCGCCGGGGTGGGGCGCGCCTATCCGGAGGGGTGGGAACGGCCCGCTCAGGTACACGCGAGGGTCAGATACGCCTCGGCTCTAAGGCACCACAGTGGCGCTGCTCCCAAATCGGAGCGATAGTCCCGCCATGCTGGAGCTAGCCGCCGCCACAGGCGCTGCGGCCGTCGCGTTCGTTGCGACGAGCCTGGACAACCTGATCCTTCTCGTCGGCTTCTTCGCGGAGGAGTCGTACCCGCGTCGCAAAGTCGTGGCGGGCTACGTCGCGGCTGTTCTGGTGGTAGGCCTGGTGGCCTTCGGCGTCTCCGCGGCGGCGCACCGC
>JBDHIQ010000209.1:0-6818 GCA_039587395.1 Gemmatimonadota bacterium
TCAATCGGCTGGCCGAGGGAGTAGAGAGTGCCCACGTAGGCTGCGAGGTCCGGCGCCAGGAGCCGGCGGGTATGATCCCGAAACGTCTTCCCGGTCTCTTCGCTCCCCGTGAGCCGGTACAATCGCCCACCCAGCACCCGGTCGAGGGCATCCCGCACCCGCGTGGAGCAGTTGTCCAGGTAGTAGTCGTAGCGGTAGAAGCGATTCTCCGGTCGCTCGTTCCACTCCAGGAAGGCATACAGCTCCGCACGCTGCTCCGCCGTCAGGCTGAGCTCTTGAAGCCAGATAGAGCGATCAACGGCCACATACTGCTGCAGGAACGGCCACATACTGCTGCAGGTGCCTTTCGCCATTGAAGCCCTGCATCCAGTAGTCCATCTCACCGCGAATGAAGCGCTTCAGGAAGTTCTCCTGTCGGAAGGAGAACATGCCATAGTTGTAGAGACGGTCGATTCCTGAGACGGTGTCGCGCACCCAGATGGCGTTGTGTGAGAATCGCTCCCATACAGCCTGGCCGGGCCCCATCGTGACCAGGAACACGGTCAGCGTGGAGCCGTCCAGCTCATATGGTTCAGCGGGCGCTTGGGCTGCGACCGGCCCGACCAGCAACACCAGGACCAGAAGACAGGCAAAGCCGCGCCACAGACGGCGAGAATTCATGACCCGAACTGTAGCCCGTAGCGGACGTGACGGGAATACGCGAGCCAGCCGGCCATCCCTTCCCTGTAATGCCGTGTCCAACCTATGAGATCGAAACCCCTCGGTTCCTCACAGTCGTACGGATCTCGAGGAGCCACCACCTGGAGGATTTCATGGAGAACCGACCACGGTCGGCTTGGATAGCCGCTGCCCTGGTGTTGCTGGCCGGCAGCGCGCTCGCCCAACAGCAGCAAGCAGTGCAGTCGGCGAGCATTACGGATGTGGTGTACGAAGTCACGTTCGATCGGGCTACCTCCCCGTTCAGCCAGATCGGTGTCGAGATGTCGTTTCGGACTTCCGGCCCCGATCCGGTGGTCCTTTCGCTTCCGGCCTGGACTCCGGGCTCGTACGAGCTGGACAACTACGCCACAAACGTCCAGAACTTCCAGGCGCGGGCCGGGGAGGCGGACCTGCGCTGGGACAAGGTAGACTGGGACACGTGGCGCGTGTTTCCGTCCGGGGCCGGAACCGTGACGGTCCGTTTCGACTACCTGGCGGATGCACTGGACACCGGAAGCGCCTGGGCGGCGGAGGACTTCGCCTTCTTCAACGGGACCAACCTGTTTCTCTACCCGGAGGGGCAGAGCCTGGAGTTTCCATCGCGGGTCCGCATTGACACGGAGTCGGACTGGCTGGTGGCCACGGGAATGACGCCAGGTGCAGGGGCCAACCAGTTCACCGCTTCCGACTTTCACGAACTGGTAGACATGCCGACGTTCATCGGCCGGTTCGACCTGGATAGCATGGAGATAGACGGTGTGCTGCACCGGCTGGCCACCTACCCGGAGGGCTTCGTGCAGGGTCAGACACGCCAGACGACGTGGACCCAGCTCCAGGGCATGATGCCCGCCATGGCAGCGGTGTTCGGGGAGAGCCCGTTTGACACCTATACGACCCTGATGGTCTTTCCCCCCGAGTTCGGCGGCGCATCGGCACTCGAGCATCGGAACTCGCACCTGGGCATCTATGTGCCGCAGTTGGCCGGGAGTCCCATTACGGGTTCGGTCCTGGCGCACGAGATCTTCCATGCCTGGAACGTGAAGCGCCTGCGGCCTGCAGGGCTGGTGCCCTACGACTACGGGCGGCCACAGCCGACGACGCTGCTGTGGGTGAGCGAGGGCCTCACCTCGTACTACGACGACCTGTCGCTGGTGCGGGGGGGCGTCTACGGCAAGGAGTTCTTCTATCGGAGCACGTCCGGCGACATCGTCGCGACCGAGGATGCCGGTGCCATCGCTCTGGAGGATGCGTCGCTGACAACCTGGATAGGATCGCGCGATGGCACGAGCGGCATCTACTATCCCAAGGGCGCCGTGGCCGGATTCCTCCTGGACATTCTGATCCGCGACGCCACAGACAACGAAGCGTCGCTGGACGACGTCATGCGCGAGCTGTACTGGAGGACCTACCGGGAGACCTTCACCGGGTTCAGCGAGGCTGCCTGGTGGGAAGCAGTGGAGCGCGCCGCGGGCGGCCGTTCATTCGAGGATTTCCGCGCACGCTACGTGGACGGCCGGGAGCCCTACCCGTGGGACGAGGTGCTCCCGCTGGCCGGACTGCAGCTCGTCCAGGACACCACGTACCGTCCGCTGGTCGGGATCTTTGTGGCCTATGATGACGACGGCGCCAGGATAGATGGCCTGGTCCCGGACGGTGCGGCGGCGGCCGGCGGCGTGCGCGCGGGAGATCGGCTCCTCCGGGCCGGACCCGTCGCCATCGAAAGCCCACAGAGCTTCGAGGAGTTCCGGGCTCACTTTGCGGAAAAACCGTCCGGGACTCCCTTCCAGGTGGTGGTTCAGCGAGACGGTAAGGAGTTGACATTGGAGCTGGAACTTCGGATCTCGGAGGAGATCCAGCGGCGGCTGACGGAGGATTCCAATGCCTCTCAGAAGGCCGTCAGGATCCGGGAGGGCCTGCTGAGCGGCAGCTGAGCGCGAGGGCGGTGATCGCTTCCGGGGAAGTGTGTGCGCGCACGCCGGAGGAGGGAGAAGCACGATGGCCAGGTCCGCAGGGCGGTCGGTAGTCGTCGTCGCAGCGGTCGTGACGCTCCTCGTGTCCTGTGAGCCCGTCCCGCCCGGGCGGGCCCAGGAAGCGCCGAAGCCGCTGGATCTGAGAAACGATCCGGAGATCGCGGATGTGATCGAGGATCTTCGTGAGGAGATTCCCCGCCGCATGGCGCAGCAGGACCTTCCGGGGCTGGCTATCGCGCTCGTCGACCGCGACGGGATAGTCTGGGCCCAGGGCTTCGGCACCACCCAACGGGACGACGGGCGCCCGGTCGACACGGAGACGATGTTCAACATCCAGTCCATGTCGAAGACCGTGACTGCTACCGGTGTGCTCACTGCGATTCGTGATGGCCTGGTAGACCTGGACGAACCCATCACCACCTACCTGCCCGAGTTCACCGTCCACAGCCGGCATGCAGAACAGCCGGAGCGCCGCATGACGCTGCGGCATTTTCTTACTCACCGTGCCGGCTTCACCCACGAAGCGCCGATGGGGAATAACTACGACCCGAGCTATCCTTCGTGGGGTGAGTATATCGAGAGCATATCGGACACATGGCTCCGGTATCCCGTCGGGGAGCGCTACAGCTATTCGAACCTGGGCGTGGATCTGGCAGGCTTCATCCTGCAGACCGTCTCGGGGATCCCGTTTCCCGAGTACATGGCCCGGCACGTGCTCGAGCCGCTCGGGCTGGAGCGAAGCTCGATGGACTGGGATGTGATTCGGGCGGACGGCAACCGTGCGGTGGGCCACGCGGAAGGTTTCGATGAGGTTCCTCTGGAATACGGTCTCATCCCGTCGGGCGGGTTTTGCGGCAGCGTGAAGGATGTAGCGGAGTTCGTCCGCTTCCACCTGAACGAGGGCAGCGTCGGCAATCGTCAGCTCATTCCGCGGTCGATTCTCGAAGAGATGTACACGATCCAGTTTCCGGTGGACGGTCAGGTGCAGGGCTACGGTCTCGGATTAGGGAAGTACCTGCGGTTTGGCGACTACTATCTTGGCCATAACGGCGGCGGCTTTGGATTCCTCTCTCATATGGCCTGGTATCCACAGTTCGGGGTCGGTGTCGTGGTGCTCACGAATTCCACGGACAACAACCTGAC
The DNA here is from genome assembly GCA_039587395.1 of Gemmatimonadota bacterium. GTDB lineage: Bacteria > Gemmatimonadota > Gemmatimonadetes > Palauibacterales > Palauibacteraceae > JBDHIQ01. Next base: position 3,813 of record JBDHIQ010000209.1, read on the forward strand.
CGGGGGATTTCCAGTTCAGGTAATGAGCCGCGTGCTACGGGCCACTCTTGGCAGAGTGCCTCCGGAGGTCCGTCCATTTCCCGACCTGGAGCCGGTGCGCATCTCCAGCGAACGCCAGCGGCGGCTGGCCGGCCATTACATCGGCCGGGGGCTCGAGATGTCGCTGGAGCTGGAGGAAGGCGGCGCCCGGTTCCGTGTGGGCAATCGGTCGGCCCCGCTTCGCTTTCTGGGTCCGGCCGAGGCGTTCGCCGACAGCCCGGAGGGGAGAATCCGGATCAGATTCTCGCTCGATGCGACCGGTCGGCCGGTGTATCTCGAGATGGCACACAACGGGCAGTCCGCTGACTACAACGGCGGCCCGGCTGACCCGCCGGGGCCTGACAGACCGGAATGGGGCGAGTACAGCCACTCTGTCTGGGGACAACAGACACGGCGAATCCGGCTTCACCGCCGGAACGGCTACCTGTATTTTGACGAGTTGAGGATGGAGGAGTACTTGCCCGGGTTCTTCTTCAGCAGCACCGGTGAGGCCCTGGACCTCCGGTCTCCGGTTCCGACGTGGCGCAACATCCGGCTTCGAAAAGCCCGCTAGCGTCCCGCCCCCGGCCAGGTGCGGCCATCAACCCCGCGGCTTCCACTCCCACAGGACGTTGATGATCTTCCACTCGCCGTTCCAGCGAACCACGTGCAGGTAGTCGATCCAGTCCCCCGCGATCACCTTGACGGAGGCCGCGTTCTCGAAAATGTCCAGGACTGTCACGTCGCTCTGCTTCCGCTCGGCGGGGAGAGACTTGCCGCCCCCTGCCGTGGTGACCTGGATCAACTGGTCCGCCGTCATGTCGCGAAGCGCGCTCTTCCCGTCAGCGGTCTCCACGATTCGCTTGGCAAGATCCGGGTGCAGAGCCTTCTCCATTCTGGCGCCGTCTCCGGCGTAGAAGCCATCGATGTAATTGAGCGCCGTCTCGACGATGGCGGCCGAGTCCGCCGCTGTCTGCGCCACTGCCGGATGGGCGATGGACAGCGCCATGCAAGCCGCCAGGACCGGGGCGATTGTCAGTCTCTTCACGTCCACTCTCGCTTTCTCTAGTGTCTCTCGTGCAGCTCGCCTCGCAGCACCTCCGGAACGGGCCGATCGGGCGTCACGACCTCGTTCGTGATCGAGGCAATCAGCCAGCGTCCGTCCTTCTTCACCAGAGAGAAATTGTCCACTCCCTGCATGGCCGGCCTGTCGGAGCCCGGCAATTCGGATGTTGGCGATGTCGCCGAACACGACGGAGTGCGTGCGGACGACCTTCTCAATGAAGCCGGTCTCCACGACATTGCGGTTTTCGATGAACGAGACGAAGTCGGCAATCCACCCTTCGACGGAGAACGTGGTGCTGCCCTCGCGGCTGGTCCGCAGCACCACGACGGCCTCGTCGACGAACAGGGCCCGTGCCCGGTCCCAATCAGGCGTCGTGCCCGCGTCAAATGTGACGATGTCGTACAGCTCGGCGACCACTCCGTCAGCCGTGTCATTCGGGCTCTGGGCCTGGAGCGAATGGGCGCCCGAGGCCACTCCAAGCACCATGGACAGTGCAAGCGCCCGTGTCGCAATCCTGGACGCGCAACGAGAAACCCGGGAAGACATAGTCCTGCTCCTCTGCTCCAGATCGTCAGGTTCCGGTGAGTGCCGGAGGCCGGGTATCGGAGTCCCGTGCCCGGGAACATCATAGGCACAAAGCGAGAAGGCTGAAACGGTCCGAATCCGGTCTGCCGGGGTATCCAATCCCGGCCGTCCAATCCAACTTCGCCGGTCCGTCTGCCACACGGGCCGGCCTTACCCAGATCCGCTGACGGCATGGGAGGCAGATGTGAAACCCCGGTTTTGCTGCATCGGCATGCTCGCACTGGTCCTCCTCCACCCTGTCGGGAGCGCTGTCGCGCAGGAAGTGCGGCTGGCTATCCAGCAGGCCGGCCAGGTGAGGCGGCTGTCGGCGGAAGAGGTCGAGGCGCTCGCCGATTCCCTTCCGCGGTACCGGTTCGAAGAAGCACCGGATCGCGTCGGCGAGCGGGCCATCGTGTGTGGAGACCAGGTGCCAGCGGATGGTGCCGTCCAGGATGCGGACAGCGTTGCGTACTTCCTGGCAGGTTCCTTTTCAGCCACGCAGCCCGTCGCGATCATCGAGGACGTAGCAGACAGGCCAAGGCAGCGCGTGCCGGGATCGGGGTCCTGTCTAGTCGGCGAGATCACCGCACCCCAGGAACGGTCGTGGTACCTCAGCACCAGATGGAGCGGCATGATCGTCGTGGATGGGCCTGGGGCCAAAGCGCCAAACCTCCCGAGCGTGCCTGGAGAATCCGTCGTTGGTCGGATAGTCAGGCTGGATGCTGCGCAAGACTGCCCGAGACGGATGGTTGTCGCCATCCGCCCGCCTCCTGCGCATGTGGCGAACGGCCAACTGGCCCAGTTCTGTCTCACGGACCACACACGAATCACCCTGCATCGAGGCGTGCGCGAGGGTAGAGAGTGGTCCGACCCGGCTTCCCCGGGTGACCTGCGCGATGGCCTGTGGGTCGCGGTGGAAGCGGACATGCTGCTCATGTCGAACCCGATGAAGGGCATGGCGGAATCCGTACGGATCCTGGTCCCGATTGGACAGGAGCGTCCGTAGCCAGTGAGAGTCGGCTAGCGGCGGCCCGCAGACGCCGCAGCCTGTTCCCTCAGAGACCGGGGCTCCATCTTCGCATCTGGAGGTGGACGATGCGAAGCATGATCCTGGCGTATCCGTGTACTGTACCCGTACGCCGTTGCCGGCTCGGGCTGGCGGTTCTCGTCATCGGCGTGTTCTTCGTGGTCAGCATGGGTTCTCCGACCGCGCTCGAGGCACAGGGCGTCAGCACGGCGGCTGCCGCTGGGCGGATCACTGATGCCGATGGCCTTCCGCTCGCAGGCGCCCGTGTGGAGATCCGACATACCGACACCGGCGCTACCACCGTTGTCCTCACGGCCGGCGATGGTCGCTT
>JBDHIQ010000033.1:0-18120 GCA_039587395.1 Gemmatimonadota bacterium
ACCCACCTCGCCCCCGGCGACCCGATGGATATGTACCTCGAGCCCCGGATGCAACGGCAGATGGATCCGGAGGTGATCGAGTTGATCCGACAGAAGTATGGCCTCGATCAGCCGGTCCACATCCAGTATGTGAAGTGGCTTGGCAACCTGGTGCAGGGCGACCTGGGAGAGTCGTTTCGCCATCGCCGGCCGGTTACCACGCTGATCGCGGAGCGCGTTCCGTACACGCTTCAGCTGTCCATTCTGGCACTGCTGTTCGACGCCCTGATCGGGATCGCGCTCGGCATCATATCGGCCGTCAAGCAGTACTCCGTGCTCGACAAATCCGTGACCGTCAGTTCTCTCATCATCTATTCCATACCGGGATTCTGGCTGGCATTGATGCTGGTGATGGTGTTCTCCGTGAACCTCGGCTGGTTCCCCACCTCCCAGACCCGGTCGCTCGACTACGAGATGCTCACCTTCTGGGGCAAGCTGGCCGACCGGTTGTGGCACCTGGTGCTGCCGGTGTTCGTCCTGGGTATCGCTTCCGCTGCCGGCACTGCCCGCTACATGCGGAACCGCCTGCTCGAAGTGCTCAGTGAGGAGTACGTCCTGGCCGCCCGCGCCCGCGGCCTGAGGGAAAAGACGGTCATTCTCAAGCACGCCCTCCGGAACGCGATGATTCCGATCCTGACCATCTACGGGATGAGCATCCCGTTCCTGCTGGGCGGAGCGGTGCTGATCGAGAACGTGTTCGCCTGGCCGGGGCTCGGAAAGCTGGGAGTGGAAGCGGTGGGCGGCCGCGATTACCCGGTCATCATGGCCACGACCATGATGTCAGCCGTGCTCGTGGTGCTCGGGAATCTCATGGCCGACATCACGTATGCCGCCGTGGACCCGCGCATCTCCTTCGAACAGAAGAAGCCGGCCTGATGGCGCGCCCGCTGGAGGTCTCGAAGGTACCCAGCGTCATGCCGCTGGCGCTCATTCCCGGCCTCGGCCATTTCGTGGTCCGACGTCAGAAGCGCGCGTGGCACCTCCTCGGCTTCTTCGTTGCCATGTCGGCCCTCGTCATCTTCCGCTGGGACGTGTTCTGGGCGGCTCTCTCCAGCCCGCATATCGACCGCTGGATCGCCACGCGATTCTTGATCGGGTGCCTGCTGCTGTCGATCGCATTCTCGGTGTGGGATGCGCGCCGGATCGCTCGTTCGCTTTTCGAGCCGCCCGACGAGACCGCAGGGCGAAGCCCGTTCCGGGTGGCCATGCGGCGCTTCTCGGAGAACAGCCTCGCACTGATCGCGCTCTACGTGATCCTGTTCTTCTACCTGGTGGCGATCCTCGCACCACTGCTGGCTCCCTATGATCCGGCGGCCATGGGCGACATTTCGGCGACCCGGTATCTGGGCCCCTCACTCACGCACCCCTTCGGTACGGACGAATTCGGTCGCGACTGGTTCAGCCGTGCCGTCTACGGAGCGCGCGTGTCACTCTCCGTGGGGCTCCTCGCCGTAGTGGTGGCGGTCACCTTCGGCACGCTGTTCGGGTCCATCTCCGGCTACTTCGGTGGCTTCATCGACAACATCTTCATGCGGCTGGTCGACGTGATCATCTCGATCCCGACCTTCTTCCTCCTGTTGATGCTGGTTGGCGTATTCGAAGCCAACTTGCTTGCCCTGGTGTTGATACTCGGACTTACCTCGTGGACGGGTACCGCTCGCTTCATCCGGGGCGAGATCCTGTCGCTCAAGGAGCGGGAGTTCATCGAAAGCGCCCGGGCCATTGGCCTGCCGCACCGCCTGATCATCTTCCGCCACCTGATCCCGAACGCCGCCGCGCCGGTGCTGGTGAGCGCCGCTCTCATGGTGGGAGGAATGATCGGCGCCGAGGCCGGGCTGTCGTTCCTCGGAATCGGCATCCGGCCACCGACCCCGAGCTGGGGCAACATGGTGAGTGCCGGCGGAGACGCTATTTACACGTATTGGTGGCTGGCGCTGTTCCCGGGAGTACTGCTCGCTGTGACGATCCTCGCGTTCAACCTGCTGGCGGACGGTCTGCGCGACGCGCTCGATCCGAAGACGTTGATGCGGAGATACGTATGAGCCTGCTCCGGATCGAGGATCTGGCGACGAGCTTCTTCCTCGAAGAGGGCGAACTCAAAGCAGTGGACGGGGTGACGTTTGACGTGCGCGAAGGCGAGACCGTGGCGCTGGTGGGCGAGTCGGGCTGCGGGAAGACCATCGTCGCGCTCTCCATTCTAGACCTCGTGCCCTCGCCCGGCCGGATCAAGAGGGGCCGGGTCATGTTTCGCCACGAGAACCTGCTCCGTGCGCCGCCGGAGAAGCTGCGGCTCACCAGAGGCCAGGAGATCGGGATCGTCTTCCAGGAGCCGGGCGCCGCTCTCAATCCCGTGTATCCCATCGGCAAACAGATCGTCGAGATGCTCCAGCTTCACCGCGGGATGCTGAAACTGGAGGCGGAGCGCGAGGCAGTACGGCTGCTGGGGAGCGTCGGAATCCCGCAGCCTGAAAAGCGGGTGAAGACCTACCCGTTTGAGCTGTCCGGCGGCATGCGACAGCGGGCGGTGATCGCCATTGCCACCTGCACGCACCCGCGCCTGCTGATCGCGGATGAGCCCACCACGGCGCTGGACGTGACCGTGCAGGCAGAGATACTGGACCTGATGCAGCATCTGCAGGACGAGCACGGGATGGCGATCCTGTTGATCACGCACGACCTGGGGGTGGTCGCCCAGATGGCCGACCGGATGCTGGTCATGTACACGGGCAAGCTGTTCGAGACCGGACCCACGAAGGACCTGTTCGAAGATCCGAAACATCCGTACACGACCGGCCTGATGGACTCGATCCCCAAGATCGGAGCCGGAAGAGACGAGCCGCTGGAGGGGATTCGAGGGTCCGTTCCCGATCTCCTGGATCTGCCCGAAGGGTGCACCTTCCACCCGCGCTGCGATCTGGCATACGTGGACTGCGAACAGGCGTTTCCGGAGGAAATCAAGGTGGGAATCGGCCGTACCTGCGCCTGTTTCCGGTCCATCAAGCACTCCGTGGAGTTGCGGTGAGCGCACGTGGTTCGGCTCGAAGGAACGCTGTCGTCGTGGCGTGGCTGGTCACTGTGGCCGCAGCGATTGCCTGTGGCAGAGACGCCGATCCCGGTCTGGCGCGCGGCGCGACGGTAGTCGTGGGAACCCACCAGCAGGCTCTCCGTCCCGATGTGACGAACGCCGATTTCCTGCCCTTCTCGTCGCTCACCCGGGTTGGCGAAGCGGGCGAGGAGGTCCCCCACCTGGCAAGGCGTTGGGAGGACTCGGCAGACGGAAGAGTCCGAACGTGGTATCTACGGACCGACATACGGTGGCACGACAGTGAGCCCTTCACCGCGCACGACGTCAAGTTCACGCTGGATCTGCTGGGGCAGCACGGGTATGCGTTTAACGACGTGACGGTTCTCAACGACTCCACCGTTCGGATCGAGGTCGCCCGACACGATTACGGGGCCGACGTCGTCTACTATCCGCGACACCTGCTCGAAGACGAGGACCCTTCGCGATTCCCGGATTGGGGATTCTGGGAGCGTCCTGTCGGTACTGGGCCGTTTCGGTACGTACGGGGGGATCCGCAGCTGTTCATGGAATTGGAGGCGAACCCCGGCTACTACCGCGGCAAACCGAAGATCGAACGGGTGATCGTCAAGTTCGTGGGTGAGGCCGCCGTTCCAGATGCTCTGGCCGGCAACATCGACATCATCTACGAGGCCAATCCCGGGCACTGGTCACAGCTCGAGTCCGACGGCCGCTTCGAAGCACACCATGGCATCTACCCCGGGGGCTTCGCTCTCTACTTCAATCACCGGCACTCGCTGTTTGCCGACTCGCGCGTGCGGCGCGCGGTCGCCCACGCGATCGACAGGCGGGCGATTCTGGAAGCTCTGGACCTGCCACGCGATCTCCCGCTTTCGGATGCCCTGTGGACGCGACGACAGTTCCGGAAGGGGGAGCTGGCCGCCCCGCCTACGTATGATCCCGCGGAGGCGGAACGGCTGCTTGATGCGGCCGGTTGGGCGGACTCCGACGGAGATGGCGTGCGAGACAGGGATGGGATTTCCGCAAGCTTTACCCTGACTCTGCGTCCTGATTCCAGAACGCGGGCCGTGCTGGTCCAGGAGCACCTGCGACGCGTCGGCATCGCGGCCGAGTTGGACCAACTGGATGCATCTCTGGTCTGGCAGCGCGTGGAAAATCAGGAGTTCGATGCGGCCATCCACGTTCTGCAACCGAGCCAGCCGTGGCACAATCAGTATTTCGGGGAGAACGCGTTGACCGGATACGAGAATCCGGAAGTCGCGCGAATGCTTCGGCAGGCAATGGAGACGTCGAACCTTGATCGGGTGGACTCCCTCTACCTGGAGATGCAAGACGATCTCCTGCGCGAGGTTCCATTCGTACTCCTTCAGCCATTCAACTACAGTCACTTCGTCCACCGAAGGATTCGCGGGCTGGATGGAACCGTGCTCATGGACCCGCTGGAGCGGATGGACGAGCTGTGGGTCGAGGACGAACGAAAGCCGGCGAAGGCGGTCTCGGACACCCGTCTGGAAGCCGCGGTGGACGGCTTGGCGGGTACCGTGCGGATCCTGTACGCTGCGGACGAACGCAGCTTCGACCCGGCCATGGAAGATGTGCCGCGCTTTCTCTATTCGAGCCCGCTGGTCCGGTACGAGGGCGGGATTCAGGAGTGCGGTGAGCCGCAGCCGCTCCTGGCGGAGAGCTGGGAGCACTCTCCCGACTACCGGGCGTGGACGATTCGCCTTCGCCCGGATGCAGTGTGGCACGATGGCGTGCCGGTTACCGCGGCCGATCTGATCTTCACCTTCGACCTGTGGACCGATCCGCAGATCGGGCACTGGGCGGCCGGCCCACTCGATTCGGTTGTGGCTCGAGATGAGCGGACGGCCGCCTTCTATTTCCAGCGTCCGACGGGCCAACTCCTGAACGGTTGGGATCTCATCTATCCGAAACACCTGCTCGAGAACCTGGACCGCTCAGAGTTCTGGAGCTGGGAGTTCTGGAGAGACCCGGTCGGCAACGGTCCCTTCCGCCACGTCCGGAGTGTGGCCGGCAACTACTCGGAGTTTGAAGCCAACCCGGATTTTGTGGGCGGTCGCCCGGTCGCCGACCGGATACTCCTCAAGTGGGGTGGGAACGGGCTGTTCGAGCTCCAGGCGGGCAATGTGGATGCCGTGGAGGGGATCCCGCTCGGGGACGCCGCACGGTTGGCGGCTGACCCCGCGTTTCAGGTCTACTACCTGCCGAACTGGGGCGGAGTCCGGATCTACTGGAACCAGGATCACCCGATACTGGCCGACGTCCGCGTTCGACGGGCCATCACGCAGGCGATAGATCGTCGAGAGCTCCTGACCGCGCTCGATATTCCGGCGGACCTGCCGATCAGCGATGGATTGCACACACCCTGCCAGTGGGCCAGCGGAGAGATCTCGGATCCATGGCCTTTCAATGAAGTAGAGGCAGCTCGTCTTCTTGAGTCCGCCAGCTGGATGGATGAGGACGGGGATGGCATTCGAGAGCGAGACGGCGACGACCTGTCTCTGACCTTGCTGGTGCCCAAGGACTGGTTGGAGGCTCCGCGAGCGGCCGTATTCGTGCAGCGAGAGCTGGCACAAGTCGGGATTGCACTCGAGGTGCAGAGCCGGGAGATGGCAGTGGTCGCCGACAGGTTGAGAAGCGGCGATTTCGAGGCGGCTCTATGGATCACCACGCCGTGGCCGGAGGGACATGCGGAGTGGTTCGGGAGCCGGAATCCCATCGGGTACGGGAACGCAGAGGTGGCGGAGCTTCTCGATCAGGCGGCTGCCGCTGTCGAACAAGGTCAAAGGAACAGCATCTACGTGCGGCTGGCCGAGCTCATTCGAGCCGATCTGCCCGCCACGTACCTGTATTCCAAGGTCGACGCGTTTGCCGCCAATCGCCGGGTGACAGGGTTCGGGTCCGCGCCAGGCGACCTGCTCATGACCGCCGATCGCCTCGGACGACAGGAGCCACGCACCGGACAGGAGGAGCCGCGGTGAGCCAGGAGCCACTCCTCACCGTCAAAGGGCTCAAGACGTACTTCCCGTTCGGCAACCGCTGGACGGGCCAGCGGAGCTCCGTGCGGGCAGTGGATGGTGTCGACTTCGAGCTGGATCGCGGAGAGGTACTGGGGCTGGTAGGCGAGTCGGGCAGCGGCAAGACAACGCTGGGTCGCTCCGTCCTGCGGCTGGTTGAGCCGACAGCCGGAACCGTGCTATTCGACGGCCTGGAACTGACGGGCCTCAGTCACCGCCGAATGCGACCGCTCCGGCGCCGGATGCAGATTGTCTTCCAGGATCCCTACTCTTCGTTGAGCCCCCGTATGCAGATCCGGCGGGTGATCGCGGAGCCCATGCGATTGCACGGTTTGCTGACCAAGAAGGAGGAGCCCAGCACGGTCGCGGCCCTGCTCGAGGCAGTGGGGCTTGAGCCGTACTTCATGCACCGTTACCCGCACGAGATGAGCGGCGGGCAACGTCAGAGAATCGCGATTGCCCGGGCGCTGTCCTGCGATCCGGACCTGCTGGTGGCCGACGAGCCGGTCTCGGCGCTCGACGTCTCCGTGCAGGCGCAGGTGCTCAAGATCCTGTTCCAGCTACAGCGGGAGCGAGGGATCGCGATGCTGTTCATCTCGCACGATCTGAGTGTCGTGGAGCGGGTGGCCGACCGGGTGGGGGTCATGTACCTGGGCCGCATCGTCGAAGAGGCTCCAGCAGTGCAGCTGATGCGCGAGCCGCTGCACCCGTATACGCAGGCTTTGTTTTCGGCGGTGCCGGAACCCGTGCCCGGAAAGAAGAGGGAGCGGATCCAGCTTCGGGGACAACGCCCCTCCATGACGGAGGAACTGCCCGGGTGCCCGTTCGCCTCGCGCTGCCCGGAGGTGCAGGATGTGTGCACCCAGTCGGTGCCGTCGATTGAGTCCAAGAAGCCGGGTCACAGGGTGGCGTGTCTGTTCCGCTGAAGTTGATCCGGGTTCTCCGGTGTGCGCGTGTCTGCACCGGTCTGCTCGCTGTGGCGACCGTTCTCGCCTCGTGCACCAGTGAGCGCAGCAACGGCGCAGTTGGCCGAGGCGACTCTGATCGGTCTAGTCTCACCATCGCCTACTGCTGCGATGAGTGGCTGATGTCCCCGTTCTGGAACATGCCGATCACGCACGCCGTCTTTCTCCCGCTCACCCGGCTCAACCCGGAGGGTGAGCTGGAGGGCCGTCTTGCCCTACGATGGGAGCACACCGACGACTACCGCGACTGGACCGTGCACCTGCGCCCGGAAGCGCGCTGGCACGACGGGGTCCCGGTGACCGCCCACGACGTGAAGTTTACGCTGGACCTGCTGAAGCACCCGGACTTCGGCACCGCGGCAGAGGACGCGTACGAGGTCACCGTTCTGGATGACAGCACGTACCGGATCCGCTACGAACAGCCGGGACCAGGGAATCCGCTCGACTGGTACACGGTCTACTATCCACGTCACCTCCTGAAGGATGTTGATCCAGCTACGATCGCCGAGGCGGAGTTCTGGACCCGGCCGGTGGGGAACGGACCATTCCGTTATGTGGGTCACCAGCGCGCTCTGATGATGGAACTGGAGGCGAATCCCGGGTTTTACGGTGGCAAACCGGATGTGGAACAGCTCATCATCAAATTCACACAGGGTGTGCCGGCGCTCACGGACCTGCTGGCTGGAGAGGTAGACCTGGCACCGATGGTGAACCGGCTCGACGCCCTGCAGCTGGAGGGCGTCGACCGCTTTCAGGTATACCCGACGGCTGTCCCGTTTCGCGCCAAGGCCCTGTTCTGGAACCATCGGCGATATCCGTTCGGCGATCCTCTCGTGCGGCGGGCCCTGACGCTCGCCGTAGATCGACGAGCTCTGCTGAACGCACTGGACCTTGCAGAGGACACACCGTTGTTCGACGTGGTGTTTGCACCGGCTCAGTTTGCTCGCGGAGACCTGCCGGCACCCGTAGAAGCGGACTCGACCCGCGCGGTTCGCCTGTTCAGCGAGGCCGGTTGGGTCGACTCTGATGGGGATGGAATCCTGGACCGCGACGGCGCACCGTTCCGATTCACGGCGCTCGTCGCTCCCGGCTCGGAGCTGGAAACGGTGGCCATCATCGTCCAGGAACGGCTGAACAGGTTCGGGATCGCGATGCAGCTACAGCCGGTGGACGGCGCCCTGCGAACGCAGCGGATCTCGGCCGGAGACTTCGAGGCCGTATTCGTCGATCATCTGATGACCAACCTCACGAGCCTGGTTGTTCAGGACCGCCTCCTCGGCCGGGAGTCCGTAATCGGGTACGAGCAGGAAGAGCTGTTCCAGATCTTGGGTGCTATGCGAGAGACCGTGGATCCGGAGGAGCAGGAGCAACTGCACCGCCAACTGTGGCCGGTGCTGCAGGAGGACCTTCCCGTCCTGTTCCTCTATCCGACGGTGTGGTGGACGGCCGCAGACCGGAGGGTACTGGGCCTTGACCCGCGGGTAGCCGATCCCGCACTGGCCCTGGATGCCTTACGGATCGACAGGGATGAGAGGCGCGGTCTAAGTCGCTAGGGCCCCCGAAGGAATCGCGCTACTTCGGCCACGAACCGCTCAGGCTCAGACCAGTTGACGACGTGGCCGCCTCCTGGAACCACACGCTTTCGGGCTCCTGGGATCCCGTACATCAGCACGTCGGCCACGATCTGTATCCCGGCCATCTCGGTCTCGCCGTGGATGACCAGAGTGGGTGCCCGCACGGACAGGAGATCCTCTATACCGGCGGGGGTGACCAGGTTCGAGGGCGGTGCAGGATCGAGGAGGTCGGCACCGGAATACAGGTCGAGCAAGGCACGGGCCCGCTCCACCATTTCCGGGTCACCGAAAGCCTCTTCCGACCAGGAGGAAATTGCCCCCTTCATCGCCTCGACCCCACGCGATTGGCCGATCGCGATCCACTCTGCGAATGGAGGATCGCTGTCGGTGGGCGGCAGGTTCAATCCCGGCAGGGGCCCGGGTCCGAACAGAACCAGCCGATCCACCATTCCCGGGTATCGAGCCGCGAAGGTGAGGGCTGCGTCCGTTCCTTGCGAGTGACCCATGATGTGCGCCCTGGGAATACTCAGGGTCTCAAGGAGCGCCTTCAGGTCGTTGGCGTCGGCGGTCGGATCCGGCTTGCCGGCGGATTGACCGAACCCTCTACGGTCATACCGGATGACCCGAAAGTCTCTCGCCAGGAGCTCCGCCGCGCCGTCCCAGTATCTGCGGTGAACGGCCCATCCGTGGATCAGGACCAGAGGTGGCCCCTCACCTTCCACCTCGTATACCAGATCGACACCGTTAATCTCGACAGTGGTAGGTCCGAACATGAGCTACTCTCCGTCAGGTTCGATCACATACACGTCGCCCCGATCGAGGTCCCGCGAGTAAACCACGCCCTTCCCGTCGGGCGACCAGCCGCCGGAGTGCACGTGCCACACGCCCTCTCCGAACGTGAGCTGCACCGGTTCTCCGGCCACGCGGGGGAGCTCGTCGGAGGACTCTGCCGGGCTTAGCGGCAGCATGTAGAGCTCCATCGTGAAGTGACTTATCGCTTCGATGAAGGTGAGCGCGCTGCCGTCCGGCGAGACATCGACCTCGGCGATGGCACCGGAACGCAGCAACACATCCTCCCCGGTGCCGAGATGGGCGATGCGCAGTTCCACGGCGCCGGCACCGTCGGGCGCTCGCCTGGTGTACACGACCCGCTGCCCGTCCAGGTACCAGCCGAAGCTGAGCGCACCGCGCACCGTCGAGGCCCGAGGATTGCTCCCATCGGGCTCGACCAGCCAGATCGCGTTTCCTTCCTCCGGCGCCAGGTATCCGATCGCTGTGCCATCCGGCGCCCAGCGGGGCCCTCCCTGACCTTCCGCGTGATGGGACGCCCACGGAAGCCGGTGCTCGGACAGCTGTCGTACTCTGCTCGTCTCGATCTCGACGATCCACAGGTGGACGGCCCCACCCCGATCCGACATGAAGACGATCTCATCGCTATCCGGCGACCAGTCCAGCAGCCGGTCGTTGGCCGGGCCGTCGGTAAGCGGACGATGCTGTCCCGAGCTCCGATCGAGCAGCCACAGGTCGAACGTACCGACGCGGTCGCCGTAGTACGCGACAAACCTCCCATCCGGCGAGACCCGTGCACCGAACTGCTGGCCGGTGTAGCTCGAAAGCCTCTCGTGCTCTGCCTCGGGCTGCTCGACATCCACCCAGTGCAGATCGATCTGGTGCTCGAATTGCGTATAGGCGATCGAGCCATCCCGCGCGACCGTCGGAGACCAGTCATATCCCGCACCTGCCGTCAACCGGGTCATCTTCCCGGTTTTGATCGTCACTTCCCACAGGTTGAAGGTCCCGGTCCGTATGGACGGGACGACGATGCGCTCGTTGTCGGGGAACCAGGCGGCCTGTCCCCACATGGGTTCACCACCGAGGATGGCCCGCGGTTCGCCGCCCGATGCGGGGATCAGCCACAGCGACTGAACTCCACGGTCCTCGCGGGTGAACAGAATCGACTCTCCGTCGAACGACCAGGCGGCGTTCAGATCTTCGGTTCCTGTTCCTTCCGACGGAAACGTGATTTGCGTCTCTTCTCCGCTGGAGAGATCGACCTTCCAGACCGCTACGTCTCCGCTGTCATGAAGCCGAGAGAACACCAACTGGGTCCCGTCGGGGGACCAAGGGTTGGATCCGAGGACACCGGCCCACGCACCCATCCGCTCGAGAAACGGGATGTGTGTCTCCGCCACTTTTCGTTCGGCACCGCCGGTCGGCGGGATCCAGAAGACATCCGTGCCTGTTCCGCGGTCCGAGACGAAGGCGATCTTGGATCCGTCCGGCGACCAGCGGGCGTTCATCTCGTCCGCCGGGCTGTCTCCGGTGAGGATGTGAGGGTCTCCGCCACCCCGCGAGAGCGTGGCGATGTCTACATCGCCACCCGACTGGTGGGAGTACGTGATCATGCTTCCGTCGGGAGACCAATTCGGCGCCCATTCCCAGCCGGCAAAGCTGGTGAGTCGCCGGATGGTGCGGTCTGCAGCAGTCGCGTCGCTGCTGGAGGACTCGCCTCGCTGCCCCTGGATCACGGCCCATCCGATAACCAGGGCCGCACCGGCAACAGGGACGACGTATCCGATTCGTCGCCTCCACCAGGGTGCGTCGGTGGCCGTGTCGGCAGGCACACCCGCGACTGCCTCCCCGGCGAGTCCGCTTGCCAGTGCGTCGGCGAACTCGACGGAGCTTGTGAAGCGATCGACCGGCACCTTGGCGAGCGCCTTCTCGACCACCTTTTCCACCGACACCGACACACCAGGTCGAACGGTGCGCAGGCTGGGGACCGGGTCGACCGAGTGCCGCGCCAGAATGGCCGCTGGAGTCGGGCCTGTGAACGGCGGTGCGCCGCCGAGCATCTCGTATACCACGCACGCCAGAGAGTACTGGTCGGCTCGCCCATCCAGGGGCTGGTGTCCCGCCTGCTCGGGTGCCATGTAGCGGGGCGTACCGACGGACATTCCCGTCTGAGTCAGCTGCTCTCCACCCGCCTGCTCCAGGGCGCTGGCGATCCCGAAGTCCATGACCACCGCACCGCCCGCCGTGAGGAGGATATTGTCCGGCTTGATGTCACGGTGAACGACTCCCTGCTCGTGCGCGTAGTCCAGTGCCTCGCCGATTTCCCGCGCGATGCGGGCCGCATCTTCCGTGGTCAGGTGTCGTTCCTCGTCCAGGCGCTCGCGGAGGGATTTTCCCTCGACGTAGGGCATCACGTAGTAGAGCAGTCCGTCCGCCGACCCGGAGTCGTGGAGCGGGAGGATCCTGGGATGATTGAGCTTCGCCGCGATGGAAATCTCTCGCTGGAACCGCTCCTCAACGACCCCCGAAGCCAGGTCTGGTTTGAGAACCTTGATCGCAACAGGACGATCGTGCTTCACATCGAGGGCCAGATACACCGTGGCCATGCCTCCACGGCCGATCTCCCTCTGGACAGTGTACCGGTCGGATAGGGTCGCCTGGAGACGATCCAGCTTGTTCGCCATGCGTATTACCTCCTGCCGCAAGCACGCCCCGGAAAGAGACTGGGGATGGCCCATAATCGAAGATTCACGCCCAACCGGCAAACCAGTCACCACTTACCTACCTGCAAGAGTTGACCCGGATTCTGTCAAATGTTGCAGGCTGAGAGGCGATGTGCCGTTCTAGTGTAACCCCGCCAGCGGTCGTTTAAGTGCAATGTTTGAAGGGTGTTACACTTTTTCCTCCGGCTCAGGCACGTTTCTATCCCTAAGACGCATCCGCCTCCGGTCACGCCACGTGATGCAAGGCACCCGTACTCACAGCAGCGAGGAGTCGCATGGTCAGCCATCGTTCCCTTCTTCCTCCACGTCGGTGCAAGCCGAACCTTCGCCTTGGCGACTCATCGGGATTCGCGCTTATCGTGGTGCTGCTCGTCCTGGTCGGACTCACCGGGATAGCCACCGCCGGCTTCCTGCAGTCCAGCACGGACTACTCGCTCAGCGCCAACCACTTCGCCAGCGTGCACGCTTTCTATGCAGCAGACGAAGGGCTGTCCGAGACCATGGGGCGCAATGGCATTCCTCAGGATTCCCTGTTCATGCAGTTGCCGAACTTCCGCACGACGACCGTCGTAAGCGAGAAACTTCTGGATCTAGGGTCGGGGAGGAACATCTACCGCGTCCGAGCGGTCGGAAGAAGGGTGGACGGCAGGGGCGAGGCAATTCGTGAGGTGTCGGCCCTTTCCGTCTTCGTGCCCTACCCGCTCGAGGTCAACGCGGCGCTGACCTCGCCAAGCGGACTTCTGAAGACGGGCTCCGACGGTACCGTGAGCGGCTTTGACGCCTCGGCCCCGGGCAGCTGCCCGGGAGCCGGAGCAACCGACGTTGCTGGCGTGGCCGTGCCCCCCGGTGGCTACACACAGACAGGGAAACCGGAAGTGCCGACCGGCGATCCGGGCGTCGAGGACTCCAAGACAGGCGATCAACTTGTTGCGGAGTCCATCATCGACTGGGCCGGGTTGGTGTCCGAGTCCGCCTTCCAGCCCGACTATGTAATCCCCGGTGATTCCTGGCCAGATTTCAGCAGCCTGGGTTCCGACGAGTGGCCACTGATCCACGTCACCTCTGACTTCGAATCCATGGAACCGACTCAGAGCGGGCGCGGCGTCATCATCTTCGACCACGATGTGAAGCTCGAGGGTTCTTTCAGCTGGGACGGGATTCTCCTGATCGGCGGGGTACTCACCAGCAGTGGAAACAACACTGTGAACGGCTCTGTGTTCACCGGTCTCAACCGTGTGTTCGGCGAGCCCATCCCCCCCTCCGATCTTGGAAACGGGGAGAAGACGTTCCAGTACCATTACTGCAACGTCCAGGCGGCCAAGAACGCGCTGGGCTGGATGGCGACGATGCCCGGTACGTGGAGCGAAGAGCAGTAATCAGCGGCCCTTCACCGGACGGGACAGGCGGAAGAAGCAGGTCGTGCTACGGCGAGGGCCCCGCTCTGACGGGGCCCTCTCTGTTGCTTGAAACTCCAGACCTGCTGGTGCTACGGTGCAACCCAGTTCTTAGTTGGCGCTGCCCAGCCCAATGGTGAAGCCCGCCATGAGACCGAAGAAGCTCATGTCCGGGACGCCCATGTACGTTCCCTCGCCCCACAGACTGAACCGGCTGCCCAATGGGATACTACCTCCCACGCCCAGTTCGAAACCGAACTTCGACTTCGTGATATTCTCGAGATTCTCGCTGCTGAACTTCCTGACCGCCAGCCCGCCGCCGGCGAAGAAGTACCCACTGACCTTGTCAGAAGCCCCAAGCGTATAGCCGAAGCCCAGCATTCCACCGTAGGGATTCGTCTTGTTTCCGTCGCTCTGGTGCTTGTTCTCGCCGTAGAAGCCCATACCATAGATCCAGGCGTTGGAGGAGCTGAGATTCCAATTCAGGCCACCGGTCACCAACCATCCGGTCTTCGCGCCACTGTCGTTGTAGAAGCCTGTGGGGAACGTGACGCCACCACCGAAGAAGATGCCCTGGGCTTCCGCCCGCTCGGGTGCCGATACCATGAGGAGCAGCACCGCCGCCAGGGTCAGGATTCTGCGTCTGATCATGGATCCTCCACAGCAAAGGGAACGCGACTTGGATAAGAACCGGTCGGGAGAAGATATGGGACACACCAGGACAGACCCGCAAGATGTGATGTGGTGCCTCCGTGCTTGCCCGGCCGAACCCACCCGGTCCACTATGGCCTCCCAAATGTCATTCATCAGAGGAGATGTCATGCCTAAATCGCGACGCGATTTCCTCCGTATGTCTGTTGCCGCGGGCGGCGCGCTCGGACTGGGCAGGGCCACGCCGGTGTTCGGCAGGGCCTTACCGGGTTGGCCCTCCGACGAGTCACTCCGGGGTCTGCATGCTGCTTTGCCTGAGGCCCCGCTCCGCATCCTGATCCTGGGCGGCACCGGCTTCATCGGACCGCATCAGGTTCGCTACGCGCTTGAGCGAGGTCACACACTGACGCTGTTCAACCGGGGCCGCACGAACCCCGGCATGTTCCCGGGGGTCGAGACTCTGATTGGAGACCGGGATGGCCAACTGGATGCGCTGCGAGGGCGCGAGTGGGATGTCGTCATCGACAATTCCGGCTTCTATCCGCGCCATGTGCGAGACTCGGCGGAGCTGCTGGTGGACTTGGCCGGGACGTACATGTTCGTGTCCTCCATCTCGGCCTACGACACCACGCTGAAGCCGGGTCAGGATGAGTATGAAGCGCCCTACGCGACCATGGCGGACCCGACCGACGAGTCCGAGCCGCCGTATGGGCCGAGCTATGGTGCGCGAAAGGCACTCTGCGAGCAGGTGGTGCTGGAGGTGTTCGGAGAAGAGCGCACGAACGTAGTGCGTCCCGGACTGATCACAGGTCCGGGGGACCCGACGGATCGCATTCGCCACTGGATCGCCCGCGTGGAGCGGGGCGGAGAGATCCTGGTGCCCGGGAAACACAGCGATCCGGTGCAGCTGATCGACGCGCGCGACCTGACGGATTGGATGGTGCGCATGCTGGAGCAGGGCGATGTCGGTCTGTACAACGGTGTCGGACCGGAGGCGCCGCTCTCGATCGCGGAGATGGTGTACGGGATCCGGGCGGTTTCGAGCTCGGTTGTCTCCTTCACGTGGGTCAGCGGGGAGTTCCTGGCCGAGCACGAGGTGCCCGGCTTCCGATACCAGCCCTGGATCCCGGCGGACAGCCCGTTCTCGGCATTCAACTACGTGACCCACGCGCGGAGCCTGGTGACCGGGCTGACGTTCCGGCCCCTGGCCACGACCGCGTTCGACATGCTGGAGGAGTATCTGGAGGCGCCTCAGTCACAGCGGGAAGAGGGTTTCGGCCGCCGGGGGGGAGTGAGCTGGGAGCAGGAAGCCGAGTTACTCGAAGCGTGGCACGCGCGGGAAGGGTAGAGATTCGCTACAGGACTAGCCCGTAATCAGCCCAATCCGTTCGATTAGGCTCACGTAGCGAGGATCGCCACGCAGAGGCTCGTAGCTGGGATCCACGTGCAGGTAGATCAGTCCGGCCGAGCGGACGGCCAGGGCGCCTTCGAGCACCGCGAACGAACGATCCAGGTCTCCCAGGGCTCCGTAAGCGGCGGCCATGAACTCGGGTCGCACGTACCGTTCGTCTTGCTCGAGTCCCTGAAGGAGCTCGGTGGCCTCGTCGACTCGACCGAGCACGGCCAGCGCCTGCGCCTCGTACGCCCGGATCGAGATCACATCGGCCGTGCGTGTGGCCTGCTCCCGGAAGGCATGGAGAGCCTCGTCGGCCCTTCCCATGGCAAGCAGGGCGTTCCCTTCCCTCACGTGCGCATAGTAGTAGTGCGGATCCAGCCGGATCGTGTCGCGACACTGGTTGATGGCGTCCTCGTACTGCCCTGCATACAGGAGAAAGCGGGCCACCCACGCGGAGTATTCGGAGGAGAGCGGGTCCAGGGCGAGCGCTTCCTGAATCTCGACGAGCGCCTCGTCCATCTTCCCGGTGGGCGGGAGCACGCTGGCCAGTCCATAGTGTGCCTCGGCATAGCTGGGACTCTGGGCAACCGCCCTGCGAAGCGCGAGTTCCGCTCCGCTGAAATCCCAGTCGAACCACCCGAGCACTTTCCCGATCGCCGAATGTGCCTCGGCAAGTGAAGAGTCCAGCTCGATGGCCCTTTCCGCTGCCTCCTTGGCCTGCGGATACGCTTCTTCGGGAGCCAGCCAGTCGTCGGCCAGGGACATCCAGCTGTCGGCAATCCCCGCATATGCACGCGCATACTCGGGGTCGGCTTCAAGGGCCTGCTGGTAGAACGTCAGGCTCTGACCGAGGTCCTCTCGCCGGTACTTGTTGAATACATACCGACCCTTCAAATAGAGCCCGTAGGCCTCCAGGCTGCCTGTTGCCTGGGTCACCAGGTGCGGTGAGGCTTTCACGTCAAGCTGCACCTTGAGGGCGTCGACGATGGATCGTGCGATCTCGTCCTGAATCGCGAAGACGTCCTTGAGTTCCCGCTCGTAGGTCTCCGACCAGAGGTGATATCCGTCTTCCGTATTCACCAGCTGGGCCGTAACGCGGAGCAGGTCTCCGGCGCGTCGCACGCTGCCCTCCAGCACGGAAGTGACGTGCAGCTGTCGTCCGATCTCCCTTACATCCTCGGACCGCCCCTTGAACTGGAACGAAGAGGTGCGCGCTGCAACGTGGAGATTGCGGACCTTCGTGAGCGCGTTCATCAGCTCTTCGGCCATACCGTCGCAGAAGTACTCCTGGTCCTTCTCGGGACTCAGGTCGGCGAACGGAAGCACGGCAATGGATCCTCGGCCCGGCGGACTTGGGGCATGGGAAGCCGGAGTGGCGGCAGCCGGAGTGGCGGCGGCCGGCGCGGCGGCATGCATATGTGTGGCCGGTTCAACGCCCGCTACGGGAGCGACACCCGGGTGCGCCGGAGGATGGGTCCCCGAAGCGTCCGGAGCGGACTCCGTCTTCTTCACTCCCTCGGGAGTGATCTCGAACGCCCATGCCAATACGATGGCGATAGGGAAACCTAGCAACGTAACGGCCACAACGAACGTCAACGCCGTGTCCGGCAGGTTCATGGCCGGGAAGGCGATCTCGGCGGCCTGCCAAACGACGAATCCTACTACCGCATACGCAACCGCGACGCGGTAGACCTTGCGTCTTTTCAGCTCCTCCAAGAAACGGCTGAAATCGAACGTCACTCGTGCGCTCCGGCCAGAGATCCGCTACAGGGTGGGAAAAGGACGCCGCAACATGTCCGCAGTCCTGTCGTCCCGCAAGCAATTGAACGCTTCCGACAGGTACTACCCGACAGATCTACCTAGGCGACGACGGACGAAAGCCTAAGCGCCAGCACCACCACGTGGCAGGCACTCCCGGCCAGCACGAAGAGATGCCAGATGGCGTGGTTGAAGGGCAGTCGCTTCCACGCGTAGAACACAATGCCTGATGTGTAGGCAAGGCCGCCCGCAACCAGCCACGCCAGCTCGGCCCCCGTCAGCGCCTCCAGCAGATACGGAAACGCCAGCACGGCCAGCCATCCCATGCCGATGTAGAACGCGGGGCCGAGGATACGGTAACGGTCAAGGTCGCGGATCTTCCACGCGATCCCTGCGGCGGCCAGCACCCAGATGATTCCGGTGAGCGTCCAGCCCAGTTCGCCGCGCAGGACGATGATGCAGATGGGCGTGTAGCTGCCGGCGATCAGGACGAAGATGGCGCTGTGATCGATCTGTCGCAGAAGCCGCCTTCTATCCGGGTCCCGTGCCGTGTGATACAGGGTGGAAGCAAGGTAGAGAAACACCAGCGACGCCACGTAGACCGACACGCTGGCCAGGCTCCACGGGTCGCCGCTCCGGACGGCCAACCCGACCAGCAGCGGTGCGACGATCACGCTGGCTGCCAGGCCAAAGCCGTGGGTCAGCTGGTTGGCCAGCTCCTCTCCGGGAGAGTAATGCGTCTGCTGG
>JBDHIQ010000034.1:0-21799 GCA_039587395.1 Gemmatimonadota bacterium
CCGCCTTGACCAGAAAATGCCACCGCCACCGGTTGCGCAGCCGGTCGATCGGACAGGGAGCGGGGCCCAGGATCTCCGCATCGCGAATGTTTGCCTGCTCGAACAGCGATCGGGCCCAGTCGGCCACACGCTCGGTGGCCTCCGCAACGGCCTCTTCGTTGAGCCCGGAAACAACCACGTTGGCCAGCCTGCGGTGCGGCGGATAACCCGGCTCGAGCCGATCTTCCAACTCGCGGTCGGCAAACGCCAGATAGTCATGGCGGGCCGCCGCCTGTAGGGCAAAGTGAGAGGGCCGTGAGGTCTGGACCACCACTTCACCGGCCTCCGCCCCGCGCCCCGAGCGACCCGCAACCTGAGACAACAGCTGGAAGGTGCGCTCGCTGGCGCGAAAGTCCGGAAGGTTGAGGCTGACGTCCGCGTTGATCACCCCGACCAGCGTGACGTGTGGAAAGTCCAGGCCCTTGGCGATCATCTGCGTGCCCAGCAGGATGTCCACTTCGCGTTGCCGGAATCGCTCCAGGATCTGGAAATGCGCCCACTTCGTCCCGGTCGTGTCCAGGTCCATGCGGGCCAGCCTGGCCTGCGGAAACAGCTCTCCCAGCCCGCGCTCGACCTGCTCCGTGCCCAGTCCCGTGTAGGTGAGCTCGGTAGAGCTGCACTCGTCGCACCGTAAGGGAGGGTCCGCTTCATACGCGCAGTGATGGCAGACGATGCGCCGCCGCCGCCGGTGGTACGTAAGTGACACGTTGCACTGGCGACACGACCACACTTTGCCGCACCCATCACACTGGACGAACGTCGCGTAGCCCCGTCGATTCAGGAGCAGGATCACCTGCTCATTTCTCTCCAGGCGGGCGAGGATCGATTTGCGGAGCCGTCGGGTGAAGATGAGCGGACCCGGCGACGGTTCGGTGGCGCTCGATTCCGCAGCCTCCCGCTCCTCTTCGCGCGCCTGCGTCAGGTCAACGAGCTCCACGCGCGGCAGGGTATGTCCGGTCACGCGAGCAAGCAATTCGTACAGCCGGTACTTTCCAGCCTGCACATTGGCCCAACTCTCGAGCGCCGGCGTGGCGGATCCGAGCAGGCAAAGACAACCCTCCAGACGAGCCCGCATCGCCGCGACGGACCGGGCATGATAACGCGGAGTATCGGCCTGCTTGTAGCTTCCCTCGTGCTCCTCGTCCAGAATGATGAGACCTGGGTCCGGGACCGGAGCGAACACAGCCGATCGAGCGCCGATCACGACCCGTTTCGTTCCGTCCCTGAGAGCTCTCCACTCATCGTAGCGCTCCCCGGCCGAAAGACCCGAGTGCAGCACGGCCACAAGGTCCCCGAATCGCGCCCGGAAACGGGACACGGTTTGTGGCGTCAGGGAAATCTCCGGAACCAGCACCAGGGCGGACCGGCCCTGTTCGGTCACCACCCGCTCGAGCAGCTCCAGATAGACCAGCGTCTTGCCGGATCCGGTGACACCGCGCAGCAGGGCGACGCCCGGCTGGTCGTCGGATGCCTGCTCCAGGAGCCGGCGGATCACGGCAGCCTGATCCGTCGTCGGGGTCAGCCGGGGTCCGCTGCTGTCGACCGGGCCCATCTGGGCGAATGGATCCCGGCTGACGATCTGTGTGGTACGCTCCGCGAGACCCTTGTCGACGAGTCCCTGTAGAACGGCGCGACTGAAGCCCAACTGTGTTGCCAGGTGCGAAACGGTCGTTTCCCCGCCCAGCGACTCCAACACCTCATACGCTTCGCGCTGCCGCGTGGCACGGCCAAACAGGCTCTCTCTTTCCGATAGCGTGGGGAGTTCTCTGACGACGCGGATGACTTGCCGGCGCAAAGCCGGCTCCCGCGCTGTATCGCGTCCGGCCTTGCCACGCAGAGTTGTCAGTGAGGGAGGAAGCGCCGCCCGCAGCACCATGCCGAGAGGGGCCACGTAGTACTCGGCCACCCAGCGGGCAACGTCCAGGAGCGCCGGTGGAAACAGCGGCTCAGGGTCCAGCAACTCGATGATCGAGCGCACGTTCTTCAGTTCCGAGTCCCGCTTGAGCGCGGCCACGAAACCGATCGCTCTCTTCCCACCCAGTGGCACAAGTACCCGCGCGCCCGGGCTGGCAGCTTGCCACGCGTCGGCCGGCACCCGATACGTGAGTTGCTGCAGGAAGGGCCTCGCGAGCGCTACCTCGCAGAAGCCTCCGGTCGAATCGTCGTTGGAGGAGTGGATCGTTTCTCGGGTCATCTCTCCAACCGTAGCGCGCGACATCTCCACGAGCAAACGCCAAGAACCCCCCGGCGGAATCAGACCCGCTAATGGCCACTCATCGCTTGATTTCGCGTCATGGAGGGCCTAATCTGCCGACCCGGGAAGGAGAAGGAGCACATGGGTTGCCTGGCTCTCAACGCCTCATACGAACCGCTGACGCTGATTCCCATACGGCGCGCGATTCGTCTTGTAATTGATCATAAGGCGGAGGCGCTGGAAGTTGACCACGACAGGCCCTTCCGCTCCGAACGGCTGGAGTACCCGACGCCGGTCGTGATTCGCCTTGCCCGGTTCATCCACGTACCCAGGCGGTTTCGCCGTCAGGTTACGAACACGTTTCTGTTCGCCCGCGACGCGTACTGCTGCCAATACTGCGGCAGGCACCGGAGAGATCTTGGCTATCGCGAGTCCCTGACGCGCGATCACGTGGTGCCTCTATCGCGCGGCGGAGGCAACGAGTGGACCAACGTGGTCACCGCATGCAGCCGCTGCAATCTGAGGAAAGGCAATGCGCTTCCTGCGGAGTGTGGTCTGGGCCTGTTGTCGCGACCGCGCGAACCCAATCACGTGGAGCTTATCTGGGCGGTACGCACCGTTACGCCCATCCAGGCGAAGTACATTGGAACGTTTTACGGTGCAGAGGTACTGCGGGCTCTGACCCGCTGAGGCTGGAACGCAGATGGGGTTCGGTAACTTCGGCATCTGGGAGATGCTCGTCATAGGGCTGTTCGTCCTGATCTTCTTCGGACCCCAACGCATGCCCGAGATCGCGCGCTCGCTGGGCAAGGCTATGCGCGAGTTCAAGAAGGGTGTGAACGAGATCCAGCGAGAACTGGAGGTCGCGGACCGGGATACCCGCCAGGCCACGCGCACGACCTGGCAGCCTCCGTCCAGCACAACGCCCAAGACCGCGGAAGAAGCCACCGGGCCCGTCCCGGAAGACCTGTCGATCCAGCCGCCGCCGTCGCCCGACTATCCGGCCGCAACCGCTGCGGTCGCCGGAGATGCCGCCACCGAACCCGTGCCTGTGTCCACACACCGTCCCCCCGTGACCGATGTCGAGAGCGAGTCGGCCATCCGGGGTCGGATCCCCGACCGGAGATGGAGACCCCTCCGGAGATGGAGGACCTCCCGGAGACGGAGGATCCTGCGGGGGCGGATCCCGGAACGGGGGCGCTCGAAGAGTCTGATGAGGCTGACGACTCACAGGCCGACCTGTTTCGGGGAAACGCCCCGGACTGACGACGCCGGCCCACGGCGTGTTGCGCCTCGCTACGCTGTGTACAAGCCCTAGGTCCCCGAGGCATGCTCCGCCGCGAGCTCCAGATACCGCTCGTTTCCGCCGCCCCGCAGGGCATCGAGCCATTCACTGGCGGGAGGCGTGCCGGGCAGTCCGGCCGCCGACGGGTAGCCGGACTCCATGATGACCGCGGCCGGCTCCCCTTCCCACTCTCCTGCCGGGGTCGATTCGATCACCAGCCGCTGCCCCTTCCTGCAGGGACTGCACAGGATCAGCTTGCCGTCGGTTGGGGCGAGCGCTTCTCCGTTCAGCCAGTACCGGCCCGCCGCGCGGGTCGTATCCAGCTCCAACGAAAAACCGGACAGTGCGTCGGGCACTTCCCAGCTGCCGCCTATCTCCCCCTGTGCCGTCTCCCCAACCGATGCGGAGGCGATGATCCAGCCGCGCAGCTGAACAGGCCCGTGCAGGCTCCGGAGCACGCCCGCGGCGGACAACTCCCGTGAGAAGCGGCGTCGCTCTTCACCCCACCTGAGCTCGAACTCCACCTGGGAGCTGGACAGCGCGGCTTTGCGGATTCCGTCAAACTCCAGGGAAGCCGTAAGCTCTTGAGCCCGCCCCGGGAGCAGGTCGGAAAGCGTCTCCTCACGCACTTCGCCCCCCGCTTCCAGCTTCAGCTCGACACTGGTGGGAGCCGGCGGTCCCAGCTGGAGAGGCGGGCGTAGCTGCTGCTCGGCAAACATGCGTCGTGCGGCGTCGAAATCAGGAACGGCGCCCGGCGGTGGCTCGCGCCGCTCACCACGAGCCGGTCTGTCGACTGGTCGCGGACGTTGTGGCTCCTGCTCCTCGTCCGGTGGAGCCGGTTCGGCCTCTCCATCCGCGGCACCCTGGCCGTCCTCCGTCTCTCCCTCCGCCTCTCCCTCGACCTCTCCCTCGGCCACAGGCGCGCGCTCTCCACGGAACCTGGACGTGAACTCGTTGATCTCCCCGAACGAGACATCCCCGGACACCGAGTCTCCCTCCACGATCCCTCTGTAGATGAGATCGAGTTCCCGCGACCCGGCGTCGAACCGGACCAGAAAGCGGAACTCACTGCCGCTGACGTATCCCTCCCGGATCTCCCCGCCCAGGCGAGTGCCCTGGAGCTCGCCGCTCAGCGTGCCATCCTGGTCCATGGTCGCTTGCAGCCTGGCCTCCTGAATGCCCTGGGGAGCGAAGATGGTCAGCAGCCAGACCCCGGAGAGGTCCACGCTGGGAGGCTGGCGGGGCACTTCCACCGGCGGTGGGATGATCCCTTCGCCGCGTCCGCGCCCCCATGATGTCACTTCGTAGGTCACGCTGCCCACGAGGTCCTCTTGTCCCGCTGTCCAGGACAGAAGTCCCTCCGCATCGACTCCCGAGACCGCAATCCAGCCGGGTGGATAGGTACGCCGCACCCCCGGTGGCCGTGAAGCCTGGAGACGCAATCCCCGCAGGCTTGTGGCGGTGCTCTCCCGCTCGTCGACCCTGTCCTCCCCGGTCAGAAGAGAAGCTTCGAGCGTGTTCCCGCAGTCTCCCCCGGCGGCCACAAGCAGCATCGTGTTCCAACCGCCTACGAGGCGAATGCCCGCGGTGTCAGCGGATGGACTTCCCGCCGTCCGAACATCCAGATCGTGCAGGGGCTGTCCGTTGAACCATGCAGCCGCGCGCCCGCACTCGGAACGCGCCACGGCCAGCTGGAGGGATCTATCCTCCGGCACCCGAACGTAGACATGAGCCCACTTCAGCTCCGCGGCTCCCGGCACGGAATCCAGATCGAAGGCAGGGTCCTCGTCGTGGCGCACCAGGTGCCAGTAGCCCGGTCCGACAAGCTGATTTCGATCGGGAAACTGGCTGGAATCCTCACCCAGGCGAAGCGGGTCACCTGCCTCCACTGCAATCTCGGCAAAGGCGTTGTCCGTGCCTGTGATCAACCACCGGTCCACCGGGACCGATGAGAGGTCCTGGTCGGGTTCCTGGCCAAACAGCGCACCGTACCCACCTGCCGGCGTGGCAAGTAGTGTCAACCCCGCAGCGACAGCTGTCAGGGCGAAGCGAACGAAGCTCGCGCGCATCCTCACGGTCCTTGCTATGATCATCATCCGAAGAGGTCCAGAGTGCGGGACCCGCCAGCCGGCCAGCTTGACCACCGATGGCCGGTGTCTCACTCTACACAAGACCTGCAGCAAAGATCGAACCCCCTCGGACGGGAGCAAACGATCGAACAGAAGGGCATCGTTGTGGAGCTCCATGTGAACGGAGATGCCTGCCAGGTGGGGGTACCTTCGCACTATACGCTCCTCGAGGCGCTTCGCTACTCGCT
Organism: Gemmatimonadota bacterium; assembly: GCA_039587395.1. Classification (GTDB taxonomy): domain Bacteria; phylum Gemmatimonadota; class Gemmatimonadetes; order Palauibacterales; family Palauibacteraceae; genus JBDHIQ01. Next base: position 5,836 of record JBDHIQ010000034.1, read on the forward strand.
GGGACTGACCGGTTCCAAGCAGGGTTGCGACAAAGGCGACTGTGGAGCATGCACCGTCCTGATAGACGGCGAGCCTTACCTCGCCTGCATTCTGCCGGTCCTGGAAGCCGAGGGCCGCGTGATCACCACGGTAGAAGGACTTGCCGACGGTCCTCGTCCGCACCCCCTCCAGGATGCGTTTGATCTGTGCGGCGGCGCCCAGTGCGGATTCTGTACGCCCGGGATCCTGTGCAGCGCCTACGGCCTGTTGCAGGAGAACCAGAGCCCTACGCGCGACGAGATAGCCAGAGCCCTGGCAGGGAATCTGTGTCGGTGCACAGGCTACACGAAGATCTTCGAGGCAGTCGAGCTGGCAGCCGAGTCTCTGCGAACCGGGGTCGATCCGGAAGCCATCCGACAAGGCAAAGTCCAGGCTACCCGGCGCGGGCGGACCCTGCGGCCCTAGGCGACCCCCGTGGCCCTCATGGCGGAGTTGCCCGAGTGCCCTCGGAACAGATCGCTCAGCCCGTCCAGCGAAACAGGTTTCGAGAAACGGAAGCCCTGTGCGTAACGGAGGCCGAGTCTGCGCAACACGGCTTCCTGACGCTCGGTCTCCACCCCCTCCGCGATGACCGTGAGATCGAGACGTTCGCAAAGACTGGCCAGCGAGCGCACTACATGTCGAAGCTCGGGCTGCTCCTCGATGCCCGTAACCAGACACTGGTCCAGCTTCACGACATCGATGGGAAACTCGGTCACATGGAGCAGTGGGACCCTGTCGTGTCCAACGTCGTCCAGAGCCACTGCGATACGCTGGGCCCGCAACTCCCGAAGCTTGGCGGCAGTGCGCGGGATATCGGCCCGCAGTACGGGATCAGTGATCTCAGTGCCAACTCTCTCCAGCGGTACGCCGCTACTGGACAGGATCTCGATCAGTTCCGCGCCACTGGCCTCAGCCAGATCCCGCCCGGTCAGGTTCACCCAGAATCTGCCCTCGAACGAGTCTCCGAACTGCTGCCACGCCAGGGCGATGTCACGCATGACAATCTCGAGCCACCGCCTGGACTGGCCCAGCCAGAGGATCGCGTCGATGAGCTTAGTGGCCTCGATGTGGTGCCGGTCCGGGTTCTGCCAGCGAACCAGGGCCTCGAGCCCGATGACCTCATGGCTGTCCATGTCGAACTGTGGCTGAAATGCGCAGCGGAGGTCTCCGCCGTCCATGGCCAGTTCCAGCTCCCGCACGACGGAGCTCTCCAGGCTCTGCTGAAATATCTCCAGGCCGTTCTTGCCGCGCTCCTTTGCGGCCATCAAGGCCAGATCGGACTCGACCAGAAGCTCCTGCAGGGACGTCGGGCCCGTGGCAATCGCGAATCCCGCACTGACCGGAAGAACGATGCGAACGCCTTCGAGTTCGATTGGCCTGTCCAGCCGGGCTCGCACTCGCCCGATCACTTCACGCGTCTCAGCCTCGGGGTCGTCGAGATTGGAAAGCAGGATGACGAACTCGTCTCCCCCGATCCGGGCGACGATATCGATCTCATCTCGTACCGCCGAGCGGCAGGCGTCCGCAAAGGCTCGAAGTGCGGCGTCGCCCACAGCGTGTCCGTGGCGATCGTTGATCGACTTGAAATCGTCCAGGTCCAGGTGGATAACCGAGAAGGCGCCACGGAGAGGATCGGCCAGTCGCTCCGCACCGTGGATCAGCAACGCATACCGGTTGGCCGCACCGGTAAGCGAGTCCAGTTCCGCCGCGTCGCGAAGCTGCGTCTCCAGGTGCTTTCTACGTACGATGAGACGGATCCACAGGATCAGGGTCAGGAATACGGCTATCCCGCCGCCAAATCGCGCCGTCTGGTCCCGGAACTCGGAGTCCGTCCGCGCTTCTTCAATTCGCTGCAGGGCATAGGCGCCAACCGGTTCGGCCGCCGCCGATATGTCCCTCATGAACGGGATGATCTGCTCGTACAACTGGTCTATCGAATCGAAGGAACGCTCGCCGGACAGTCCGAGCAGAAACGGGTAATCGGAGTTGATCTGCACAATGGCAGGATGCTGAGCCATTGCCCGCAGCATTGCGGTCGGCTCGGGACCGGCATCCCGGGCTCTGTCTACCAGCAGCGTTTCCTCGAACGGGGAGAAGGAAACCGCCCTGGTGCCGTGCGAATCCACGATCTGCCTCGCAGCAGCGAGAGAGAACTGGAAGTTCCCTAGCAGCAACGAATCGGCGGGAGGGCGTCCATCGATGGCCCACACGCGCGCCATCGCCATGTCCAGGTAGTTCCGCGGAACGAGTGCGGCCTCCTCCGTCCAGGTCGCTACCTCGATAAGGGCGCTCCACTCCCCCATGTGTTCCGGCGCACGAACGAGCTTGAAATCGTACAGAAACTCGTCGCCCCAGGCGATCAGCTCGGAGTAGGTGCGTGGCCGGTCAAAACCGTCGAGCGCTCCATCCACCGCCGTGACCATCCGCTCCCATATCGGGCGCCACGACTCCGACGCAGGGTGGCCAGCCAGGGACTTGCTGGCGGAGACAAGGCTCCTTCGGAAGATCTCTTTGCGACGACCAACCTCATCCGACCGCTTGCCATCGTACATGTGCATCGTAGTGGCGGTGATGAGCTCGTAGCCGGCCAGGGAGACTGCGCGTTCGACCTCGAGCAGATCCATTCCCTCGCGCATGACGGACAGCCGGTGCAGCGCCGCGCGCTCCCGAACGATCGCCACGGCGGATACCGACGCGACAGCGGTGGCGAGCACGGTGAGACCGAGGGCGAGCCATAGCGAGCGGGAAGCACGCACCCTGGCCGCACCCGGAAGAGCCATGCCCCCCGGACGTCCGCCAACACGAAAGGATCGCGGATTCTGCGCGCTAGCTGCCATTCTGCAACAAGTCTCCTCGCGGTACAGTGCTCTAAAGCCCTATGTGGCAAGGTTTGCGCCACCCGCGAAGGTCCCGCGCACCAGCCGGTCCGGCGGCGCGGCGACGGAAGATATATGAACACTGTATAGATATCTGGACAACAGGGAAGGAGCACGCGGCCGGGGCCTCGTGGCAGGTCAGTCAGCGGTCCAACTCTCCAGGGCGCGGCCCAGCGCCTGGAGTCCAGCCGCCACCACGGCGGGATCGCCGCCGACAGCCACCCGGAAGTGGGCGGGAGCTTCGAAGAACAGGCCGGGGACAACGCCCGTCTCGAACTCATCCCGCAGGAGCCCGACGAATGGCAGGGAATCGTCCACGTCCCGGAGGCGAGGAAATGCCCCGGGTCCGCCTTGCGGAGCCACGCAGTCGATACGATCTGCGTAGTGCTCGATCAGTGCGCGGAGACCGGACAGGTTCGGGCCAATGATGGTGCGCGCCCGTTCGAGCAGACTATCGATTTGCCCGAACGCGAGACTCGCCAGGCTGTCGGAGGGGAAGGAACCGACTGCATCTACCACGTCTCGCGTCCGGCGAATGGCCTCAGCGACGCCGGGTTCCGCGATAGCCCAGCCGCAGCGGAGACCCGCTAGCCCGAACGATTTGGTCAGGCTGTTGGTCGATATGAACGTGTCCGATGACGTTGCGACCGGCGCCTGCGGTCGATCGTAGACGGTCTCCAGGTAGACCTCATCCACCAGCACTCGCGCCCCGAGCCGCTCGGCTACCTGGCCGATGGCAGCCAGCCGATCCGGCTCCACGAGGACGCCGGATGGGTTGTGGAGGTTTGCGAGCACGATGAGCCGGGTGCGCGGCGAAGCGGCTGCCAGGATCCGCTCGGGATCGGGCTGGTAGCCATCTTCGAAAGTGCGGTCAAAGCGTTTGATGGCCAGGCCGTGCAGGCGGGCAGCACCAATCAGCGGATCATACGTCGGCCGTTCGATCACCACCTCATCTCCCGGCCGGGCCAGCGCAGCCAGGGCGAGGAAGTTGGCCCCGGAAGCGCCGGTGGCGGTACAGACGCGCTCCGTGTCGACCCGGTAGCGGTCGGCGATAGCCTCTACGAGGGGAGCATATCCTTCGTCGTTGGGACCGTGGAGCTGGAGCGCCTGGCTCGCGCCCGGCAGGTCGGCCAGCGTGCACGGCAACAGGTTGCTCCCCGTGAGGTCGTAGCGGACGCGGGGGTGCGTCTTTGCCCAGTGCATGTATGGAGCCCAAACGGTGGGGCCGTTCACGACGCTTTCTCCTTTCGCTGCCACAGCAGATAGGCGGGAATCCCGGTGAGCAGAAGCCCGATGCCGATCCCCGATCCGACGGGGTTCGACCACAGCACGCTGGCCACGATCAGCAGGGCTACCGCTACAAACAGACCTGGCAGCAAGGGGTAGAGCGGTGCCCGGAAGCTTCCTTCCGGCCGCCCGGCCAGGGGATAGCGACGTCGGAACACAAACAGGCTGAGACCGGCCAGCCCGAAGAAGATCCAGTCGGCAAACACCACGTAGTCAACCAGCTGGGCGTATGTGCCCGTGAGAGCCAGCGCGATGGCCCAGACACCCTGAATGACAATCGCCTTGGACGGACTGCGAAACCGCGGGTGGAGCTTGGCCACGCCACGCATGAACACCCCATCGCGAGCCATGGCGTAGTAGACGCGGGTGGGGGCCAGCATAGTGAGATTGAGAAAGCCGAACGTGGAGATGGCTATGGACCAGGCAATGATCTGATCTCCGGCCGCTCCGAACACGGCCCGGGCCGTGTCTGCCGCCGGGGTCATCGTGGCGGCCAGACCCGCGTGCCCCAGGACCCGCAGATACACGAAGTTGAGGAAACCGTACACGACGACGACGATCAACGTGCCCACCAGCAGGCTCACCGGCAGATCCCGCCTGGGCGCGCGCATTTCCTCGGCGACGTAGTTGGCGTTCTGCCAGCCGCCGTAAGAAAACATCACCGGGATGAGCGCGGCGCCGAAAGCCATCAGCATGAGCCTCGCGGAGGCCTCGTCGCTGGCCCCCACCGCGGCGACGCCCCCGGACTGGACCGCGCTATCCGATCCGCCGATCGCTGCCGCCGTCCCGGCCCCCGCGCCAGCGGCTTCCGGCATCATCAGGCCGGCCGCGATGAGGACGCCGATCGCCAGCACCTTCAGGATGACGAACGTGTTCAACAACCGGCTGCCCGGTTTGACGCCCAGGTAGTTCACGAAGGCGACGATGGCGATGGCGATCACGGCGATGGTGGTGGCCCCCTGTTCCGCCCGTCCGACAGCTCGCAGGAAGTACTCACCGAACGTGATCCCGACGGCGGCGATCGCGCCGCACTCGATCATCAACAGCAGGGCCCAACCGTAGAGGAAGCCCGCGAAGGGGTGGTAGGCGCGCCGCAGATACGCGTAGTGTCCGCCGGCCTCCGGGAACAGGGAGCCGAGTTCCGCAAACGTGAAGGCGCCGGCTACCGCGATGATGCCGCCGGCCGCCCAGGCGGCCAGCACCCAGGGGCCCGTATCCAGCCTCTGGGCAACGATGTACGGGTTGATGAAGATCCCGGCACCGATGATTCCGCCCACCACGACCATGGTGGCGTCGAACCGACTCAGCTCGCGACGAAACTCCAAGAGCGGCTCTCTCGACTATGCAGGTGGTTCAGCGAGTCCAGATCATCAGGACGTTGCAGTCGCCCATGGGAAGGTCCACCACCGGAATCCGGTTGAACACCTCCGGCGGCGCCTCGAAGCATGGGTAGCTCTCGATTCCTCGCACCCGCGTGAACGGAATCTCGTTCAGCTCCCGGATGCTGCGAAACCCTCTCCGGGTCATTGGCCAGCCATCAATCATGACGAAGCGGTTCCGCGCGTAGCGGACGAACAGTTCCTTCTTGAACTGGAACAGCGTTCGGAACATGATGTAAGGCTCGATCTCTTCCTGCGTCGCGAAATAGCCATCCGGTATGAGGTTCATCCGCTCGTAGAAGCCCATCTCCAGCAGGTAGGGATCGCGGCCCGTGATCTCGACACGGAGCGGCTCCAGCTCTACTGCCTGTGTCACGAGCTCGATCCGCACCTCTGCCTGCTGCCCTTCCTCCACGGCGAGCGCCTGAGCCTGTTCGGCGAACCCGATGTGCCGGGCCCGAATGTCGTACTCGAAGGGGGGCACTTCACGGAGCGCCGCTCGGCCCAGCGAGTCCGTCATGGCCGCGAGCGGGATGGGGCTGAGCTCCACCGTAGCGTTGGGGATCGGCGCTCCGGTCTCCGCGTCCACGACCGAGAATACCAGGTAGGCCGGGTTGCCGAGATCGACCGTGAGATCCAGCTTAATGTCGCCGTTGAGGTCGACGTCGACGTCCCTGCCCTCCCGGTCGCCGACGGCGGCGGAGAGCTCGACACCGGCGAAAGCCACCAGACCGCAGAAGCGGTACGAGCCCCTCGCGCTCGTGACAGTCTCCATCTCCTCCGGCGTGCCCGCCGGCAGCGATCCCGGATCTTTGTAGGTGAGTTGCACCAGGGATCCGGGCAATGGCACTCCGGACTCCCTGTCCATGACGGTGCCGGAGAGCGATACGGCCACCTGCGACGGGTCAGAGGGTGGGCATTCCTGAACGAACCTGGAAGGCTCCTGGGCAGTGGCGCTACCCGGGCAGGAGAGACTCCCGATGACCATCCCGACCGTCAAGAACGGCCAGCTTCCGCGACGCTCCATCCGCTTCACCAACGCCTCCTGTTACGACCGAGCGCATCTATCGCGCCCACTCGATGTGGACGATAACCTAACACGGCACCGACGATCGGGTGCAACGAATCGCATACCAACGCGGGCAACGGGCCCCGAGAAGACAACCTACTGCGCGAGTACGGAGGAATATGCATGGACCGAGAGACGCTGATCGACGGACTGAACGAGGACCTGGCGGGAGAGCTGAGCGCCATCATCCAGTACATCACCTATGCCGCAAAGGCAACCGGACCGTTCCGCCCACAGCTGGTGCAGTTCTTCCTGGCCGAGGTCGCGGACGAGCAGGGCCACGCACAGTTCCTCGCCAACAAGATCGTCGCCCTCGGGGGCGAGCCGACGACCACACCGAAGCCGGTTCCGGTTGCGAGCAGCAACAAGGAGATGGTCGAAGCCATACTGGCGGCCGAGAAAAAGGCGATCATCGACTACACCGAGCGCGCCGAGCAGGCGGAGGAGTTCGGAGACAAGGGCCTCGTGGTGGAGCTGGAGGATATGGTTCGCGACGAGAGCGGCCACGCCGAGGAGAGCGCCCGCCTGCTGATGAACTGGCCCCTGTAGGTCCTCCATGGCAGGCGCGCCCGACCGCGCGGCTGCCGGTTCATCGCTGCGGGTTCAGCCGTTCTCGAACTCCAGCAGCTCCACGGGCATACCGTTGTGGAGGATCATCGCGACGCGCACTCCCCCGGTGGGCGTCGAGATCTCTCCGATAAGCTGGTGTCCGCGGATCGCCTCCTCGAGGTCGTCCACCTCGAAGGCGATGTGCGAAACCGTGCGCACCAGCTCCGACACCGGGCTGTGCGGCTCAAAGCGCATCCACTCCACCCCGAACGGGCTGGTGTCGAAGCCTGACACATGCATTCCCAGCTCCTCCAGGTAACGCTCTCCGGGTCGCGGCTCATCAGTGGGAATGCCCATGTGGTGGTAGCGCCACCCCCACTCGGCCACCACCGCAGGCGGCTCGTGCTCCCGGCGCGGCCGTCGATCGCTCATGGCTGAGTCTCCCCGGATTCCGCGCACTCCCGCTCGACGAACGGACGGGCAAAATGCAGGGAAATCTCCTCCACGAGGACCGTGATCTGCCGGATGATGGGATGGTCGGATCGCACCGTACGATCTCCGTAGATCTCGTCGATGCGCGGATCGCTCCGTGCCAGCTCGTCCAGCGTTTCCATGGACGCTGCCGCCGTTCCCAGCCGCAGGGAGAGGGTTCCGACTCCCTCTTCCCAGCCGGCACCGCCCCCATAGTCCCAGCCGAACCCGGAGAACGAGATCGGCTCACCTTTGAGCCCTTCCAGCTCGGCAAGAGAGGTCCCTGTTCCCACTCCGGATGGCGTCCGCCACGGGCCGTCTGGCGCGCGACTTCTTACGAAGGCCGGGCGCGTGCGGGCCGAATCAGCCCAGGCCACCTCGATCTCATATGGCGCGCCCGGGAACACGCGGGAGCCTTCCGTGCAGAATCCCTCCGCCAGGTAGACCTGCTCGGACCGGACCGCGTCCGCTCCCAGGGACTCGCGGAGATTGGCTTCCGAGGTTTGTGGACCGACCAGTCCGAATCGTTCACCCGGCAGGACTATCCAGGTGGCGCTGCCGCGAGCCGGGAAGACCGCGATGGTGTCCGTGGTCAGCGTATCTCCGGCGAGCTTCAGGTGGGCCAGAGAATGAAAGGAGGGGCAGCAGTTGGCGTCGCCGGGGACGTACACCGGAGCCTCGGCGCGATTCAGACCAAGATCCAACCAGATCCCCTTCCACGTGCCCCACTCCCCCGGCAGTCGCGCGAGGATCTCCTCCCGGTAGCGCGCCTCCAGCGGGATGACCGGTCCAGCTTCCGCCAGTCGATAGGGGTAGTCCATGCACCCACCCGTCCCGCTGAGACACCGCTGGTGGGCCAGGAGGGCGGTGCCATCGTCAAGGGCGAGTGCCTCCGGTGCGCTCAGGAACTCGAATCTCCTGTCCGTCCGGTCGTGCCAGACCGGCCGCACCGTGCGCTCGTCCGGCCGGCCGATGAACAGCACCAGCTCGTCTTCCGGGATCGTGTCGGGGAAGAGGTCTTGATCCTCGGGCCGGGTGTCAGGATCGGCGGCGAATACCGACTCGCGGCGGTACATGACCCAACTCCAGCTGGTCTCTCCCGTCGCAAGCAGGACCTCGGCATCGACTACCTCACACCAGGATGAGATCAGGCTATCGGAGATGGCGGTCAGCTCGTGCGGCCAATCCAAGACCAGACACGTCGAGATGGCCAACTCCTCGTCCACGGGCTCCGCTTCAGCGATCGGGGCCCCGGGTGGCGGCTCCGCTTGCCGGGCTTCTGGTGCGTGAGCCATGCCCACCGCCACTCCGGACAATCCAGATCCGAGGAGCAGTACGAACGCGGGTCTCAGTAGAAGTCGATGGATCTTTGTGCGTGCCATCGTGGCCCCCCGAAAGGGCTGACAGGTTCTGCTGCTTCGCTACTCCAGTATGCGTGAGAATGCTGGTTTCTGCACACCGGCGGGTGCACGAAAGAAGCGAGGCCGGCACCGGGCCGACCCCGCTTCTTCGCGATGGTGTGGTAAGAGCTTCGAAAGATCTCGGTAGCTACTGGGTGTCTGCCTCCGCTTCCGGCAGCTCCAGCGCCTCGACATCAACGGTCAGTCTGTCGATCTGCGCCTGGATGGCCGGATCCACGTTCGGATCCACCCGACCGCCCAGGCACTGGCCGAAGAACGTCTCCATGGAGCGATACAGAGCCATTCGATTGTCCGCGTTCGCGAACCCGTGGCCCTCGTTCTCGGCAAGGAGGTACTGGACCGGAATCCCGCGATCGCGCAAGGCGATGGCCAGCTGATCCGACTCGCGCTGCGTGACGCGCGGGTCATTCGCTCCCTGAACGATCATGATCGGGTCTTCGATCTGGTCCACGAAGTTGAGCGGCGAGCGCGCCTGCATGTGTTCGATGTCGTCCAGGTTTTCCGGATTGCCTACGTGGCGGTAGAAGGTGCCCTCCAGGAACGGCCGCCAGTACGCCGGAAACGAGTTGATCAACGTGATCAGCGAGGATGGCCCCACGTAGTCCAGGCCGCACGCGAACACTTCCGGTGTGAAGGTCAGCCCGACCAGCGTGGCGTAGCCGCCGTACGAGCCCCCGTAGATTCCCACCCGCTCGGGGTCCGCAATCCCCTGGTCGATGGCCCACTGCACGCCGTCCACGAGGTCATTGTGCATGGCCCCGGCCCACTCCTTCACGGCGGCGTTCAGGAACGCCTTTCCGTAGCCGGTGGAGCCGCGGTAGTTGATCTGGAGCACCGCGTAACCGCGGTTGGCCAGCAGCTGAACCTCCGGCTGGTAGCCCCAGCTGTCGCGCGCCCACGGCCCACCATGCACCACCAGGATGAGCGGCAAGTTTCTCGCCTCGACGCCGCGCGGCGTCGACAGGTAGCCGTGAATGGTCAGGCCATCGCGCGCCTGATAGGAGACGGGCTGCATGTCGGCCAGCCCGGCGCCTTCCAGGACTGGCCGCGGCCGGAACAGGAACTCGCCCTCGCCCGTATCGCGATCGTACAGGTAGGTGGCCCCTGGATCCGTTGGATCGTTGAAGGCGATGATCATCTTCCGCTCATCGAGCGTGCTGGATCCGATCCCCGGCGAACCTGCGTGCAGCTCGCGGATTCTGGCGAGATCGCGGCCCCACTCCTCGTTCTTGGGGTAGATCCGGACCGTGTCGGCCACATACACGGTGGCAATGAGCTCGTCGGTTACCTCACTGAACACGGCCTGCCCGAAGTCCACCTCGCCCTCCGGGTCGCTCTCGACCTCTTCCACCTGGCCGGTCTCGAGGTTCAGGAGGACCAGGCGGGCCAGATCCACGTCGCCGGCGTCGCTGCTCATGTAGAGGCGCTGATTGTCGGGGTGAACCCGAATCGGATTGATGTTCTCATCGGCCGGGTAGCTGGCGACCAGTTGCCACTCAGACTCTTCCGTTTCGCGGGCAAAGATGTCGGATCCGCCGGTCATGTTCTGACCGACCGCCACCCGAACTTTCAGGTCATTGTCCAGGATGTAGCCGCCGTGCCGGCCCGGGTTCTCCGCCACCATCCTCAGGTCACCTGTTTCGAGGTCCAGCCAGTGGGCGTCGAACACCTGCGGATTTCGCTGATTGAGGCCGACCAGGATCTGCCCGGGTGTCTCCTCCGGTACAGCGAAGATCAGGGCGCGCACTCCCTCGAACGGTGTGAGATCCCGCGCTTCGGGAGTGGCGGTGCCGTCCACGGGCACGGCATAGACGTGGAAATTCTCGTTGCCGCCCTTGTCCTGTACGTAGAGGATCTTGTCGCCGCTGATCGCCCAGAAGTACTGAGTAACCGGCCGCACCGTGTCGGCGGTGATCTGAATCTCCTCTTCCGAGTCGAACCGGCGGACGAACACGTTCAGCTTGTCTTCGTAGGCCTTGAGATAGGAGAGCCACTCGCCGTCCGGCGAGATCTGCGCGCCCGCTATCTCCGGGTTGTCAAAGAAGTGCTGGACCGGGATGATCCCGGGCATGCCCTCGGCAACCGCGCCGCCGGTTGCCGCCTCAGTGCCTGACTCGGTCGCATCGGAACAGGCTACCGCGGCCACGCTGAACAACAGCAGCGCGACCACGGAAAGTCGAAATCGAACCATTCTGCTACTCCGTCTGATCGGGAAAGAACTTCGGATCACCGTGTGGCTGTATGGATGTTCATACGGACGAAAGCGTCCAGGGGTTTTCGCGTCAATAGTGGGCGGGCCAGGGCGACCGTGGACCGGGTGGGGCGAAAGGGCCAGTTTTCCGGAGCGGTGATAGAACCACATGCCACACCAGATGAGAGCCCAGTGACCACAGCACGGAAGCGATGGGTCCGCGAGGCCGGCGGGTTCGTCAAGAAGGAGTGGGAGGACACTCTCGATCTGGAGCGATACCGTTTCGAGTTGATGCGCCGGTAGGCTACCCCTACTCCTGGCGACGAAAGTCGAGCGGCCGCCGATTCGCTTCAAGCTGCCGTACGGTGACCGGTGGGCCCGTCGCTTCGGAGGCTAGCCGCCCGCCCGTGCCGCGTCGTAACCGCTCAGGGCCAGGAAGGCCGGGTAGTCCGTCACCTAGAGGATGACACGGGCCGCCTCGCCCTTGTCCGCCGCCTTCTCGTAGAAAGCCTGCACGATGCGGGCGCCCATCGCGTATCCGACGTCGCGCGGCTGGTCCGGATCCGCCGGGTCGCTCCACAGCCAGTCGCCCATCTCGTTCCCGTGCATCTCTTCCCGGAACCTGGCCCACAGGCGCGCTTCGTTGGCCAGAAGGAAATCACGGGCCGCGTTCTTATGGACGCTCCCACCGGTCACCAGCTCCGCGAAGTAGATGGCGGCCCCGTCCCGGATGGCCGTGGCTAGGGGCGTCTGGCCCGGACCGGAGAAGATCGCGAAGTACGCCTCGCCCACGGCCGCCAGCTGCTGCATGTGCAGCATCTCATGGACCAGCGTGAGATCGTACTTCTCGATGAACAGAAGAAGACCTGGCGACGCCCGGTCCAAGTACTCGCGCTGCAGGAAGGTTGCCGTGTCGCTCTCGTGGATCAGGAGCTCTTGAGCGCGGATGAAGTTCTCCACGTCCCGGTAGACGAAGACCGCCTGGTCAGGCTCCGTCACGACATCTCCGGTGAGCGTCTGCCGTGCAGTCTGCGCGCTTGCCGGCGCATAGCCTACGACGAATCCGGCAACCGTCAGTACCGCAAGGCTGGTTCTGTCCATTCGTTTCACGGCGTTTCCCCTGTCGAGACTTGGACGAACGCTACCCGCGGGATGGTTGTCAACGAGCGCGAAACTCGATGATAGCTGCCGCACCCCCTACATTCCTGCCCCATGCACCCGGACGAGCTCCTTCCCAAACAGACGGACGTCGCTGAGAAGCCCGAGGCACTGACGGACCTGGCCGAGGCCGAGTTCACCCAGCTCGGGCGGCGGAACCGCCGCATCGAAGGGCTCCGGAAGTCGACCGGAAAAGAGGTCTACACCGACGACCTGGTTCTGCCCGGGATGCTGCACGCGAAGCTGCTCCGGAGCACCGTTCCGCACGCGCGCATCGTCTCGATCGATACCTCGAGTGCCGAGGCTCTCGAAGGCGTTCACGGCGTGATCACAGGCCAGGATCTGCCGACGCCGTATGGGATCATCCCGTGGACCAGGGATGAGCACGCGCTGGCTCTCGACAAGGTTCGCTACATCGGTGATGCGGTGGCCTGCGTGGCGGCTGTCGATGAGGATACGGCCAACGCCGCCCTCGACTTGATCGAGGTGACCTACCAGGAGCTTCCCTACTACCTGGATCCGGCGGATGCCCTCACCGACCAGGCCGCCGCGACCCCGATTCACGACGCCCGCAAGGAAGGTCGAAACGGCAACATCCTCAAGCACGTGCACCTGGAGTTCGGCGAGGTGGACACGCTGATGGCCGAATCCGATGTGGTCGTGGAGGGTGACTACTTCTTCCACGGCACCACCCACGTGCCGATCGAGCCGCACTGCGCGATCGCACAGGTGGGCCAGAACGGCGCCCTGGAGGTATGGTCGGCCACCCAGGTGCCGCACTACCTGCAGCGCGAGATAGCCCGGGTGCTGGGGCTCGACGTGGCCAGAGTGCGGGTGGTGCAACCGGCCGTTGGTGGCGCGTTCGGCGGGAAATCGGAACCGTTCGATCTCGAGTTCTGCGTCGCGCTGCTGGCCATGCGGACCGGCCGGCCGGTGAAGCTGTTGTACACGCGCGAGGAGGTGTTCTACGCGCACCGTGGTCGGCACCCGATGCAGATGCACTACAAGCTGGGGGCCTCGTCGGACGGAACCCTGAAGGCGCTGGACGCGAAGACGGTCCTGGACGGCGGAGCGTATGCATCGTTCGGGCTCGTCACGACCTATTACAGCGGCCAACTTCTCACGTCGCCGTGCCACATAGAGTCGTACCGCTTTGACTCGACTCGCGTCTACACGAACAAAGCACCGTGCGGCCCCAAGCGAGGGCATGGCTCGGTGCAGCCCCGCTTCGCTTACGAGATTTCGCTCGACAAAGTGGCCGAGCAACTGGAGATGGACCCGTTCGAGCTCCGGCGAAAGAACTTCATGGGGGTCGGGAAGACGGTGAACGAGTTCACCGTGAAGTCGAACGGCTTCCTGGAGTGCCTGGACTCCGTGGAGCAGGCGAGCGACTGGAAGCGGAAGTTCCGGCAGATGGAGCACGGCCGCGGCATCGGTGTGGCTGCCTCTTCCTACATTTCGGGCACCAACTATCCCATCTACCCGAACCCGATGCCGCAGGCGGCCGTGCAGGTACAGGTGGAGCGGTCGGGCCGGGTGACCGTGCTGCACGGCGCCTCGGAGATCGGCCAGGGCTCGGACTCCACCATGGCGTACATCGCCTGCGAGGAGTTGGGCGTGCCGCTGGACTACGTGCGCGTGTTCAGTGCCGACACCGACCTCACGCCCGTGGACCTAGGCGCCTACTCGTCGCGCGAGACCCTGATGGTGGGGAACGCCTGCCTGGATGCCTGCCGGAAGGTGAAGGCGATGGTGCAGGAAGCCGTCGCCGAGGGGTGGGAGATACCCACCGACCAGGCACCCGAGCGCGTGAAGCTGGCCCGCGGCTGGGCGTTCGACACGGCCGACCCCACGAACGAGGAGCGCCGCCTCCCGATCGCCGCCGCCTTCCACCTTGCCGAAGCGAAGTTCGGTGCGCTGGGCGCCATGGGTTCGTACAACACGCCCAAGGACGTCCACGGCGAGTACCGCGGCGGGACGATCGGTTCGTCCCCGGCCTACAGCTTCACCGCGCACGTGGCCGAAGTGGAAATCGATACGGAGACGGGCTTCGTGGATGTGAAGACCATCTGGGTGGCCCACGACTGCGGCCGTGCCCTCAATCCTGCGCTGGTCGAGGGCCAGATCGAGGGCTCCGCTTACATGGGCTTCGCCGAGGCCATCTTCGAGGAACACCTGTTCAAAGAGGGGATTCCGGAGGGCGGACTGCACAACGCCCCGTCACTGCTCGACTACCGCATCCCGACGTCCCTGGACTGCCCGGAGTTCGTGGCCTTGATCGTGGAGTCCGTCGACCCCGAGGGGCCATACGGGGCGAAAGAGGCGGGCGAGGGACCGCTCCACCCATCGCTTCCGGCGATCGCCAACGCCATCTACGATGCGGTCGGCGTCCGAATCGATGAGTTGCCGTTTACTCCGCCCCGGGTATGGCGTGCGCTACAGGACCACCAGGCAGAGTTGGCGCCGGGCTCCTGATGCGCTGATTCGACGCAACGACGATGGCGATTCTCGAAAGCTGGTCTGACGGCTACGTGCTCGATTTGGATCCTCGTCGGGAGGACCCGTTGTTCTACTATCGGCTGGGATATGACTGGGCCCACGCGGTCGGCTTCGAGGTCCTTCCGCTCTATGAGGAACGCACAGCAGAGGAAGTCGAGATCTCCGTCTTTTGCCGACACCGGCAACGGGAACGTGGCCTCTCCGCTGAGGTGCGCGCAGCCATGTACGCCCGGGTGGTACCCGCCCTCGCCGCCTATCATGATCGCTGGAGGAGGATCCTGCTGAGAGGAGAAGATCTTGAGACCGTTCTGAGTAACGGCGCGGCGCTGCGAGAGCTCTGGCGCCTGGGCTTCACAAGTGAGCAGTTTGACACTAATTCTCTTCTTTTCGTGCACTTCAGCACACCGACCCCTGGCGAGACTTCGCCCGGAGGATAGATGCTGGACAACATCGATACTCTCCTTGCCCTGGCCGAGATCGCCGGCGTGTTCGCGGGGTTCGCGGCGCTGGTCACAGAAGTCGGAGGCCGTGCACAACCTGCTGAGACTGCGGCTGGTCATCGCCAGCGCCGTGGCGGGTGTGGCCGCGGCCCTCGTTCCTGTGGGCCTGGCGGGATACGGCCTGGAACCGGGTCTGGTCTGGCGCCTGGCCGCGTTGACCTTCCTGATCCTGGACAACGGGATCATCACCTCGTTCATCGGCTCCTACAAGCCGGTCCGGGGGGATTTCCCTCCGGACAGATTGGCCGTGGTCCTGGTATCGTCGCTCGAGTTTGTGGAGCAAGGGAGCCTGATCGTCGTGGTCCTGGGCTTGCCAGTAGGGAACGCGGCCGCGCTCTACGTGACGGCTCTCATCGCCAACATCTGCCAGGTCGGGTTCATCTTTGTGAGGTTCGTGGGCTCGGCGTTTCGGCATGCGCAGGACGAGAACTGAGCCGCAACTGCGATGCTACTCGTTCGCGGTCTGATCGGGGGGCTCTTCCAGGTTCTGGTGGTGGCCGCCCTGTTGTTGATACCGGCCGGCACCTGGCAGTGGCCGCGAG
>JBDHIQ010000035.1:0-17927 GCA_039587395.1 Gemmatimonadota bacterium
GCGGTTCTGACGGCCATGCTGGCATACCTGGCTTCGGAAGACGCGGAGCGGATTCCGCGTGACCGCCGTGTCATGCCACTCAACCCGCGCACCGGGGAACAGCGCGAGTGGCCTGTCTGTCAACCCGCCCGGAGAAGCTGGGACGGGTCGTAGTCAGACCCTCGAGTCATTCCAGGCGATGGGTGGTCAGCCAACCGCGGCTGGCCGCCCTTCGGCTCGATACCAGCGCAGGAACAGGGTCCCGATCGCCGTCCAGAACACCGCCCCACCGCCCAGTTTCATGATCAGCCCGGCAATCTCCTGGTCCTCCCGAACGGAGATCGATCCGATGGGCGGGGCCAGCTCGTACGTGGCGTAGAACGGCAGCTCGCCGAACACCAGGAACGCGTAGGGGGCCGTGTTGAGCACCGTGTTGAGGATCAGGTAGCCGATCTTTGCGGGATACGGAAACCGACGCTCGGGGACGGGGACGACCACCGGCCACCAGTAGACCAGGCCCGCGCTCCACCACGCCAGATCGATCCCCAGGGACCCGACCTGCGTGGCCATCGCCGTGTCCACCAGAGCGGGCCAGTGCGTGGCCACGACGGTCGCGTTGTACAGCACGATGGCCACTACAGGGTGCGTGACGACCCGCACAGCGGTGCCTGCCACCGTCCGCTTTTCGAGCCCCCGCAACGCCGCCGGCGGGATGCCGTAGAGCAGCAACGGCGGTGCCGCCAGCGAGATGAGCACGAACTGCACCATGTGCAGGCTAGCCAGATAGCCCGAGCCCAGAGCGCCGATCGGCCAATCCAGCGCGATCCACAGGAGCAGCAGGCCCGCGATGAAGCTTGCCATCCGTCCCCGGCGGCTCAGGCGCTCCGCATCGGTATCAGGCGGCCCGGCCCGGCGAAGCAACAGCCAGTAGCCCAGACCGAGCAGGATGATGAACAGCCACACGCCCGGGTACGGCCGCCAGGTCCACGACCACGGAACGCTCTGGGCGGCACACCACCACTGCATGGGTTACCCTGCCGTTTCGGCTTCCGCGACCAGCTTCGGGAGATCGTTGGCCCAATCGACTTGCCGTACCCCCGACGGATACACCAGCCGCGCGAGCCCGTCGGCACTGAAGGCCAGGACCTGCGAGGCGTGCCCGACCGAGTAGTCCCCTGGCTCCCGCTCCATCTTCATAGCTGGAGCCAGCTTGAGGCCGAGCTGTATCTGGTTGATTTCGTCCAGGTCACCCGTGAGCCCGATGAAAGAGCTGTCGAACAGGTCCAGCCACTCCCGCATCCGTTCGGGCGTATCCCGCTCCGGGTCCGTGGTGACGAACACCATCTTCACGCGGCCTCTCCGTTCGTAGATCATGTCGTCCAGAACGGCGGAGATGTTGGCCAGGTGGACCGGACAGATATCCGGACAGTTCGTGTATCCAAAGAACAGGAGCGTCACGAACCCGGCGGTCTCCGTGTCGAACTGGAACGGATTGCCCTCCGTGTCCGTGAGGACGAAACTCGGCGCCGGGATCGGGTCCGGCAGACTGATGCCGCGGTAACCGGTTTCCCGTCCCCTCTCTATCGCCTCCCGGTCTTCCGTCGTCCGGCCGCAAGCGGCTGTGAGTACAGCGAGCACCATCATTGCGCCAGCGCTGACTGCGTGACTTCTCATTGGACTTCCACTCCAATCCCGTGGATGGGTGCCGGATATCATAGACGTCACCAGGGAATGACCTGGTTTACGATCACCAGGACCGTGCCGATCACCGCACCGAGTATGTAACCCAGCCGGATGATGAGGTTGAGCTCCCGTTGCGTGATGGTGCGCACCAGCTCTTCCACCTCCTGGACCGGATACGCCTCGATCTTTCCTTCAATCCGCTCGGCGATCTTGATCCGCTCGGCCACCTCAGGTACCTGCTCCATGACCCACTCCCAGGCCTGCGGCCCCAGCGAGTCAGCCAGACGGACGGCGGCGTCGTCCTTGAGGAACCGGTTGAGCTGACCGATCGGCCGGTTGAGCAGGCGATCGGTGATGGTCTCGTTCAGCTGGTCCAGGATCGCCTTGCCTGGCTCGGAACGAAGACCGAAGCCCAGCCAGCTTCCCACGCGCTCCGCCGGCAGCAGGCGCAGCACGTCCGCCCACGTCTTCTCGCCCAGACGCCAGACGGCCTCCTCGAGCTGCTCCAGTAGAAAGCGGCGCGCGGACGGATCGCGTGCGCTCCGCACGACCCACTCGGACAGCGACTCCAGTCCGCTCTCGACCTGGTCGTCCCCGATCTTTCCAAGGACGCGCGTAGTCGGTCGCCTCAGGAACTCGACTATCGCGTCGTTGACGTTGCGGGCCATGGCGGCCTGCACTTCGGTTTCCTTGAGCAGCTCGCTCAACTGCTCTGTTCCCTCTTCCTCCACCGTGCGCAGCACATTGTCCACCGACTCTTCGGTGATGATGAGCTTCGCGACGACGCGCTGGTGGAACTTCAGGTCCTGCATGAAGCGATCGAGAAGCCGGTGCAGTGTATTCTCGACTCGCTCTCTGGCACTCGGGTCTTCCAGCAGACGACCCAGCCGCTCCATCGCGAGCGGCAAGTAGTCGTTGATAGCGTGCTCGACGGCGGACACCAGACCCGCCGGAATGAGCTCCTCCAGCGTGCGGCCCGGCCGGAGCAGGTGCTCGGCCGCATGGCCCAGGTGCCGGCGAACGGTTCTCTCGAACGCATCCGAATCCAGCAGCTGGCCCAGCCACTCGTCCGCGCTTCCGCGAAGCTCTGCGACCCGGTCTTCATCCAGCGTTTCGGCCAGCGTTTCGTCTTCGAGAGTCTCCGCCAGGTTGGCCAGGATCCGTCCGGCTTCCTGCTGGAATTCGGGGGACTCCACGGACCTGAGGATCTGTCCGTTCATCTCGCCCAGGACGTGCTGTATGAGCCTTCGCACCTCCGGCAGAGCGGACTCCGGCAGGAGATCCGACAGGGCGGGTTGCTCTCCCTCTACCAGCTCCACCAGCAGCTCCCGGATTCGCCCGTCGAAAGCCTGACGCAGCTCCTCGTCCTGGAGCTCGGCCGTCATGTCCTCCGGCGTGAGGAGCGTGTTGCCGACCACCTTGCCGATCGTGCTGGCGAGGCGCTTCTGGTTCTTGGGGATCGCACCCTGCAACCAACTGACCGGGCGACCGAAAAGGTGAGGAGACTCGTAAGGGTGGAACAACATCCACACGGCGATCCGATTCGTCAGCCCTCCGGCCAGCGCGCCGAACATGAGCGTCAGCAGGGCCTGGATCCAGTCGAAGCCGCCGACTCCGGGAAGCGCCTGAACCGTCAGGCCCAGATGGGTCATCACGGCAGGGGACTCTCCAGGCCGAGGCCGCGGAAGTAGAACGTCGTGTCGTTCACGGAGAGCTGGGCTGTGAGCAGGAAGAACCGCTCGAGGGGGAACAGCGGAGCCGAGGGGGACTGGCCGGCCTCCTGCTCCACCATAAGCAGCTGGCCGGTCACGGCGGCAGCCGGAATTCCGAACGCCCAGGCACGAGCGGTCTCCTCTCCCACCAGTTGCGGTGTGGTCTCATCGGCCGCTGACTCTTCGTCGATGTCCAGCACCGGCTCCAGAGTGACATCCGACCAGGTGTTTTCGACTCCCTGCAGCCAGGTCCACGCGGTGAACGTGATTTCCGGTACGGCGGCAGGCGCGTCCGGGTGGGCTACGTTGCCTTCGATCAACAGCCCGTTGCCTACGGAATCCGCGAGTAGAAAGATGCGATCGGCGCGCCGTGCGGCAGGCGCGGTTGCCGGCCGAGCCGCTCTCCGGAAGAAGAACAGCCCGGGCTGCACTTCTCCCCCGACATCGACGCCGCCGACGCCCAGCAACTCGCGCTGTCCGGTGAGACCGGTCCATTCGGCCACTACGCCGGCCGGCGCCAGGCGCACTTCGGGCATGCCTGCCTGTTCCTCGTCCGTGGACGCGCTCCGTGGGGAGAACGTCAGGCCCAGAACGTCCGTGCCGTCTCCCGCTATGACCCGCAGTCCGGGCGCCGGCAGGATGCGCCAATCCGCTCTGGGAACAGGAAGCGTGTCGCGCACCTTGAGCACGTTCATCCAGACGTTATCCCGCGCCAGCCAGGCCACGTAGTCGCGGACCAGCGTCTCCGCTCCGGTGCGGTTGGCAAACCGCACGTACAGTTGAACGGCGCCGGGCCCCGTGCCGGCGAACGCAAACGTGCTGGTATACCGGGCAGGCGTCGCCGCTCCTGCCGGACCCACCTCGCCAGCTGCACCTGATTCCTCCTCCGGAACTTCGAATCGCTCACCGCACGCCACGAACCCCGACATCGAGAAGCTCAATAGCCAGATGACCGTACGGATTCCGGCGCCGGTACGCTTCACGGGGCGGTGCGGCAGGGTTGGCGTCGGTCTCGACACGCGGTCCAAGGCTCCGGCTCTCGCGTGTCTAGCGGGTAGACGAATTCGGGGGACGCGGCGCCTGGCGTCGCTCGCGGAGGCGGCAGTCCGGTCCCAGGGCCGAGTCCAGCCGGCCCAGCAGCCGTTCTATCCGCCTGCGGTTCGTCCCCAGATCGCCCCTGCCCATCCTGGATGTCGAGCGTGCTTCCACGCGCGTCAACCCGTTCTCATCCAGCTGGACCCAGAGCGTCAGGTCGTCGATGAAGCGGAGCATCAGCGACTGGCAGCGAACGGTGAGCATTCCCAGGTCCTCATCCTTGTGGGCGAGCGTCCAGCGTCGCTGGCGGCGGATGAGCTCCAGCAGCTGATCCCACACGCGGGCGAACGGAACCGTGTACACCCGGCTCTCCGGTCCGTCGGCATCGCGGGTGTCGGCCACGTTCTCTCCCATCCAGCGATGGAAGGTGTCCTGCCAGTCAGTGGAGCTCACGGTTGCCCGGGGTTGAATCGTCTCGGAGCCTCGCTGTTCCAACTGTTGGTGGTCCGTTCGGCCAGGTTGACCGTTCCGACGACGTCGGGGTAGGTTCACCGGCGCCGGCACGCGCTCGAAAACGCTTGACTTCGGGCTTCATCGCCCTTCTTCGGAACACGGATTTCACCAGTATGCAAGCCATAATACCGCTAGCGGGCAAGGGAACAAGAGTTCGCCCGCACACCCACACCCGTCCGAAACCTCTGCTGCGCGTGGGAAATCGTCCTGTTCTGGCGCACGTGCTCGAACAGCTGGAAGCGATCGGGGTCGATGAAGTCATCTGCATAACGGGTCACCTGTCGGGGCTCATAGAGGAGTATCTCGAAACCGAGCACCCCGAGCTCACCAAGCACTACGTGGAGCAGGTAGAACAACTGGGCACGGCCGACGCGATTCGCCTGGCCGAGCCGTACGTGAACGGTCCGGTTCTCATCGTGTTTGTGGATACGCTGTTCGACGCGGACTTCGGGATCATCAAGAGACGGGCCGAAGACGACGGCATCATGTGGGCCAAGGAGGTGGAAGACTATCAGCGGTTCGGCGTGATCGTCACGGACGAACAGGGGTACATGCAGCGGATAGTCGAAAAGCCGCAGGAGCCGATATCAAAACTGGCAAACATCGGCGTGTACTACGTCCGCGACTACGGCCTGATGTTCGAGGGAATCCACCAGGTGATGGACAGCGATCCTCACCTGGGGGAGTATTTCCTGACCGATGCCTTCCAGTACATGATCGATCGTGGCTCCAGGCTCTACACGGCAGAGGTGGAGGGCTGGTACGACTGCGGCAAGCCGGAGACCGTGCTGGACACGAACCGGGTGCTGCTGGAGGGCGATTTCTCCCGCAGGCCGTCCAGCGTGGGTGATGACGTCAGAATCATCGATCCCGTGTGCATTGCGGACGGTGTCGTGCTCGAGCGGGTCGAAATAGGACCCAACGTGAGCGTCGCCGAAGGGTCCACGGTGCAGGGGGGTCGAGTGCGCGACAGCATCATCGGGGAGAAGACCGAGCTCACCGACTGCCATCTTCACGACTCGCTCGTCGGTGACGACGTAGTGCTGAACGGTGTCTCGGGGGAGGTCAACATCGGGGACCACTCCCAGGTACACAGCAGCGGAAAGAGCCCGTGAACCAGGAAGAGCTGATTCACAACTGGAACCGCCTGCCGGGGCGGTTCGACTACGCGTCCGCCACTGTCGAGCTGAACGACGAGACGCTGCGGGATGGTCTGCAGAACCCATCCGTGACGGATCCGCCCATCGAGAAGAAGGTGCAGCTTCTTCACCGGATGGTGGACCTGGGGATCCACTCCGCGGACATCGGGCTTCCGGGGGCCGGTCCGCGTGCCTATGAGGCGGTCCTGGATCTCGCTGGAGAGATCGCCGCCCACAACCTGCCCATTTCGGCCAACTGCGCCGCCCGCACCGTGGAAGCGGACATCGCCCCGATCGCGCGGATCTCTCAGAAGACCGGGTTGAGACTGGAGGTGGGCGCCTTCATCGGTAGCTCGCCCATCCGCCGGTACGCCGAAGGCTGGGAAAAAGGGATGATCCTCGATGCGACCCGCAGCGCCATACGGTTCGCGGTCGGCGAGGGACTGGACGTCATGTACGTGACGGAGGACACGACCCGCTCGCGGCCGGAGTTTCTCAAAGAGCTGTACACGGCGGCCATCGAAGCAGGGGCACGCCGGATCTGCCTGGCCGACACAGTCGGACATGCCACTCCGCACGGCGTCCGGCACCTGGTCCAATTCGCGGTGCAGCTGGTAGCCGAGACCGATGAGGACGTGAAGATAGACTGGCACGGACATCGCGACAGGGGCTTCGGCCTGGCCAACGCGCTGGCCGCAATCGAGGCGGGGGTGCACAGGGTGCATGGGACCGCGCTCGGGATCGGAGAGCGGGTCGGCAACGTCGAGATGGATCTCCTTCTGGTCAACTTCAAGTTGATGGGCATTCACGACCGGGACCTGGGACGCCTGCCCGAATACTGCCGGCTTGCAGCGGAGATGTGCGGCGTCGAGATCCCGCACAACTACCCGGTGGTCGGTGAGGACGCGTTCCGGACCGGCACGGGTGTCCACGCGTCGGCAATCATCAAGGCCATCAAGATGGGTGACCGATGGCTACAGGATTGCGTCTATAGTGGAGTCCCGGCATCGGCCGTCGGCAGACAGCAGAGGATCGAGATCTCGCCCGTGTCCGGGCTGAGCAACGTCAGATACTGGCTGGACACGCACGGGTACGACGCTGGAGACGAGGTGTTGTGCACGGCGCTCTTCGAGCTTGCCAAGCAGTGCGACCATACGCTGACTCGCGAAGAGATCGAAACGGAGATCGTCCGGGTCCAGGAAGAGGCGAAGGCGGGAGGAGTGGAAGCATGATGCGGTTGCGGTTGAACGGGTTCCATCAAATGTGGTCCACGGCAGCGGTTTCAGCGGTCATGGCCCTGGGGTTGTCGGCGCTCGCAAGTCCGCTGTCAGCTCAGGACGACGAGCGAATACCCACTGTAGCGGCCGGCACGCCAGCCGTGCTGTTTCCGGTACAGGCGGCTCGTCCCACGGCCGGCGGTGCCTGGCCCGGCGGCGCGCTGAACGAGAAGGATGTGCTCGAGACACTGGACGCCGAGTTCAAATTCGCGTTTGGCGAAGAGGAAGACGCCGTCACGTGGGTGCTGCCCGACGCCGTCGTGCGGAGGCTTCGCAGCAATCCCATGATTGACGTCGATCCCTACCGGGTGGCGTATCACGGCCTGCTTCGCAAGCCGAAGAAGGAGGAGCAGATCTACGAGCCGCTGCACACGCAGTTGCGCCACGTAGCTGCCCTGTTTGATGCCAGAATCGTCGTGCTGCCTCTGCTGGTGTGGTACGAAAGGTCCGAAGAGCTGGATGAAGAAGGCGACCTCGCGGAAGATGCGGACGAGGGAGACGCCGAGCAGGAGGCCGATCCCGACGCCAAACCGGAAGAGGGTCGGGCGGTCATGCTGGTAGCCGTGATCGACATACGCCGGAGCTCCGTCCTCTGGCATGGGGAGATCCGCGGAACCGTGGCCGAGGTGACCTCCTCAAAGCTGCTTACGACGCTGGCCCTGGCCGTTGCCGATCAGCTGGTGCCATCCTGACGTCGGACCTTGGCGGAACGTCCACGACGTCTCAGTTCGCGGACGCCGTCATCGACAAACTGGGTGCATGACATGTCTTCCGAACCAGGCAACCTGCTGGAGTTCACGGGCACCGTGTGCAAGGGGTGCGGGGAGGTGCGATCCAGGGAGGAGTTGGACCTGAACAGCTGGTGCGACGCCTGCCAGGTGCGGACGCAGAAGCGGATCCGAATCGGGCAACACGTGGTCGCCGCGGCGATCGTGCTTCCGTTCGCCATCTGGGTGCTACTGGTTGACAAGTACGACTTCCTCCCGCCCTATGCCTGGCTGATTCCGCTCGCGGCGGCGTACTACCTCGGGATGCGGATAGGACGAGAGTCCATAAAGGGTTACTTCCGCTGGCGCAGGGCCGGCTAGGCAGACCCGGTCGTTCTCCAAACAGGAAGCGTTGAAACAGGTATGGACGGACAGGAATCCGGCCAGGAAAGCGGACTCGGTACTGTGCGGGCTGTCGGTCTGGTCGTGGCCTCCATAGCGGCAATGTACGGAATCGTGCTGCTCGTGAACCCGGGCCATTACGGAGTTGGCGGGTCGGTCAGCGGTCTCGTGCTGGCCCTGGCCGGATTGGCGGCGACAGTGCGCTTCCTGCGCGGGCAACCGGTACCGGAGTCCGGGGCGGCGGACGGTTCGCACGACGAAATCCGCAGCGATTCATAGACATACAAGATCCAGAGGAACAGGGATGAGCTTTGAAGGCGTCGACTACTACGACATGGACTCTCTCCTCAACGAAGAGGAGCGGGCCGTTCGCGACATGGTGCGCGACTGGGTAGAGGAACAGGTCCTTCCGGTCATCAACCGGCACTACGTGGAACATACGTTCCCGACGGATCTCATCGCGCGGATGGGAGAGCTGGGCTTCTTCGGGGCCAATCTTCCGGAAGAATACGGGTGCGCCGGTCTCAACAACGTGGCGTACGGCCTCATCATGCAGGAACTGGAGCGCGGGGACTCCGGTATCCGGTCCTTTGCATCCGTACAGGGCGCCCTGGTCATGTATCCCATCTACGCCTTCGGCAGCGAGGAGCAGAAACGGCACTGGTTGCCGCTCCTGGCCAGCGGCGAGAGGATAGGCTGCTTTGGCCTGACGGAGCCGGACTTCGGGTCCAACCCCGGCGGTATGATCACGCGCGCCGTGCAGGATGGTGACGAGTGGGTGCTCAACGGCGCCAAGATGTGGATCACCAGCGGCTCGATGGCCGACATGGCGATCGTGTGGGCCAAGACCGGAGACCTGGATGACTCGGACTCGATCCGAGGCTTCATAGTCGAGACCGATCGCGAGGGCTTCTCGGCGAAAGACCAGGAAGGGAAGCTGTCCCTGCTGGCTTCCGATACCAGCGAGCTGGTTCTGCAGGATGTGCGCGTGCCCGCGGAGAACCTTCTGCCGAACAGCAGTGGTCTGAAGAGCCCGCTCATGTGCCTCACCCAGGCTCGCTACGGGATCGCCTGGGGCGCACTGGGCGCCGCGATGGCGTGCTATTGCGAGGCGCTCGAGTACGCGAAGAACCGACTGCAGTTCAAGCACCCCATCGGCGCCTATCAGATCCAGCAGGTGCGCCTGGCCGAGATGCTCACCGAGATCACGAAGGGACAGCTGCTGGCCCTCCAGTTGGGGCGGCTGAAGGACCAGGGAGAGGCGACGCCGCAGCGCGTGTCGATGGCCAAGCGGAACAACGTGAACATCGCTTGCGAGATTGCCCGCGAGGCCCGACGGCTCCTGGGCGCCAACGGCATCCTGATCGAGTACCAGTCAATGCGGCACATGGCCAACCTGGAGTCCGTGTACACGTACGAGGGAACGCACGACATCCACGGGTTGATCCTGGGACACGATATCACGGGGATTGCCGCATACTCCTGACTCCTCTGCGTGGCGCGGGCGTGGAGGAGGGATCGTGTGCTTGTGTTTCCTGGAATCGCGGCCTACCGTTCAGAGCTTGCCTGCGCCCGTAGCTCAACTGGATAGAGCGTCGGACTTCGGTTCCGAAGGCTGGGGGTTCGAGTCCTCCCGGGCGTACTTGATCACTCCCCTTAGAGCTGCATGAGATCGCCGGTCGACGTGTTTCGGCAGATCCTCCGAATCGCCCACACCTACGCGGTCAGCGGGCGCGCGAGTCGAGACCGACGGCTCGACTTCGAATCGGTGCAGGCCTACTGCTTCTTCATAGGATATCCACGCAGCGGACATAGTCTGATCGGATCACTGCTCGATGCTCACTCCGATGCCGTGATTGCACACGAGTTCGGCGCCTTTCAGTACGTGCACGCAATGTACGACCGGCTTCGCCTCTTCCACCTGCTGGCCGAGAACGCGCAGGCCGCGGCTGCTCACGACAGACCTTCGCGAGAGTTCCGGTACGCGGTGCCGGGCCAGTGGCAGGGTCGATTCGGCCACATTCGGGTGATTGGAGACAACAAGGCGGAAGGGGCCACACTTCGACTGCGCGCCAGGCCCTATCTCCTGCCCCGCTTGCAACGGTTGGCCGGGGTGCCGCTGAGAGCCATCCATGTGGTCCGCAACCCGTTCGACTGCATCACGACGATGGCTACGCGAGCTGCCGAGCGGCAGGCGGAACGGACGCGACGAGCGCTTACTACACCGGATCTATGGAAGGCGGTGGACCGTTACATCGTGCTCTGTGGGGAGGTGGAGAGACTGAAGCGCGAGCTGAGCGACGCCGTGTACGAGGTACGGCACGAAGACTTTGTCGCGCAGCCTGCCGGAGAGCTGCGAAAGCTCTGTGAGTGGCTGGGTCTCGAACCTGAGCCGGAATATCTGGCCGCTTGCGCCGGCATCGTGTGGCCGAATCCGCGCCACACCCGCCATCGGGTGGAGTGGCCGACGGATTTGAGGTCCATGGTCGAGGCCCTCATCGAACGCACCGACCATCTACGCGGATATCGGTTCGACGAATGAACCCTTCTCTTGGGGTGACTTCCTTCTTGGACCAGATCGTACCGGAGTTGTGGCGGCTCGTACAGGAGGCGGTTGGGTATTCCGCCTACCAGGAGCGGCTGACGGTATTCGACTCCACCGGCTGGTCGCTGGAGGATCAGGTGGCGGGGCAGATGCTCATCGACCCGGCGGATGTACACGATCTTGGACAGACGTTGCGTCTGGAGCGCATCACGCGGGATCCTCTCAATCCCTATGACGTAGAAGTGCGCACGCGGCTGAAGCGGAGGATTCATGAACATTCGTCTTGAGCGGACCCTTGTACGTGACGGCGAGAACTGGCTGGCGACGCTGAGTTCAGGCGAAGGGTACGCCCGGACAGGCGGCGTCGATGGAAACCAGTGCACCGTTCGGTTCCACCGTGACTCGGATCCGGACACGGTTCTGGTCTGGCAGCCTTACATGGTTGGCGACCTCGCGACTGTGACCGAAGATGAGCTGCGCGATTGGCTGGAGCGTGCCCTGCGACGCTGATTGCCTGCGCCGGCAGGCCGAGCCCATTCCTCGTCCATGATCGAATCTCCACCGTTGGCCGATGGGGCCCCCCTGGATATCGCGGTCGTCGTTGCCACCTACAACAACCAGAGCGCCCTGCAGCGAGTGCTCGACGCCTTGCGCTACCAGACCAGACTGCCGGACGAAGTAGTGGTCGCGGATGACGGTTCGGGGGAGGGAACACGCCTTGTGGTGGAGGAATTTGCCGCCAGCGCCCCATTCCGGGTGGAACACGCCTGGCACGAGGATCGTGGTTTCCGAGCCGCCGCCGTCCGTAACCTGGGTATCCGCAGCACCCGGAGTGCCTACATCGTCTGCCTGGACGGGGACTGCCTGCCGGCAAAGCGCTTCGTGGAAGACCACCTCCGGGTGGCGGAGAAGGGCTGCTTCTATGTGGGGCGTAGAGTCCTGGTCGACCGTGAGCGATCGACCTCTTTCGATCATCGGGATGCCAATTCGGTGTGGCGCAGGCTGCGACTGTTGGCGACCGGGCACCTGAGCTGTGCCCAGCACATGCTTCGGCTGCCGTTTCTGCCGGCGCGCAGGTCCGTTTCTGCGAAGAGTGTCAGGACGAGCAACTTCGCCTTCTTCCGAGAAGACATCTATGCCGTCAACGGATTCAACGAGGGCTTTGTGGGCTGGGGGCGAGAGGATTCTGAACTGGCGGAGCGCCTCTTCAAGTACGGGCTGAGGAGGAAGGACCAGCGGTTCCTCGCATTGTGCTTCCACCTGTGGCACGAGTCGAACGACATGAGCAGGCTGCAGACGAACGACGCACTGTTGCAGATGACGCTGGATTCGCCAGCGTACTTCTGCGTCAATGGACTGGTGAGAGCGTCCCGGGAGGTCTGAATGGATCGTCGCGATTTCATCTTCACTCTCGGAAGCGGCGCAGTGGGCGCCACCGTGCTGGCAGGCGTTGGACCGGGAACGCTGGGTGCGCAGGATGAGGCGGGGCCCACCTTCCTGGACGCAATGGGAGAGATCCGGCTCACGCACTCGATGGAGCTGATCCGGCAGGTGCTGGACAGCGGCACCCGGTCCGTCACGGTGACGCTCACGGATCCGAAGGTATTCGGTGAGGCGGCACTGGACGCCGCCCTGGATGACCTTCTGGCCTACGACCGGCACATCGAGGAGCACTCGGATCTGCTCCTCAAGGCGACGAGCGTGGCGGACATCGACCGCGCGCGGTCCGATAGGAAGCTGGCGCTGTTCTACCTCCTCCAGAACACGACCCCTCTCCACAAGGATCTTGACAGGGTCGATATGCTCTACCGACTCGGCGTCCGGTCGCTTCAGCTCACCTACAACTACCAGAATTACGTCGGCGGTGGGTGCAGGGAGAGGGGTGATTCCGGCCTCACGGAGTTCGGTCACGGGGTTGTCGAGAGGATGAACGAGATCGGGATGCTGGTGGACACTTCCCATGCCGCTATGGGGACGATGGCCGACGCGATCCGCGCCTCACGTCAGCCCACGATCATCTCGCACACGGGGTGCTCTGCCGTGCACGAGCACATCCGCAACACCACCGATGCCAACTTGCGGCTGCTTGCCGAGCACGGCGGGGTGGTGGGCCTGTGCCAGATCCGTCCGTTCCTGACGCGCGATCAGGCGGACGACAACGTCCGCTATTACTTCGACCATATCCAGCACGCGGTCAATGTCTGTGGAGTGGGCCACGTCTGCATCGGAAGTGATCGCGACCACCGGGTGATCGAGAACACGGAGGAGGAGCTTCGCGTGCTCCTGGAAGAAGAGGGCGCCCAGCTCACCGCCGCTGACTGGCCGCTGTACATGCCTGCGCTGAACGGACCGCGGCGCATGGAAGTGGTTTGGGACGGCCTGCTGGAAAGAGGCTACTCCGAGGACGACGCGGAGAAGATCATGGGTGGAAATCTTTACAGGCTCTACGGAGAGGTGATGGGATGAACCTGTCGAGCCAGTGCCGACTTATGCCGTGGACCTGCGTTATGCTTGCTTTAGCTACTCTGGTGGCGGCTCCCGTTTCCGCACAGACGGTACGGGGTGACCCGCAGAGCCTTGCCTGGCTCAGCGGCGTGTACCTGGACATGCAGCCTCTCGACCAGAGTGCCCGCATGGGAGGGCTGCAGGAACCAGCCATCAAGACTCTGGGTCAGCAGCGTCTCCAGGCAGCCGGGATCATGCCGCTCACCCGGGCGGAGTGCGATTCCCTGGATGACTGCGGCGTACTCCATCTACATATCCGCACTGTACAGGCCATGGGACGCTGGGCCTACTCCATTGACCTGTCGCTCAGCCAGCTGGTCTGCTCGGAGAGATCCTGGTGCGGTGAAGCGGCCACCTGGTCGGTTCACGGAGTCTACCTGGCATCATCCGGCCTCCAGAACAACGTCGGCCGCCAGCTTACCGCGCTGCTGGATCTCTTCGTGGACGACTTCCGCTCCGCGAATCCGTAACCAGACGGAACTCCACACGCTCAGGCAAGTATGCCTCGCCCGGAGGGGTGGGTTGCCGGCTTGTGTCCGGATGCCGCCCGGTGACGCATAGCGTCCCACGTCCCCTCGCCACCCGATCGGCTCGAATCCAAGATGAGGAGTAGCTGGATGAGGACTCTGCACCGCGCACCTGGTAGCTCGCTGGCACTGGCCCTGATTGGCGGTGCGCTGGCCGTCTCGCCGCTGGCCGCTCAGAGCATGCGTACGCCCCCGGCACCGCCCGTGATGGGTCTCGGTTTCGGATCCGCCGTCACTCTGGACGGGGATGAGGCGTACATAGGCCGGACTGGCGAAACGTCCGGCTTGCCCATGAACCCGACGCGTCCGGGTGGCGTGCACGTGTTCCGGCTTGATCGGGCCTCCGGGGAGTGGGACGAGGTGGCGCACGTAACCGATGGAAGCGTTGGAATCGGGGACGGTTTCGGAACTGCCGTCGCCGTGGCGGACGGATCTCTCATCGTTGGGGCACCGGAGCAGGGAGACGGCCGTGGGGCGGTCTACGTGTTCCAGAGAGGGAGCGATGATGCGTGGACGCTGGTGACCCGGCTCGAGAGCGCTGGAGGCCAGGCGGGCGACAACTTCGGTCGTTCTCTCGCTCTGGACGGCGACGGGTTGCTGGTGGGGGCAACTGGTCAGGGAGGCGCCGGCGCCGTGGTCGAGTTCAAGCGTGAGTCAGGCGGCGCTGCGTGGACCCAGGTCGGCACGCTGACTCCCGGCGCGGCCGACGGTCGTGGCAGGTTCGGGCGCTCGCTGGCGCTGGACGGAGACAGGCTTCTGGTGGGCACCCCGGACCAGGGCAGTGACGGAGCCGCATACCTGTACCGGCGCGATGCATCAGGCCAGTGGACCGAGGAGGCCATGCTGTCTCCGGGTACGGAGCCAGCGGCCGGCTTTGGCATCGCCGTCAGCCTGACAGGCGGCCGCGCGCTTGTCGCGGCGCCGAACACGAACCAGGTCCGCGGCGCCGTGTTCGCCTTCGAGCGAACAGGTAGCGACTGGCTTCCGAAGGGCGTCGTGACTGCCTCCGGGTCAACGCCCGGGATGGCTTTCGGCGCTTCCATCGCGTTCGCGGACAACGAGTTGTGGGTGGGCGCACCGGGCGCCTCCGGGGCGATGGGCGCCGTGTTCGTGTTCGGCCTGGACGCTTCTGCAGGCACCTGGTCGGAGAGCCAGCGGATCGACGGCGACGCCCAGCTGGGGCAGCTGGGGATGACGGTGGCGCGGGCCGGCGACATCGGATTCGTGTCTGCGCCGGGAGCCGATCTGTTCGAAGGTCGGGTCACCGCGCTCACCCGCGACTCCGGAACCGGGGACTGGGAGGCAGCCGCGTCACTGGTGGACAGGATCGGGGGACTCGAGGCGATTGTCGGAGATCAGGTGGATTGCGAGGGCGGTGCGGCAGAGGTGTTCGCCTGCGCCGATGTGGATCTGGTGGCATTCGTGCCTGTGTCGGCCATCGGACCGATCGAGGGCGAGTCGCGCGGGATCATGGTCAACGACATCTGGGGGTGGACCGATCCGCAGACCGGAAGGGAGTACGCCCTGGTCGGCCGGGTGGACGCCACTTCGTTCGTCGACGTCACCAATCCCGGCAACCCCCTCTATCTTGGTGAGCTGCACCGGACGCCCGGCTCACAGGTTGCCCTGTGGCGGGACATCAAGGTCTATGCCGATCACGCGTTCATCGTCTCCGACGGAGCCGGGGAACACGGCGTCCAGATCTTCGACCTTACGCAGCTGCGCGATGTCCAGGATGCACCGGTCACGTTTGAAGAAACGGCTCATTACGACCGCATCCACAGCGCACACAATATCGTGATCAACGAGGAGACGGGATTCGCCTACGTGGTGGGCGCCAGCATGGGTGGCGAGACGTGCGGCGGCGCGCTCCACATGATGGACATCCGCGATCCGGTCAACCCCACGTTTGCCGGCTGCTACGCCGATCCGGCGACCGGCAACGCCGGCACGGGCTATACACATGACGCACAGTGCGTCCTGTATCGTGGTCCGGACGTGGAGTATCAGGATAGGGAGATCTGCCTCAACGCGAGCGAGACGGCGCTGGGAATAGGAGATGTCACGGACAAGGAAAACCCCCTGCCCGTGGCCTCGGCCTCCTACCCGAGCGTCGGGTATGCACACCAGGGGTGGATCAGCGAGGACCACCGCTACTTCTTCCTCAACGATGAGCTGGACGAGATTGCGGGATCGGCGCCCAGGACCCGGACGCTGGTGTGGGACATCACGGACCTGGACGACCCGGTGCTCCTGCAGGAGTACATGGGCGAGACCGGCGCGTCGGACCACAACCTGTACGTTCACGGGCGCTACATGTACCAGTCCAACTACGTGTCCGGACTCCGGATCATCGACGTTTCAAACCCCGAGAACCTGGTCGAGGTCGCGTATTTCGACACAGTGCCATGGGGTGAGGACACGGCGGGATTTGCCGGATCCTGGAGTAACTACCCGTACTTCGAGAGCGGCAACATCATCGTCACGAGCATGCGCGAGGGGCTGTTTGTCCTCAAGCAGCGCGAGCCGGAGTTGATTCCCTAGCGGTTCCGGCGGTTTGGCTCTCGGCCGGATATCTTGCGGCCGAATAGTGCAGTGCAGTGAGGCCCGGTCGACTTCCTGTCGCCCGGGCCGCTGACATGCCGGGTGGTCCTGTGTTCGGTCTTATTCCGAACCGGAAGGCTCAGCGGGCGAGGTCGGCAGCTCGCGAGCCCTGCTCGTTTCGACCAGTGACTCGATGAAATCCTGGCGCTCGCCGATCAGCTCCAGGCGGCTGTCAATGCTCTCCACGAGGTAGCGGATCTCACGCGTCTCGTATTCGAGCCGCGCCACTCGATCCCGATCGGGAGACGCCTCGCTTCGCAGCTTGATCCACTCTCCCATCACTTGCCCCAGGCGCCGGCTGATCGGATAGAGAAGGATGAACGTACCGATCAGAAAGAGCGCGATGATCGGTCCGACGATTTCGAGGATCGCGGTCGGCATGGCATTCTCCGTTTGCATCGGTGTCTCGGCCGGCGGGGAGCTGGCCTGTTCGCCTGTGCTCTCCGGCTTCGCGGCCGAAATCCCCTACGCAGCGCCCTGGGCGAGGTTTCGCACCAGGGCTGGACAACTCGGTTCCATCTTCATGTATTTACCGGTGGCAAGGACGTTGGCAAGCGCACGTCATGACGGAGGAGAGGATGATGAAGGCGAGACTGGGTGTGGCGGCCCTGGTCCTTGGGCTGATGATTGCGGTGCCGAGCCAGGCGGTGGCGCAGGGTTGGCTGCTCGATGCCTACGCGGGCGTAGGAATCCCGGCCAGCGGCGTCAAGGACATCGCCAAGACGGGCTTCAGCGGCGGGATCGGCGGCGGTTACCTGTTCAATCGGTACCTCGGGATCCGGGCGGACATCGCCGGTGAGTGGCTCAAAGGCAAGGAATCGGGCATCACCCTGCCCATCATCCCGGAGAATCCCGGGGTCTTCCCTGACACGCGGCTGTACCACTACGATGCCGCGGTCATGTTCAATCTGACGGAGCCGTCGATGCGGAGCTGGATCTTCGCGATCGACGCCGGCGCCGGAGTCACCACGGTTCAGTTCAGCGGGAGCGATTCCCCCGACAGCAAGACGGTGTTCACGATCCCGGCCGGACTCGCGGTCGGGTACAAGGTGAGCGGCCAGGTCGGCCTGTTCGTTCGGGGCCGCTGGTATCTGATGTTCGTCGGCAAGGAAGACTTCAACACATCCACCTGGTCGACATTTCCCATCTGGCTCGGCATCGGGATTCGCGCCGGCTGACCCCTCGGCGCCCTGACCAGCCGGTGCGGTCAGTGGGGGCACGGACGGTCCGTGCCCCCGGGGCGCATCTCGAACCCACAAGACAAGTTGCAGGCTCCGAAGGCAGAGTGCGCGCCTTGCA
>JBDHIQ010000210.1:0-3873 GCA_039587395.1 Gemmatimonadota bacterium
TCCGGCCGCCTGTCACGCCAGAACAGTTTCCTGGCCGTTGACTCCGCGCAGCGGGCCAGGTCGAGATCCACAACCACCAGGTCCTCTTCCTGCGACGCCGCGCGAGTGATCACAGTCCCCTCCGGATCTACGACGAACGACTCACCCGCGAACTCGAGCTTGTCCTCCCGACCCACCCGGTTGCATAACGCCGCATAGTAGCCGTTCTGGAACGCGGCCACCCGCAGCTCCGCCTCGTAGAGCCCCTCGGGCCATTCGCCTACGGATCCCGCTTGAGGAACGACGACAATCTCCGCGCCCTGGACACCCAGGCTGCGCATGTACTCCGGGTAGTGGCGATCGTAGCAGATGGCGACGCCGACTCGCCCGACCGCGGTGTCGTACACCGGCGCGCCGTGATCGCCCGGCGCATAGTAGGCCGTCTCGTGGAACCAGGCGTAGTCGGTGATGTGCACCATGCGCGTGACTCCGAGCAGCGCACCGTCGGCATCGAACACGGGTGAGGAATCGTAGCGGCGTCCGTCCTCGCCCAACTCGTACATGTTGAACACGGTCACGAGTCCCAGCTCGGCCGCCTTCGACGCGACCCGGCTCGCGATCGGCCCCGGAATGGACTCCGCCAGAGCGGCGGCGCCAGGATCCTGCTTCCGTTGTGGGAAGAAGCGGTCAATGGCCAGCTCGGCGAACGCCACCAGCTGGGCTCCTTCTTCCTTTGCCCTCTCCATCGCGGAAAGAGCCCGGCGGAGGTTCTCCCGGCGGTCCGGGCCGGCCCGGTGCTGTATCAGTGCGATCTTCATGGCTGGTCTCTCGGTTCGTGCACGTTGTCGGCGGCGCAACCCGGATCTTACGGAGAGCGGATGCTGTACAGAAGAGCATGTGCGGCCGGTTTACTCTCAAGACACCTGTCACCGAGATCGCGGAGCTGTTCGAGGTCGATTGCTTCGACCCGGCAGCGGATCTCGGCCCTCGCTTCAACATTGCCCCGACCCAACCGGTTGCCGCTATCCGTCGCGGCGCAGCGTCCGATGCAGCGGAGCGGCGGAAGGAGCTCGCTTTGCTGCGCTGGGGACTCCTGCCTCGCTGGACGGAGGACGCCACAAGGCTTCCAACTCTGATCAATGCGCGCGCGGAATCGCTCGACCGGAAACCGGCCTTTCGGGACTCGCTGCGCGACCGTCGGTGCCTCGTGGTCGCGGACGGCTTCTACGAGTGGCGGGCCGAGGGAGGCGGCAAGCAACCGTACTACGTTCGCCTCCGGAGCCAGCAGCCGGTGGCCTTCGCCGGTTTGTGGGATCGCTGGTCGGGCGGAGCGGAAGGGCCGCTCGACTCCTGTGCGATTGTGACCACGGATGCCAACGACCTGCTGGCGCCGTTGCACGATCGGATGCCGGTGATCCTGTCGCCGGGTGACCGGGAGCTGTGGCTCGACCCGACGGTCAAGCTCTACGCAGAACTGGAGGCGATGCTGCAGCCCTTCCCCTCCGAGAGCCTGGAGGTCTATCCTGTCGATCGACGCGTCAATCGGCCTCTATTCGACGAACCTAGGTGCGTGGAGCCTATCGATGCCATCCTGTCACGACCCGATGCCTGGGTCGGGTACGCGGGCCCCTCGGAACCGGCCGGAGCCACCGACCGTGAACCACAGGACAAAGAGGATAGTCGAAGGTCCGATTCCCCCCAGTTGGACCTTCTGTGAGGTCCGGCGGGTGGTGGACTGATGCGGACCGATCTGGGCCCTGCCGGGAAATGAGCAGCGAGTACGACGTCACCGTCATCGGCCTGGGAGCCTTCGGGAGTGCCGTCGCTCACTCCCTGGCCGAACGCGGGTACTCGGTGCTTGGCCTGGATCGCTTCCAGCCACCCCACGACCGGGGATCGTCGCATGGTGGCTCCCGGATGATTCGAGAGGCGTACTTCGAGGCGCCCTTCTACGTCCCGCTCGTCCAGCTTGCGTACGAGCGCTGGGCCGCGCTGGAGCAACGCAGCGGGGTCCGCTTGCTCGAGATGACCGGTGGGCTGGTGGTGGGTCCCGAGGCCGGCGAACTCGTGACGGGCTGCCTGGCCAGCGCCGCGGAGCACGGGCTCGCGTTCGAGCGACTGACGGCGCAGGAGGTCGGCAACCTCTATCCGTTCGTGCCGCCGGCTGGTGCGGCCGCCGTACTGGAGCCGCGGGCAGGCATTCTCGCCCCGGAGGCCTGCATCGAGGCCTTTCTGCGACTTGCAACCGACGCCGGAGCCGCGCTGCGGTTCGGCGAGCCCGTCGAGTCCTGGGAGCTCCAGGGAGGCACGGTCCTCGTTCGGACCGCACG
Source organism: Gemmatimonadota bacterium (assembly GCA_039587395.1). GTDB lineage: Bacteria > Gemmatimonadota > Gemmatimonadetes > Palauibacterales > Palauibacteraceae > JBDHIQ01. The sequence goes on from JBDHIQ010000210.1 coordinate 2,310, forward strand.
GGGAGAGTACCGGGCCCGACGGTTGGTGGTGTGTGCCGGAGCGTGGACCGGCAGCCTGTTTCCGGACCTCGGGCTGCCCCTGACTGTGGAGCGGACGGTCCAGTACTGGTTTCGCCCTACCCTGACCGAGCCCGGAGATCCGGACTCGCGCCTCACCCTGTGCCCCGTGTGGGCCTGGGAGTACCAGGCGGGCAAGATCTGGTACGGTTTTCCGGATCGGGGCGAGGGGGTCAAGATGGGACTCCATCATGGCAGGGCCATTCCCGGCCCGGAGGCGCTCGAGCGTGAGGTGGGCGAGCACGAGATCGATTTCATGCGGAAGTTGCTGGGGCGCTACATGCCGGAAGCATCGGGTCCGTGTCTCCGGACAGCCGCCTGCATGTACACGAATACGCCCGACGGGCACTTCCTGATCGATCGGCACCCCGGCCACTCTCAGGTGTGGTTTGGCACAGGTGGGTCGGGTCACGGATTCAAGTTCGCCAGCGCGCTGGGGGGATTGCTGGCAGCGGCCGTGGTCGAGGAAGAGGTGGGCTTCGATCTGGGCCACTTCGGGCTCGGTCGCGTCGGTTAGCCCTCCCGCCCCAACACGGCGAGAATCCTCCCCTCCAGCTCTCCGCTGTCCTCATCCCGGCTACCCCTGCTGCGAACGTAGTCCAGAAAGATCCTCTCGAAGTTGAAGTACGGGTAGCACTTCTTGCAGACCTCGATGTGCTTTCGGACCTGTTCGTTCCAACCGGGATCCAGTTCACCGTCCAGGAACTCGTACACGCGTTCCACAGCGTCCTGACAGCTGATCATCTCTCGGTCTTTCATGAAATGTACCCCATCTCCCGGGCGTACGAGTACAGCTTCTTCTGCAGACGCTTGCGGGCACGGAACAACCTGGACTTCACGGTTCCGACCGGAATGTCCATGATCGCGGAGATCTCCTGGTAGCTGAGACCCTCCAGATCGGACAGCACCAGCGGGATGCGGAACTCTTCCGGAAGTTGGTCTATCGATCGGATCACTTCGGTATCGATCACGCGCTCGAAGAACGAGCCTTCCGGATCGACATCTCGGACGGACTCGAAGACCGACCGGTCCTGGATCTCTTCGAACTCGACGGACGCGGGGCGGCGTTGATCTCGGCGGAACTCGTTGATGAAGGTGTTTCGCAGGATGGTCATCAACCAGGCGCGGCAGTTCGTGCCCAGCCGGAAGTCGCTCCACGCCCGGTATGCCTTGAGTATGGCCTCCTGAACCAGATCCTCGGCTCGCGTGGAGTCACCGCCGGTAAGCCGCAAAGCCAGTCCGAACAGCGCGTCCAGATGGACCAGCGCCTCGGTCTCGAACTGCGCCTCTTTCTGGCGGTCTTCCACCCCGGGTGCTCCGGATTCCGTCCGAGTCATCGGCCTGTTGAACCGTCGCCGTTCGCCACGCTGATCGCTCCCCTGGTATCGTCCTCCCGGCAAAGAACGCTCAACCGCCTTCCCCGGTTCCTGACTCTGAATCCGGCCGCTTCCAGGGACCGATGAGAGGATGCGGCCAGGCAGGCTCCAGCGCGACCCCCAAGCCGTCC
>JBDHIQ010000211.1:0-3863 GCA_039587395.1 Gemmatimonadota bacterium
CGCCGCCCCGGGGGACGGGGCCGGCCGCATTGAACCCCGTTGGCTACTTGCCGGGAGTTGCAGTCATGAGATCTCACAAGGCCGCCTGCCTGGTCTGGCTCGCCGTCATCTTTGGATTCGCGCCGGGAAGCGCTCAGGTGGACGCGCGCATGCTCCGGTTCCCCGACGTCTCCGAGACGCACATCACGTTCGTGTACGCGGGCGACATCTGGATCGTCCCGAAGGCCGGCGGTACGGCATCGCGGCTGAGCTCGCCTCCGGGCGAGGAGGCGTTTCCGCGCTTCTCGCCCGACGGCCGCAGCATCGCGTTCAGTGGCAACTACGATGGCAACACCGACGTCTATGTCGTTCCCGCGATGGGCGGCACGCCCGTCCGGATCACGCACCACCCGGCCCCGGATCGCCTGGTGGACTGGACGCCGGACGGCGGCTCGGTCCTGTTCGCCTCCGCGCGGGCCAGCGGCGTGCAGCGCTACAGCCAGCTCTACCGGGTAGCCACGAGTGGGGGGCTGCCCGACCGGTTGCCGATGGCGTACGGAGAGTTCGGGTCGCTGTCGCCGGACGGCGACCAGATAGCGTACACGCCCAAGGACCGCGGCTTTCGCACCTGGAAGCGCTACCGGGGGGGCATGGCTCCGGAGGTGTGGCTATTCGACCTCGAGTCGCTGGAATCGCAGAACATCTCGAACAGCGAGGCCAACGACGCACAACCCATGTGGCACGACCGTACGGTCTACTTTCTTTCCGATCGGGATGCCAATCAGCGCTCCAACATCTGGGCCTACGAGCTGGGGAGCCGGGAGCTGCGGCAGGTCACCGAGTTCGCGGACTTCGACATCACGTTCCCGTCGCTGGGTCCGGATGAAATCGTCTTTCAGGCCGGGGGACGGCTGTATCTTCTCGATCTCGACACCGAGGAGTACGCGCAGGTATCCGTGGATCTCGTCACGGACCTGGCGGCGCTGAGGCCGCGTACCGAGAGCGTCAGCGACCTGCTCCAGTGGGCCAGCATCTCGCCGACCGGCAAGCGTGCGCTCGTGCAGGCGCGCGGCGAGGTCTACACCGTGCCGGCCGAGCACGGGATGGTCCGTCAGCTCACGCACACGTCGGGCGCGGCCGAGCGCTACCCCGCGTGGTCTCCCGATGGCAAGCTCATCGCCTACTGGAGCGACGCGAGCGGAGAGTACGAGCTGGTGCTCCGCCCGGCCGATGGCTCGGGCCAGGAACGCACCGTGACCTCGTTTGGTCCCGGGTACCGGTACCAGCCGCAGTGGTCGCCGGACAGCGAGAAGCTGGCGTTCATCGACCACACCCAGACCATCCGCATCCTCGAGGTGGAGTCGGGCCAGCTGAGCGAGGTGGATAGGGCCCTGGACATGTTGCACGGCCAGCTCCAGGGATACGAGGTGCAGTGGTCGAAGGACAGCCGCTGGCTCACCTGGGGGCGCAGCCTGGAGACGGGGAACGGGGCCGTCTTCCTGTACGACACGGCCAACGGCCGGCATCACCAGGTGACCTCGGGTTATTACTCCGACTACGGCCCGACCTTCGATCCGGACGGGAAGTATCTCTACTACTTCTCGAACCGCAGCCTGAGTCCCATCTACTCCGACATCGACCAGACCTGGGTCTATCCCAACACCACCAACCTGGTTGCTGTCCCGCTGCGCTCCGATGTGCCCACGCCACTCCCGCCGAGAAGTGATGAGGAGGAGGTGGACGAGGAGGAGGAAGAGGAGGCGGCGGAAGCCGACCCGGATGACGAAGGCGGCGATAGTGCGGACGACCTCATCATCGAACTGGTCGGGTTCGAATCGCGAGGGGTGGTCCTGCCGCCCACTCCGGGCAACTACAACACGCTGCGGGCCGTCCCCGGCAAGATCCTGTACCTGCGCTATCCGCGTAGCGGCTCGTCGGACGACGACCCGGCACTGGTCTTCTACGACCTCGAGGAGCGGGAGGAGAGCACGATACTCCAGCCTGCCAACAGCTTTGAGGTCTCGGCGGACGGAAAGAAGCTGCTGGTCAACAGCCGCGGTCAGTGGGCCATCGTAGACGTGCGCCCGGAGCAGAAGATGGACAAGCGCCTCGACACGGACGCTCTCGAGACCATGGTCACCCCTCGGGAGGAATGGCAGCAGCTGTTCACGGACGTGTGGCGCACGTACCGGGACGTGTTCTACGACCCGACCATGCACGGCCTGGACTGGGATGCGCTGGGTGAGCAGTACGGGGCGCTGCTGGACGACGCCGTCACCCGCTGGGACGTGAACTTCATCATCGGCGAGTTGATCGGCGAGGTAAACGCCTCGCACACCTACGTGGGCGGAGGCGACATCGAGTCTCCGCGGCGCCGTCAGGTGGGGCTCCTCGGGATCGACTGGGCGCTAGCCAACGGAGCGTATCGGGTCGCGCACATCGTCCGGGGCGCCGAATGGGACATCGAGGCGCGTTCCCCGCTGGCGGAGCCCGGCGTCAACGTCAACGAGGGCGACTACATCCTGGCCGTCAACGGCGTCCCGCTCGACACGGGGAAGGACCCGTACGCTGCTTTTGAGGGGCTGGCCGGCGAGACGGTGGCACTCACGGTGAACAGCGGGCCTGCGATGGAGGGGTCTCGCGAGGTGCTGGTCGAGACGCTGTCCAGCGAGGGCCGGCTCCGAAACCTGGAGTGGATCGAGGCCAACCGGCGCCGGGTGGACGAGGCCACAGGAGGCCGGGTCGGCTACATCTTCGTGCCGAACACGGCGGTGCCGGGACAGACGGAGCTGGTCCGGCAGTTCAACAGCCAGATGCGGAGAGACGGGCTGATTATCGACGAGCGGTTCAACGCCGGCGGGCAGCTCCCGGATCGGTTCATAGAGAAGATGAACCGGGAGGTGGTGACCCGGATCTTCTTCCGCAACGGGGCGACTGCCACCCAACCGCCCGTCAACCACCTGGGACCCAAGGTCATGCTGATCAACGGGTGGGCCGGATCGGGCGGGGACGCTTTCCCGTTTTTCTTCAAGGGTCTCGAGGTTGGCCCGATCATCGGCGAGCGCACGTGGGGCGGGTTGATCGGTCCGGCATCCGGCCACGGCTTGATAGACGGCGGGTTCTACACGGCTCCTCCGGGGCGGCTGTTCGGGCCGGACGGAGAGTGGTTCGCGGAGGGCTGGGGGGTCGAGCCGGATATCCCGGTCGTGGACGATCCCAGTCAGCTGGCCCGGGGAGTGGATCCGCAGCTGGAGGCCGCCATCAACGAAGTCATGCGGCTGATCGAGCTAAACCCGCCCAGCCTACCAGATGCGCCGCCGTTCGAACGGCGGGTTCCGGACGACGGCGGCGGGCGGTAGACCGGGGGGGTTCCGTAGGGCGGCGGGCTGTGGCCCGCCGCTGGCCGACCGGTGCCCGGATGTTGCCTCTCGTGTTGGGAACGCGCGCCCGGACTTCGAGGCGGCCTGCCCGCCTTGATGCACGTCGCCAGCGTGCATCGCAGCCGGGCGGATCGTATTCTGAAGGTCGCGCCACCGGAAGCTTTCCACCCGGACTGGACGGTACGTGGATATATCATGAAGCTCGCGCGGCAACCTTCGCTTGCGGATCAGCTCTCTCCGAGCGCCGCTGATTCCACCGGCCTGTCGCTGGACGATGGATCCCGCGTCGCCGTGGTCGGTGGAGGGCCTGCCGGCTCGCTGTTCAGCTTCTTCCTGCTCAAGATGGCCGAGTCACTGGACCTCGAACTCGACCTGGACATCTACGAGCCGCGGCGCTTCACGCACTGCGGGCCGGCTGGCTGCAATCACTGTGGCGGCATCATCTCCGAGTCGCTCGTTCAAATCTTGGCAACGGAAGGCATCAACCTCCCCCCATCCGTCATC
>JBDHIQ010000212.1:0-3857 GCA_039587395.1 Gemmatimonadota bacterium
CGCTGGTGTCGACGCCCACCTTCTCGAGCACGGGCAGTATGACGCCACCCTCCTGATCGATGAGCGCCGCGAGCAGGTGGAGATCCTCTACCGCGGGGTTGTCAGCCCGGCGGGCGCGGCTCCCGGCTTCCTGCAGCGCCTCCGCCGCCTTAACAGTGAGTCTGTCTGCGGGTATCATTCGCCGTTCAGTCCTCGACTTCTACGCTCTGCCGGCTCGATTCGCTCTTGCGGGACAGGGTGACGCGAAGCACTCCGTGCTCCAGCTTCGCTTTGATCAGCGCGGGATCCGCGTCGGCCGGGATGCGGATGGAACGCTGGAAGCGGCCGTAGCCGCGTTCCGTCCGCAGCACCTCGGAACCATCTGGAAGCTCCGGACGCGCCCGTTCACCCGAGACGGTCAGTTCGTCGCCCAGCGTGGTCACCTGCAGCGCGCTCTTCTGGACGCCCGGCAGGTCCATGAGAATCCTGTATCCTTCGTCCGGAAGGCGGACCAGGTCGTAGCGCGGGTGCCTGGCTGTGAACGGTGACACGCCGCGAACCGCGGTATCCACGAAATCACTGACGGTCTCCTGGATCTCGGCAAACGAGTTCCAGGGGTTCCATGTCTTCCCGCACTCCTCGGATCCCTCTTCGGAGTCCGCCGCGCCTGCACCCGCGGCTTCGGAATGGGCCGCCGGCCCGTCCTGGTCTCCCCCAGCCGCTGTCTCTTCGTTCTCGGGCTCTTCGCCGTACCTGTTCTTCTCTGACACGGATTCCTCCCTGCGTGCGTTCCCACACGCGCTCTATGTACGTACCGCTCGCCTCGCGAGCCGCCTGATCGCTGCCGGGAAAGATACCGGGATCGTTGCCGGGATCGTTGCCGGACGGGATATGGATCCGCCCGGCAAAGGGGCAAGAGCTATGCCCGTCACAGGGTGCAAAAACGGGGGTCAAGTGCGCCACGGCGGCTGTCCGGCGGGCCGAATCGACCTCGATGCTGCCACATCGGCATGCCGGGCCGCCTGCAGCCGCCCCACGGCCCGGCAAGCGCGCGTCTTGCCCGCCCGACGAGGGGCTACATCGCCGGGCCGAGCAGCAGCGCGTTGGTGAACAGAAGGAAGTTCGAGCGCCAGAAGGCCCGAAACAGAGGATCATCCGCAAACAGAATCAGCGTCCCCGCACCCAGGCGCCCGGAGACCAGCCACCCGGAGCTGGCCAGCTCCTCCAGTTTCGCGTCGCTCACCACTCCCGCCGCTGCTTCCAGCCGCTCCGGGAAGTGGACGACGGTCTCGAAGCTCTCGGCGGGCTCGAAGCTGAGATCCGCACGGTGCAGCACGAACAGGCGGCCGTCATCGTTCAGCAGATCCACGCCCCAGACCAACGGATGGTCGCCGTCCACAGCCGTCGGAACGACGATCCCGTGGACCCCCTCTTCCCAGCGGTCCAGGCGACGCTCCTCCCTTGACCGCAGGGCCCTCTGCAGCTCTTCCTCCTCCCCGGCCGCTTCATCTTCCCCGGCCCGGGCCTCGATCTCCCCCAGGTCACTGCCCACCCATCCGGACGAGGAACCCAGAGCAACCAGCGTCCCGCCGGCGCGAACCCAGGCCTGCAGAGCGTTTCGCTCCGCCTCCGGGAGGCGTCTGGCCGGAGGCACGACCACGACGCCGTAATCGCGGAGCTGCCGGCCCGCGAGACCTTGCGCGGGCAACGCGTCGAACTCGATCCCGGCCAGCTTCTCGAGCACGTACCACGCAGCCCCGAATCCCGAGGCCTGAATCCCCTCCCCGGCCAGCACCGCGATCTTCGGTGCCGACAGATTCAAGGCGCGCCCCGTACCCAGGTCTACTCCTTCCCGGGTCCTCCCGGAGCTGACTGGCTCGACCAGCCCGGCCAGGCCCGCCCGCTCGATCCAGGCAGCGGTCGAATCTCCGGCGGGGAGGAAGTACGTGCCGCGCGGCCAGCGCGTCCCGCCCACACGGAACTCCTCAGAGATGGCACGCGCACGCCCGCCGGATGACACGTATCGATGGATGGGCCCGGCGGCTTCAAATGTGGGGGCGACCAGGTAGCCGTACCCGGAATCAGCGGCACCGCGGGCGGGAACATCCTCGACCGGTCCGAGCGGCACGAATGCGCCTCCCGGCACCGTTGACACAGTGTGCGCTTCGAGACCATAGGCGTACGGCAGCGACCACGCTGTCAGGTCGTAGCTGAACTGCCGACTGGTGGAATCCCAGGCTACCTCCGGCTGGAGCAGCGTGCGGGCCAGCCGCCAGCCCGGCTGATCCCCGCGCACCAGCAGCGTGCCCTCCGGGAACCGGCTTCGAGCCCGATATCCAGGATGCGGGTCCGCCGACAGGTCCACCGCACTCGCCGCACGCTCGACGCGCAGGCCTTGACGCTGGAGCAGAGCGGCCAGCGTGCCCGCTGCCTGCGTTCGACCCGGGACGATCAACGTGTGCCCGCCCGCCGGCGGCGGCGCGCGGTGAAAACCGGCGAACTCGCGCACGAAGTCGGTTTTTCGATTGGCGGCCGCACGCAGCGTCGCGAGACCCGAAACGCGATGACGGGCGGCTCGGTCCGCCAGGGTGAGCAGCGAGCCATCGGGACGCCTGATCGACAGACCGGCGCCACCTCCCCCAGCCTGCTCGAAGGTCATCCCGATCGCTCCCCACAGGCTGGGCCAGCTGTCGCCGTAGCCGGGATAGAACAGGTCGAAGGTCTCCCGCGTGAAGTACAACCAGCGCTGCGCGTCGAACGCCGCGGCGATGGAGTCTCCAAAGTACCGGGCCCAGCGAAGCGTGTAATCGGGGTAGATCGGGTTGATGGGAGGTGTTGCCGGGAAGAAGAAGTACGTGCTGAACGGAGACATCTCGTGGAAATCCACCGACACCTGCGGCCGCCAGTGGAGCCACACGCTCAGCCGGGCGAGGGTCTCCGGCTGCGTGGACCATGCCCAATCGCGGTTGAGGTCGAACAGGTAGTGGTTGTACCTGCCACCCGGCCACGGAGGACGGTGCTCGAGCGTGCCCGGCGTCGGATTGGGCGCCTCGCCCCTGACGCTCCGGTACCAGTTGACGTACCGGTCCCGGCCATCCGGATTGATCATCGGGTCCATCACGACTACGAGCGAGTCGAGCAGCCCGCGGGCTTCCGGCGCGTCCGTGGCCAGGTCATAGGCCGTCCACAGGGCCGCTTCCGTGGATGAGCTCTCGCTTCCGTGGACCCCGTAGCCGAGCCATGCGATGGCCGGGTTGCGCCGCGCGATGGCCTGGACTTCGTCGTCCGACAGCCCGCGGTCCAGTAACCGCCGGTTGTTCTCTACGATGTCGTCCATCTCGTCCCAGCGGTCTTCGCGGGCGATGATCAGGACGATGAGCGGCCTGCCCTCAGGCGTCTGTCCGTACGTCTCGAGACGTACGCGGGGTGAGGCTGCAGCCAGTGCCGTCGTGTAACTCAGGACTTCCGCCGTGCTGGTGAACCGTTCACCCAGTTCGTGCCCCACCACGTCCGTGGGCGATGGGATTTCCTGCCCCTGCAACGCGCTGACCAGCGCCAGCAGGATACCGATTCCGGCGACTGTGGGCTTGCGCACCGCCGTTCCTCCCGAGTTCGAGGTGACTGCGTTTCCAGGATTGTCCTGGACCGCTGGATCTTACGCGCGATTTCCGGCCGCCGCGACACTCCAGCCGCACGACGTCAGGTGCCGGAATCCAGCTTGACACTCTCGGTCCGGCCCGGCTAGCCTCAGGCAGCCCACGGACGTCCGGCACCGATCACGCGGGTGGCCGCGCTGAGACGTCAGAACGTCGAGTCACCCGAGAAAGTGCACGATGCCGCGACATCACTGGAGGCGAGTCCGGTCTTCCGGTTTGCCG
>JBDHIQ010000213.1:0-4055 GCA_039587395.1 Gemmatimonadota bacterium
TACTCCCCTGCCAGGGCGTTGCCGGAGCAAGGCCTCAGCCACCGCGTGTGCAGGAGAGTGTTCTCATCCACTCGCAGGATGTTTTGAGGGTCGATGCCGCACATGCCGACAAAGCCCCCTCGTCTTTCCATGGACACGACCACGGTCGTGCCAGCAACGGAGAGGATGCTGTCCTTTCGCGCCGCCCGGATCTGGCCGAGGTTCGAGAGCGCGGAGGCGGCGATTTGATCCAGGTTCGCACCGTGCGTTTCATCCGCGGCGTGACGAAGCGCCACCTCTTGCGTGCGGTACCCGATGGCTGCGGCGAGCCCGTCCTGAAGCGTCAGGTTCTCCTCCATCAAACGCGTCTTCCAACCCGGGTCTGCCAGCCGGTCCATTAGCAGCGCCAGCGCGCTTCCGGTGGAGTAGAAGCGAAGGCGGATGGAACGTTCCGGATCGCCAAGCAGGTCGTCCAGGAGCCGCAGGGAGCCGGAGAACGCGTAGCGACCGGCGGGGTTGGTCGCTTCAGTATCCCCTTCCAGGGTGCCGCGCGACACGATCAGTGCGTATTCCGCCAGCCCCTCGTTGAGCTCGGCCGCGGTTTCAAACTCCCGCAGGTCCGCCGACAACCTCCGCTGCCTGTCCTCCCGAACGGCCACGAATTGCCCTGCCAACTCCCGGGCCTCATCCGGGTTCATCGCGGCCAGAGCAGCGCTGAGCAGGCGACCCTCCAGCAGCACCGCTCGTTCGTTTTCCTCGCTAAATACCGGGTACTGGGTCACCAGGAAGCTGTTCTCACCGGCACCGAATCGCTGACCTGGCCGGGCTAACGATCCCTGAAAGACGTGGAACGCCTCGTGGGTTGCGAGCCCCAGCAGCCCCGGCAGCGACAGTTCACGCACGACCACCTGGGCTACGCCGCGGCCGTCCACCGTGGTCCCCGTGCTGGCCGCGCCGCGCTCGTCGGCCGCCTGCCAGCCGACGGACTGGAGAACTCCTGACCCAGAGGTCACCGCCCCGAATCCCTCCGGGAGTTCACCGGGCCAGCCAATCAACAGACTGCCGCGATCCGGGAATACCAGGCGGACGGGTATGGTGTCGGGCCGAAATCCGGGCCAGATGCCCTCACCGGCGTCTGACTCGCGTTCGCCAAGCGCATGCAGCAAGCGGACCGCAACCTGAATGGTATCGCGGCCGGGTGCGGCGCTCGGTGGGACGCCGGTCCCCGTGTCCTGGGCGCTCAGGCCTGCGGCGGGGGTGCAGGAAATGAGCACGGCGATGGTCACCGCAGAGATTGCAGACGGGTGAATCACCCTCATCGGTTGCCTCCGAACAGGTTGGGGGAATCACGATTCGGCGAATGTGCTTCCGTCCTCGTCACGCTGTTCGACACCGAGGCCTCCCGAGTTGTTGCCAGCGCTCCGTCCCGGTTCCGGTCACAGTCTCGCCGTCGTATTCTCGAAGGCGATGAACATTCCCCCGTTTCGTCTGGAGCGATTCTTCGCGGAGTGGGAGTTCGAAGCTCCTTACCTGCTGTGCGCATCCGACGCCGAGAGCATGCGTCTGCAGGATCTCCTTGCCCTGGAGCCAGACGCCAGTGACCAGCTGGCCGACCTGTGGCTGGGTTACACCGAGACCCGGGGTGATCCAGAGCTTCGCCACGAGATCGCGGGCCTTTACGATCATGTAAAGGCTTTGGACGTCCTGGTGTTCTCGGCCAGCGAGGAAGCCATCTTCGTCTGCATGCACGCCCTTCTGGAGCCGGACGACGCGGTGGTTGTCCACGAGCCGTGCTATCAGTCACTGCGCGACGTCGCCTCCAGCCAGGGCTGCGAGGTCCGGCCGTGGCGGGTCCGGCATGACCGGGACTGGAGACCCGATCTGGATGAACTGCGGCGGTTGCTCGACCGGAGGGTGCGTCTGCTCGTGGTCAACTTTCCCCACAATCCCACTGGCCACCTGCCGGACCCGGAGACGTTCCGCGAACTGGTCGACATCTGCCGGCAGAATGGGATTCGGCTGTTTTGCGACGAGATGTATCGCGGATTCGAGTACGACCCTGCCGGTCGCCTCCCGGCAGCCTGCGATCTGTACGAAGGAGCGCTTTCACTGGGCGGGATGTCGAAGGTGTACGGATTGGCCGGCCTGCGGTTGGGCTGGATAGCCACACGGGACCGGGCAGCGCTCCAGGCGCTCGAGACCTACAAGGACTATACGACCATCTGTGCCAGCGCCCCGAGCGAGCTTCTGTCTCGCATCGCTATCCGCCACCGCGAGTCCATCGCCGCCCGGAATCGGGCGCTGGTGCGGGGCCACCTGACCCACCTGCTGGATTTCTGCGAGCGGCACCAGGAGACGTTCCAGTGCGTGTCCCCAATGGCCGGGCCCGTGGCGTTTCCGCGTTTCCTCGCGGAGGACGCGGAGACATTCTGCCGGGACCTGGCGCAGTCAGAAGGCGTGTTGTTGCTCCCGGGATCGGTCTTTGAAGAGCCGGAGCACATTCGATTCGGCTTCGGCCGCGCCGATTTCGGCCACGGACTGGCCAGACTGGATGCGTACCTGGATGCGCGATAGGCTCGGACCCTGCCTTCCGGTCGGTACAGCTTTATTCCCAGCCAGTCCAGGTTGATCTCCCGAAGTGAGGCCCGCCGTCGGCTCCGTTCTTGCCCTTCAAACCACGGGTGTCCTGACGTCACGGGAAAGGCGGAGTGGTGCAAGTGGCTACCAGACAGACACTTATGGCGCTGACGGGCGCCGTGTGGGCGCGACGAGGCCCGGCCCTGGCAACGGCAATCTTTGCCGTGGTCTTCGCATCCTGCGCACCGGAGTCTCCTTCGGTTGCCTGTGCGGAATGCGAGATTCAGCTGGTCCACGTCGTCACGCTGGGCGGTGCACCCGGAGATGGCGAGATCTGGGGCTATCCGTCCTCTGTAATCCGTGATAGCCGCGGTCGATTCTACGTGGCACCCACGGATCTGGACCCCGGCCCTCCGCTCATCTTCGATCAGAAGGGGCGCTTCATCGCGCGACTCGGCGAGCACGGGAGCGGTCCCGGTCAGTTCGAGCGGGTAGGCAACCTGATTGTTGGCACCGGCGATACTCTCTACGTGTCCGACCAGGAAAACCAGCGGCTGACCGTCATGGACCCCGACTACGGGACGGTCATGGTGGTCGACTACACGGCGGTTACGGACGCGGGATCGTTCGTCTACTTCGGCGCCTCCCTCGAGACCGGCTCGCTGGTCCTCAACAACGCGGATTATGAGCCGGGGACGCTGCCGTTCGTCATGGTCGACTCGCGGGTCGCCCCGGTACGCTCGTTTGGCACTCCCGCCCCCGAGTGGTCACAGGACGATCACGAGGCGATGTGGCTGGCCGCGACCTCCATGGTCCGACTCGTGGCACCCGCCCGTGGTGGAGGCTTCTGGTCAATACCGGCGCTGGCCGAGCCCACTCTGGACAGGTGGTCGGATCAGGGAGAGCTGGTGGCCAGCGTGCCGCTGCCTGCCGAGTGGTGGGCTCCGCTGGCCGAACGTCCCACGGGGATTGGAGTGCCGCAGGCTACGGCCACCGGGTTGTGGGAGGACAGGTCGGGAATGCTGTGGACGGTCACCATGGTCCCCAGTCCGGACTGGGAAGAGAACCGGGGCAAGGTCCGAAACATCTACGCCAGCTACGAGAACCACGAGCTGTTCTACGATGCCATCATCGAGACCATCGACCCGGCATCGGGAGACCGGATTGCCTCCGCCAGGCTGCGCAACGTCCCCGGAGAGATAACCGTCGCGGCGCCCGGACTACCCGCCGTCCTCTGGAGGATGGGCGTTGGCTGGTGGAGATCTGGCGGGTGCGCGGGCCGGGGGGCGCGCGCTTCTAGTCCGCCATCACTAAGGCCGGTCGTACGCTACCGTGGCCTTCTGAAGCAGGGCTACCGCCACTTCCTCGATCCGCATGACGTGCCGGAGGACCTCTATCTGGCACCGCCGGAGCTCCTCGCTCCAGTCACGCGGATCCAGCCTGTGTGAGAACGGCGCGTAGACCTTGCCCTCGTGCAGTACCCCGGCGATCCGTTCGTA
>JBDHIQ010000036.1:0-45216 GCA_039587395.1 Gemmatimonadota bacterium
GGGCTGCCCGTCCTGGAGTCGCTGCGGGCCGTAACGGACAGTTTCCTGGACGTCCACCTGATGATCGACAACCCGGAGGTGTTCATCGGGCCGTACGCCGAGGCCGGAGCCGACTTGCTCACCGTTCACCAGGAGGTATCGGTCCACCTTCACCGGGACATCCACGAGATCCGGCGGTTGGGCGTCAGAGCGGGTGTTGCGATCAACCCGTCCACGCCCGCCGAGACCCTGACCGAGATCCTGCCGTTCGTAGACCTCGTGCTGGTCATGACGGTAAACCCGGGCTTTGGAGGACAGCGGTTCATCCACTCCGCCCTGCGGAAGGTCGAGATCGTTCGGCGAATGGCGGCGGAGCTGGGCCTCCGCGGCCTGCACATCCAGGTGGATGGCGGGATCGACGTGGGAACAGCCCCACTCGCCACATCGGCCGGTGCGAATGTGCTCGTGGCCGGTTCATCGGTGTTCGGCGGGCCGGGAAGCGTCGAAGAGAACTTCCAGGCTCTGCTGAGGGCCGTGGCTGTCTCCGTTTGACATCCGGGAGTGGCATGTCGGGCCCGCCGCCGGCCGGTGAGCTGAGCCAGCAGGAGGTGCTGCGGTACAGCCGGCACCTGATGATCCCGGAGGTGGGGCTGGAGGGGCAGCAGCGCTTGAAGGCCGCGCGCGTGCTGGTGGTGGGGGCAGGCGGGCTCGGATCTCCGGTCGCCCTGTACCTGGCCGCCGCGGGTGTCGGCAGACTCGGCATCGTGGACTACGACGTCGTGGATGCCACCAACCTGCATCGGCAAATCCTGCATGACACAGACACCGTGGGCCAACCCAAGCTCGAATCGGCCGGGCGCCGCCTGCGTGCCCTGAATCCCGAGGTGGAGATCGTCGAAATCGAGGCGCGGCTGGACTCCTCCAACGCCATGGAGGTGTTTGCCGGCTGGGATCTGGTGGTCGATGGCAGCGACAATTTCCCGACCCGATACCTGGTCAACGACGCGGCTGTGCTGTCCGGCATCCCGCTGGTATACGGCGCCATCTTCCGGTTCGACGGCCAGGCGTCCGTGTTTGCGACACCTGGAGGACCCTGCTACCGCTGCCTGTTTCGTGACCCGCCCCCACCCGGTCTCATCCCCAGTTGCGCCGATGCCGGAGTGCTGGGGGTCCTTCCCGGAATCGTCGGGTCTGTCCAGGCGACGGAAGCCATCAAGTTGATCCTCGGCCAGGGAACGACGCTGGCGGGACGGCTTCTGCTGATCGAAGCCCTGCACATGGAATTCCGGGAGCTTCGGATCCGCCGGGACCCGGAGTGTCCCGTATGCGGAGATCGGCCGACCGTGACCGAGTTGATTGACTACGAGCTGTTCTGCGGGGAAGGTGCGGGCTCCGCCGTCGAACCCGAAGCCACGCCTGGGCCGAGCCGGACGGGCTACGCCGGTGCGGCGGAGCCCGCTCCGGCCGCGAGGCCGCCAACGCCGGGCGCGGTCCCGATACCGCGTGTGCCGGAGATTGATGTGCATGAGCTGAAGAGCCGAGTGGACGGAGGTGAACGATTCCAGCTGGTGGATGTGCGCAAGCCGTACGAGTGGCTGGTGTGCAATCTCAGCGAGCAGGGAGCCCGCCTCATCCCGCTGGATGAGCTCTCCGGCCGGCTGGATGAGCTGGAGCAAGACGAAGAGCTGATCGTCATGTGTCGCTCCGGCGCTCGCTCGGCCAGGGTCACGGCCTTCCTGCGCGAACAGGGGTTTGCCAACGCGGTGAACCTGCGCGGCGGCATTCTCGCCTGGGCGCGTCAGATAGACCCCGAGGTATCCATTTACTGAAGAATACCCACCCGGTGGTCAGGTAGTCAGGCCGGGAATACCACCTGTCGGATCTCGTCCACCGCTTCCAGTGAGCGCAGCGCATCCAGCGTGTCCTCGGACAGCTCGCCGTCGATACGGATGATCCCGAGTGCCTCACCTCCCGCCGCCTGCCGCGATAGATGATACTCGGCGATGTTGACCCCGGCTTTTCCCAGAATCATCCCCACATCGCCGATCACTCCGGGCACGTCGCGGTTGCGGATGACCAGGAGTACCGCGGCGGGAACCACGTCCACATGGAACTCTTCGATCCGGACGATACGCGGGTGGTGCGCTTCGCCCAGAAGGGCGCCTCCCACCGCGGTGGTCTCCCCATCGCTCACGGAGTGCAGCTCCACGTAGTTGGCGTAGTCGGCGACTTCGCCAATGCGAACCCGACCGACCTCGATGCCACGCTCGGCCGCCAGCGTCATCGCGCTGACCAAGTTGACGCGGCGCCCTACACTGGACCGCAGGTACCCCTCCAGCGCCGCCGCAGCCAGCGGGCGCAGGACGCCTTCCACGGGCCCCGCGTAGCGGACGTCCAGCCGCTCGCAGCGCCCCTGCGTCAACTCGGCCAGCACCACACCCAGCCGTCTGGCCAGATCGAGCACGGGCGTGGCCAGCCCCAGCTCGGAAGGGCTCACATAGGGTGCGTTGAGAGCGGCGCCCAGATCCCCGCTGAGCAGGGCATCCAGCACGGCTACCGCTATCTCGCGCGACACTTCACGTTGCGCCTGGTCCGTTGCGGCCCCGATGTGGGGGGTGAAGACCAGGTTCGGTGCGCTGCGAAGCGGACTGTCCTCCGGAAGCGGTTCCGTCTCGAACGTGTCCAGCGCGGCTGCGGCCAGCTTCCCCGAGGATAGCGCCTCCGCCAGAGCTTTCTCGTCCACGAGACCACCGCGGGCCGCGTTCACCAGCATCGCGCCGTCCTTCATGGCTTCGATCTCAGCTTCCCCGATGATGCTGCGCGTAGTCTCCGTCAGGGGCACATGGATGGTGACGATGTCCGCTCTTCCGAGCAGCTCTTCCAGCTCCAGTTGCTCCAGTCCCAGATCGTTCGCTCTTTCGGCCGTCAGGTACGGATCGAACGCCACCACGTGCATCCCGAAGCCGCGCGCTCGCCGGATGACCTCGGAGCCGATCCGTCCGGCACCCACCACGCCCAGCGTCTGGCCGAAGAGCTGGCGGCCACGCAGGACTTTCCGATCCCACCTTCCGCCTCGAACCGAGGCGTCGGCCTCCGGGATGCGGCGGGCCGCCGACATGATCAGGGCAAACGTCAGCTCGGCCGTCGAGCAGGTGTTGCCTCCCGGAGCGTTGAGCACCGCGATTCCACGACGGGTGGCTTCCTCGACGTCGATGTTGTCCACGCCCACGCCGGCGCGTCCGATCACCTCCAGGTGGTCGGCGGCGGCTAGAAGGTCCGCATCCACCTTCGTGCGGCTGCGGACGATCAGCGCCACTGCGCCGGGCAACGCCTCGCGCACTGCATCCCGCGGACCGGCGGAGCGATCGTCTATCACGAGGTCCGGGGCCGCCGCCAGGAGATCGAGACCCTCCGCGAACAGGGGATCCGCGATCACCAACCGCCTGGTACCTGCCTGTTCCGTCTTGCTGTTCATTCGCCTAGCACGTCCGTGAGCACGGCCAGCAGCTCTTCCAGCCCTTCAAGCGTGTGATCTCCCATGTGACCGATCCGGATCGCCGTGGGCTTCCACTTCCCGTAGCCCGCCGCGATGGTGTACCCTCGCGCCCTCATGTCCGCCACCGTCCTGGGGCCTTCACGCCCCTCGGGCAGCCGGATCACGGTAACGGTGGGCGACCGGTATCCGGCCGGAGCCAGGATGTCGAAGGCTTCTCCAGTACGATCGGCCAGGGCATCGACCCAGGTGTACGTCCGCTGCGCCATCGCTTCGTGCCGCTGCCACCGCGTCTCCAGGCCCTCCTGAAAGATTCTCTCCAGCTGAAAAGACAGCGCATAGAACAGTGAAACGACCGGCGTGTTGGGAGTCTGAAGCTTCTGGCAGTTCTTGTCGAACTTCAGCAGATCGAAATAGTAGCCCCGGGGCTCCGTTCCAGCGGCCCGCTCCAGAGCGCGCTCGCTGGCCGCAGCCAGGGCCAGTCCGGGCGGCAGGGCCAGCGCCTTCTGACTTCCGGTCAACACGAAGTCCAGCCCCCAGTCATCCATCAGGACCGGTGCACCCCCCATGGAAGACACGGTGTCCACGGCTATCATCACATCGTCGAACTCCCGAACCGCGGCCGCGATGTCACGAACGGGATTCAACACGCCGGTGGATGTCTCGGAGTGCACGACTGTGACCAGGTCATACCGTCCGCGCTGCCTGGACAGCATCTCGTGCACAGCCTGGGGCATATTGGGCGTCCCCCACTCCACGTCCAGCCTGTCCGCGGGCCGGCCGCAGGCGGTGGCGATGTCGTAGAAGCGCTGGCTGAACGCGCCGCAGACCAGGCACAAGATCCTGCGCCGGCTGAGGTTGGTGACGGCCGCCTCCATGAAGCCCGTGGCGGAGGAGGTGGACAGGTAGACCGGGCGCCCGGTCCCGAACAAGGACGACAGGCGGGTGTTCATTCCTCCCATGAGATCAGCCATATCGGGTCCGCGATGACCAATCACCGGGTGGTTCATCGCAGCCAGAACTTCGGGACGCACCTCGGTGGGACCGGTCAGGAAGAACCGGCCGAACGCTGTGGGCCGGGTCATCTCGCTTTGCTCCTTGCTGCAGGTGTCATGGGTCCAATCCCCAGAATGAATGACGTGGCCGGGTTCGCCGGGTTTCATACGCGCGTGCGTCCAACCTGCGCCGGATCAGCGACGGACGATACCCCCCGACCGTGCCCGGCTGCACCCCCACGCCTGCCGGCTGCCGGGTCGGTTGACTCCGCCCCTGGTGAGAGAGAAGTTACCGCTGCGGCCGGGCATCGTTCGCGAGGCACGGGGGCAACGCCGCCCCGTGACGTCGGGTCCGCACCCGGCGATGGCGAAACCACAATCGAACGCTTCGCTCCATGAAATATCTGACCATTACCGACGTCGCTCAACAGGATGTGATTCACAGAGCGAAGGAGTACTTCGCGGAGCATTCCCGCCTTCGGGTCACCGAGGAGACGGAAGACTCCATCGTCTTCGCAGGCCAGATCGGAATGGCCTCCTTCCGGCTGGATCGCGATGGCGGCCACACGAACGTGCACGTCGAAACGGACCGCGGCGTTGGTCTGGATGTAACGGACATCGCCAAACGCTTCCTCCATACGCTGGGGCATGTCTGAGTCAATGGAACCCAAGGAAGCGCCCGACCCGGGCGCACGATCTGAGGGCGAGCCGGTGGGCGACAGCCGTGTCATTCGGGTTCGGCTGGTCATGCCGGACCGCTGGCTGGAGCATGTAGAAGAACTCCCGCTAGCCACGTCGGTGGCCGAGGCCAAGCGAATAGGTCTCCAGGCGCTGCTCCTCAGGGACACAGATGACCCGGCGGACTTCTACACGGAGTACGCCGAGAAGAAGATTCGCGACGAGTCGATCACTCTGGACAAGCTGGGGATCGGAGCGTCGGAGATTCTGTCGATCAGGGCCTACGATCTGGGGCACCACCCGCGCTTCCTGGGCTAGCAGGCGGCAGTCAGCCACCTGGAACAACCAGCCACCGATCCCTGATCAGCGCTTAGCCTGCCCGGGCGGTTCCGGTCCGTCTCCTCGACGCGTGAAGTACAGCCTCGTTTCTCGCCACACGATTCCCGAGAGCAGCAGCAGCCCGATGAGGTTCGGGAACGCCATCAGGGCGTTCATGATGTCCGATAGAAGCCAGACGATGTCCAGCTCCACCACGGCCGCCACGGCGATCACAACTACGAACAGCATACGGTACGGGACAATTGCGGCTTCACCCAGCAGGTACTCGATGTTCTTCTCGCCGTAGTACGACCAGCCCAGCATGGTGCTGAACGCGAACAGGGACAGCCCGCCCGCAACCAGCAGGTGTCCCCACATGCCGGGAAGCCCCGTCTGGAAGGCCAGCTGGGTCATCCGCGCACCGTCCGCCTCACCCAACCAGGCGCCCGTCGTCAGAATCACGAGACCGGTGAACGTGCAGACCACGATGGTGTCGATGAACGTCTGGGTCATGGACACCATGGCCTGCCGCACCGGCTCCTGCGTCTGGGCGGCCGCGGCGGCGATCCCCCCGGTGCCGAGGCCGGACTCGTTGGAGAAGATGCCGCGTGCGACACCAAATCGAATGGCTTGCGCCACCGTGTAGCCCAGAGCGCCGCCGCCCACGGCCGTCCCGCTGAACGCGCCTTCGAACACCAGCCGGAAGGCCTCGGGAACCCTGTCTATGTTCAGCAGGATGATGACGCCGGCCCCGCCCATGTAGAGAACGATCATCACGGGCACGAACACGCCGGTGAACCGTCCGATGGACTTGATTCCTCCCAGGATCACGGCGCCGGCCGCCGCCGCCACCACGATCCCGATGATGGCCTGGGGCCAGCCGAAGGACTCGTTCAGAGCGTCCGCCACAGCGTTGGACTGCACGCCGTTGCCGATGCCGAAGGCGGCGAGTGATGCGAAGAGCGCGAACAGGACAGCCAGGAACTTTCCGAACGGGCGCCACGGAATCCCGTGCTCCAGGTAGTACATGGGCCCGCCGGCCTTCTCGCCCCGCGCGTCGGTCTCCCGGAAGCGGACTCCCAGCACGGCCTCGGAGTACTTGGTGGCCATGCCCACCAGGCCGGTCATCCACATCCAGAACAGGGCTCCGGGTCCGCCGGCTCCGATGGCGGTAGCCACACCCACGATGTTCCCGGTTCCCACGGTGGCGGCCAGCGCCGTCATCAGGGCTTGGAAGTGAGAGATGTCTCCCTCAGCTCCCTCCTCGCGCCGCTTGACCAGGGCCAGCCACAACGCATGCCAGAGCTTCCTGAACTGAATCCCGCGCAGCAGGATCGTCAGGTACACCCCCGTACCGACCAGCAGGAGGATCAGGGGAACTCCCCAGATGAACTCCTGGACGCTCCCCAGGGTTGCCAGAAGCGATTGTCCGCCTATCTGTGCGGCTTCGGCCGGGATGGCCATTAGCGTGACCTCGCGCATGCGTACAAGTCGAACTCGTCGGAATCGCGCCGGATTACGGCAGCGAAGGTTAGGCTGACTCGCGGCGGCACGTCAACCGGTGCGCCGTTGAGTTTCCGGGGGGCTGCGCTTACCGTCCGGACATGAACGACATGGAAAGCACATCGACCGGTGCCGAAGAGGCGGCCTCGCCAGGACTCGAGTCCGAGGAGCTGCGGGAGGCAAGCCGGCGCCTCGGCTACTCGGAAGTGCCGGAAATAGTGGCGGCCGTGGCCACGCCGCTGGCGCGCGGCCACCACCTGGCCATCGCGGCTGGCGAGGGATCGGGCAAAGAGATCCTGTTCGGGCTGGCGGCCACTCTCCGCTCCGACGCGGAAGCGCCCGGCCCGCAGACGCTCATCCTGTCCGCGACCCCCGAGTCCGCCCGCCGGATCGCGCGCGCCGCCGAGACTGTCGCCGGACCGCATGGACTGCGTACGGTGGCGCTGTCCGGTGAGCACGGCGCAAGCGCGCCGGCCGTAGAGAAAGCCGCCCGGAACGCACACGTTCTTGTCGGCACGCCGGATTCGATTCTCACCTGCATGAGACGCGGCGACATCAAGCTGGGCCTCAGGCTGCTCGTTCTGGATGCCGTGCATGCCTACGAGTCCGTGGAGGCATGGCCGGCCGTCGAAGCCATCGTGGACGCGCTGGAGTCTGACACGCAACGCATTGCCTGCTCGGCCCAGCCGGATGCCCTGTTTGACGATCTCCTGGAGCGGCGGCTGCCGCGAGCCCGCAAGTGGCCCGCCGAGCTGTTCCCGCTGGCCGGCGTCGATGCGCCCGTCAAACCCGAGCGGCCAGGCCGGATCAGCGTCGGCTCGGCGCGGACCGAAGCGGAGCGGGTGGACCGGGTGGCCGGAGTGCTGGCGGAGCTGGCAGAGCATTCCGGGTGGGATCACGCATCGGTCTACTGTCGAGACGGCCACGTCGGGCAGCGGATCGCCGCGGAGCTGGCAACCCTGGGCCTTGGCCCGAGCGAGACCGGAGATGCGCCCGGCGTGACCGTCGAATGGACTCGCTCTCCCACGAAAGCTCCGGACGTAGCGGTTCTGCTCGACCTGCCACCCGACCTGGAATCGATGCGGGCGTGGCTGGAGGGGGTCCCGGTTCGCCTGGCTGTCGTACAGGCGGGGCACGAGGAGCACCTCAAGATCCTGGCGCGACGTCTCGGTTGGAAGTGCACGGATCTTCCCGAGCCTGTGCCCGCCGAGGCGAAACGAGAGATCGAGAAGTTCCGCCACCGCGTCCGCGAGCGGGCGGAGTCCGTCGATACGTCGGCCCAGCTGCTTGTGCTGGACCCTCTGCTGGAGGAGATGGGAGGCGCCGGACTGGCGGCCGTGCTGTCAGCCATGCTCCGCGAGCGTGACACGGAAGGCGATGGCCCGCAGCCGGGCCCGGAAGCGGCGGTGCGACCGACCTGGACGCGAATCTTCATCAACGTCGGCAAGCGCGACGGGACGGGGCCTGGAGACATCGTCGGAGCGATAACCGGTGAGACCGGTGCGGCAGCGGGTCAAATCGGCAAGATCGAGATCCGCGGATCGCATACGCTGGTGGACGTGGATTCGCTCGTCGCAGACCAGGTGGTGGCCGGACTTCAGGGCAAGCGGATCAAGAGCCGCGACATCGTGGCCCGGCCCGACCGCACGACCTAGAGCGGCAGATATCGGCAGCCCATGAGGATCTTCCGGCGGCGCTTCGAACTCCTTCTCTGGTACCTGGCCATCCTGGTGGTGGTGGGTACGGCGGGATTCGCGGCACTCCCCGGCTACGACTTTTCCGACGCCCTCTACATGACGGTGATCACCCTCTCCGCCGTCGGTTACGAAGAGGTGCAGCCTCTGGGCGATGCCGGACGTGCCCTGGCCACGTTCCTGTTGATGGGTGGAATTACCGGCATGGGGCTGTGGTTTGCGCTGATCACCTCTTCCATCGTTGAAATGGACCTGGCTCATGTCTTTCGCACGCGGCGTACCATGAAGACACTCGAAAAGACCACTCAGCACATCGTCGTCTGCGGCGCCGGCCGCACCGGGATCCAGGTGATCAAGGAGCTGATCAGCTCGGATATCCCGTACGTAGTCATCGAGCGGAATCCAGACAAGGCGGACAGGGTGCGCGACCTGGACGAGGACGCACTCATCCTCGAGGCCGATGCCACCAAAGATGAGGCCCTGCTGCAGGCGCGCGTTGGGTACGCCAGGGGCCTCGTTGCCGCGCTCAGCCTGGATACGGACAATCTGTTCGTTTGCCTGAGTGCCCGAGACCTGCAGCCCAACCTCACGATTGTTGCGCGAGCACGTGAAGAGATGACGATGGGCAAGCTCGCGACGGCCGGCGCGGACCACGTAGTGAGCCCCAACATCTCCGGCGGAATCCGCATGGCTTCGCTGCTTCTCCGACCGCAAGTGATGAGCTTCCTGGACGTCGTGATGCGGACCGGGCAAGAGCCGTTGCTGCTGGAAGAGGTGGAAGTGCCGGGTGGCTCGCCGCTCCTGGGAACCACCCTCGCGGAAGCGCAGATCCCCAGGAAGACGGGTCTGATCGTCATCGCCATCAAGCACCGGGACGAACGGCATGGGACGTTCATATACAATCCGGGTCCGGAAGAGGAGATTCGGGCCGGCGACACTCTGATCGTCATGGGAAACACCCGCCAGATCGGTCAGCTCGGACAAACGCTTGGCGTCTGACGAGCCGACCCCATCCCCCGATACGAGGGCGAGCCGCGACTACGCCGGACCGGAGCCAGCCAGCGGAGCCCGAACCCGCTTCCGGCGCTGGGTCCGCTGGCTGGCGCTGGCCGCCGGCGTCATCCTTCTTCTGTTCGCCGGCTGCTTCGGCGCGGTCGTCCTCACGCTACCGGCCGTGGACAACCTGCGGAGCGGCTGGCCGCAGCGAACTTCCTACATGGAGCGGCGCGAGCAGGAGGCGGAGGGGCGCGGCCAGCCGCTGGCGATAGACTATAGACCGGTGCCGTTGTCCCGGATCCCCGCCGACGTCCAGCGCGCCGTGCTCGTGTCGGAAGATGCCGCGTTCTACGGGCACGGCGGTTTCGACTGGTTCGAGCTGCGAGCTGCCATCGCCGAGGCGTGGCGGGATCGTGAGAGCCCCCGCGGCGCCAGCACCATCACGCAGCAACTGGCGCGGAACCTCTATCTGTCCCCGGAGCGAAGCCTGTTCCGCAAGCTCCGCGAAGCCCTGATCGCGCGGCGGCTGGAGCGGGAGCTGTCCAAACAGAGGATCCTCGAGCTGTACCTGAACGTGATCGAGCTCGGGCCAGGGATCTTTGGGGTAGAGGCCGGCAGTCGCCGCTACTTCGGCATTTCCATCACCGGCGTGAGCCGCCTGCAAGCGGCGAAGCTGGCGGCAACCATTCCCTCGCCTCTCCGAAACAACCCACACACCGACACTGGCCGGCACCGGTGGCGGACGCGGCTGGTCTACCAGCGCGCCTTCGGTACCTCCTGACGCGGTCGGGCGTGCTCGGCGCGTCTGTCGGAGTCGGCTGGCGTGCCGGCGTCAGCTAGTGCACCGGCTGGGGGGCCGCGACCGGTTCGTCGTCGAGATCTTCTTCGCTGAAGAACGGCAACCACTTCTCATCGGGAGACGGTTTGGTCATCAGGCTCACGATGATCAACAGCGACGTGGAGATGATCACGGCAGGGATCACGATGTAGTCGCTGCTGGCAAAATCGAACTCGGTGCCGCTCATCTCGAGCACGAAGCTCACCCCAAGTGTGTTGAGCGTCTTGATCCCGATGATGCTGACCAGCGCACCTGCGATGCACGCCACACCGCCCGCCGCCGTGACCCGACGCCACAGGAACGCTGCAAGCAGCGCGGGCGTGAGACTCGCACCGACCAGCGAGTAGGCATACAGAGCCATCTCGAGCACGGTGCTCCAGAAGTTGAGCAGCACCACACCAAGCAGGCCGAACAGGAGCACGCCCACCCGCTGCAGGGTCAGCTTGGCCCGCTCGGATGCATCGGGGTTGATGAAGCGCTCGTATACATCACGGCTCAGGTTGGTGGACGGTACCAGGAGAAACGTATTGCCGGTGGACAGGACTATCGCGACGCCGGCCGCGAGGAGGATAGCGCCCAGCAGTACCGGCAGGCCGTGGCGTGCGATGTACAGAATGACGGTCTCCGACCCTGCCCTGCCGACTACCGACACCTGCTCCATCAGGTCCGGGTACATCGATCGGCCCACGATGGCTACCAGGGCCAGCGTGGTCTCGATGACCACGATTCCGACGAGCATCCCCACCACGGCTTTGCGGGCGGCACCAGAGTCCTTGGCGGAGAAGAACTTCTGGTACATGCCGCTTTCGCCCAGGATGAGGAGGAAAGTCGGCATGCTCACGCCGACCACCCACAGGAAGTTGTGGTCACCCAGAATGGTCGTGTGCGTCGGTGGCAGATTGGCCGCGATAGCCGAGATTCCGCCGTTGGTGATCACCAGGTAAGGCAGCGCGATAAGGACTGCCACCGTGATGATGATCCCGTTGAAGATGTCGACGGAGACGATCGAGACCATCCCGGCCATGCGTGAACAGGATGATGACTCCAGCCGTGATGAACATCCCGAGCTGCGGCGAGATGGCGCCATCCGTGACGATGCTGAGGATCCAGCCGCCGCCCCGGAACTGGTACGCGGCAATGGTCACATAGGCCAGGATGATGGCGACGGTTCCGAGGAGCCGTGCCGGCGCGTTGTAGCGCTGCTCCAGTAGATCCGGAACCGTGTACTTGGCTATCCGGCGGACCCTGTGCGCCAGGAAGTAGGCAACGATCAGGCCTGCCCACGCCCCGAACGAGAACCACAGCATCGAGATCCCCGATCGGTAGGCCAACCCCGAGCCGCCGAACAGCGAGCCGGAGCCGATCCACGTGCACACCAGCGTTCCCACCAGCATGACCACGGGCACGTTGCGGCCTGCCACCATGAAGTCCGCATGGCTCTTCACGGAGCGGGAGCGATGCCAACTGATCCCCAGCAGGATCACGGGATACACGACGACCGCGGCGACTAGCAGGTTCATTGACTGTTCCTATCGGATCGCGGCCCGGCAGGGCCGGCTGGGGTCAGCTTTCGTCGGAGTCCATCCCCATGCGGCGCTTCAGCTCTTCCAGCATCGCATCCGCCTCGGCCTCGCGCTCGGTCCGGTCGTAGCGGCGCTCTACGTCGCTCCAGTCGGGCGCGGCTTCCTCACCCGCCATCTCCCGGTCGAGCTCTTTCTCCGCGTCATCGACATCGAGCCCGCGCTCCGTTCGATCGGCCATGCGGTCAAACTCATCGATCACCTTGTGGCCGGAGACGCCGCGGGTGCTCTCGATCGTCTTCGCGCGCCGGGCCTGGGCGGCCAGCGCCCCGCGGTTCTTGATCGCCTCCTTGAGCTGGCCAGTCATCTCCTCCGCTTCTCGACGTTTCAACACCAGTTCAGCCCGCGCGGCCTCGAGCTTCTGCTCAACGACGTGAAGGCGGGATCGGTGCTGCTCGGCGAACCGGACGGCCACTTCCATCGTCTCCTGGTCGCCGATCGCTTCGGCCTGACTGGCGCGCCGGACGCAATCCTCGATCTTGTCGCGCTCGCGCACACCCTGGCGCTCGAGAGCCTCGATGTGGCTCTCCATCTGCGGGATCTGGGCCTTGGTGTCGATCAGCTCGTCGCGCATCGCGTCCAGGAGCTGGTCTACATCCTCTTCGGTGATCCCGATCTTCTCGAGGGCCTCGTCAAGGGCCCGTTTGAACCGACGAAACATGGGAACGCAGTTTAAGGGCGAGGCGCGCGGTTCGTCCAGCAGGTGGATCGTGGATACTATACAGGGGTATTGTATGCCTCCGTGCGCTGGGCGGCGTCCGTCCGCTGGGGCGGCCTCCATTCCAGGCGGCCTCCATTCCAGGCGGGGGCTTCCGCCCGGAGAGGGCTCTCGAGTCACAAGGTGCTGAGATGAAACAGGTCGGAGATGACGTTCCCCATGCCATGGGAATCGCGGCGGAAACGAAGGATGACCTGCGGCGACGGCTGGCGCGCGTCCGCGGGCAGGTGGAGGGTCTCCAGAGAATGGTGGAGGAGGAGCGTTACTGCCCGGAGATTCTGCAGCAGTTCGCGGCCGTCCACTCAGCGTTGAGATCCGCGGAGAAGGAGCTCCTGGCCAATCACCTGGACCGTTGCGCCACGCACGCGCTCACCGGAGGCGGGGAGTCTGCCGGGCAGGTGCGGCGTGAGCTGGTAGAGCTGTTCCACCGATACCTGCGGTAGGAGGCCAATAATGAAACCGGACGAGCAAGGACCCGCCACCTCCGAGGTGGACGTACAGCGGGACAGGGTGGTGTTTCGTGTCGAGGGGATGCACTGCGCCGGTTGCAGCTCCGCGGTCGAGAGCAAGCTCAACAGTCTGGACGGCGTTGAGGCGAGCGTCAGCCTCGCCGCCGAATCGGCCAGCGTGGTATTCCCTGCGGATTCGTACTCATTCGCCGACCTGCGCCAGGCTGTGGAGGATGCCGGCTACGACGTCGTGGAGCCGGCGGAAGCGGGCCTGGACAGGGCCGAACGCGAGCGTGAGCGACTGCGCCGCACTGAGGAGAACCTGGAACAGGCGCGGCGCCGGATGCGGGTGGCCTGGTCACTCACGGTGCCTGTCATGCTGTGGATGGTGCCGGAGATGTTCTTCGGCATCCGCTGGCCCAGCGCGCTCGCGTTCGATGTTGGAATGGTCCTGCTCGCTCTGGCCGTCGTTTCGTGGCCGGGCCGCGACACGCTGCGGAGCGCCGCTCGTTCCGCGCGCGGGCTGCGGCCCAACATGGATGTGCTGATCGCCATCGGCAGTGGCGTGTCCGTGGCCACCGGCGCCGTTGCGGTTCTGCACGATCTCGGGGTCGCTCCGATGATCATGAACTATGCGGGTGTCGGCGCCATGATCATGGCTATCCACCTGACGGGCCGGTACGTGGAGGCACGGGCGCGGGGACGGACCTCGGCAGCCATTCAACGCCTCCTGTCGCTGGAGGCGCCCACCGCGCGTGTGCTGCGCGACGGTGCGGAGATAGAGATTGCCACCCGCGAGGTCAGGGTGGGCGACGTGATGATCGTGCGACCCGGGGAGAAGATCCCGACGGACGGCCAGATCGTGGAGGGACACAGCGCCGTCGACGAGTCCCTGGCCACGGGAGAATCGCTCCCGGTCGAGAAGGGACCCGGCGACGACGTCATCGGCGCCACCGTGAATCGCATGGGCCTGTTGCGAGTCCGGGCGACGGGAGTCGGGGAGGACACCTTCCTGTCCGGCGTCGTCAGGATGGTCGAGGAGGCCCAGGCCACCAAGGTGCCCATCCAGGAGTTTGCCGACCGGATCACGGCTGTGTTCGTGCCGATCATTCTGGTCGTGGCGGCGGTCGCGCTCCTCTCGTGGCTGGCGTTCCCCGCCTTCTTCCATGCCGTGATCACACGGGCCTCCGACTTCGTGCCGTGGGTGAACCCCGACCTCGGGATGGTCTCGCTGGCCATTTACGCGGCCGTGGCCGTCCTGGTGATAGCCTGTCCGTGCGCGCTGGGCCTCGCGACGCCAACGGCGCTGATGGTCGGTACCGGGATGGGAGCCGAGCGCGGGGTGCTGGTGCGGGACGGCGCCGCCATACAGACGCTGGACCGGGCTACGGTCCTGGTGCTGGACAAGACGGGAACGTTGACGCAGGGCGAGCCGAGCCTGGCCGCGGTGCGGCCGGCCGGTGAGTGGGAAGAGCCGGAGCTGTTGCGATTGGCAGCGTCGCTCGAGGACGCTTCCGAGCACCCCCTGGGCCAGGCCGTAGTCCAGGCAGCGCGTGATACGGGGATCCAGCTCCAGCGCGCCTCGCAGGTGCAGGCCGTGGTTGGCCGTGGGCTGCGGGGCCAGGTCGAGGGCCGGAATGTCCTGGTTGGCAGCGGCAGGCTGATGAAGGAAGCAGACGTGGACCTGGGGCCGTTGCTCGAAGTGGCTTCAGAGTGGGAGGACGACGGGCACACGGTAGCCTTCGTGGCCGTGGACGGCCTGCCGGCCGGCGTGCTCGCCATCTCGGACCCGATTAAAGAGGAAGCGGCCGCGGCCCTGCGCGAGCTTAGAGACCTCGGCTTCGAGACTCACATGCTTACGGGTGACAACCAGCGAACGGCGGCGGCCGTGGCCCGCCAGTTGGACATCGACTCGTTCCGTGCCGGCCTGCTGCCCGACCAGAAGGTCAGGGAGATCCGGCGGCTGCAGGAAGAGGGGTACGTCGTGGCGATGGTGGGAGACGGGATCAACGACGCTCCGTCGCTCAAACAGGCGGACGTGGGGATCGCCATCGGAACGGGGACCGACATCGCGATCGAGGCGGCGGATATCACTCTCGTGCGAGGAGAGCTGTCCGGGCTGGTAAGGGCGACGAAGCTGGCCCGGGCAACGTTCCGCAAGATCCGGCAGAACCTCTTCTGGGCATACTTCTACAACACGTTCGCCATCCCCGTCGCGTTCCTGGGGTTGCTGCACCCGGTAATCGCTGAGGGGGCCATGGCGCTCAGTTCGATCACGGTAGTGACCAACGCCAATCGTTTGCGCAGAACAGGCGTGTAGCGCGGTTCAGGTTTGCAGGATGCGCAATCGGAGCGCATCATAGGGCGGCCGCGGGGATGGGGCGGGTCCGGGAAGAGGCCGTACACAGGCCAACAACAGGCGATCTAGAGGCGATGAAGACACCCTATGTCGGGGCAATCCTCGGTATTTTCTACGTTGCGGCGCCGTTCATCTTCAGTTATCCGGTCGGCTTTGTCACCTGGCAGAGCGTCGGGATCGGCGTCGTGATTCTCGCGATCTCCGCCACGTTCCACATGGTCGGAGGGAGGCTGCCCGGTTGGTTTCTGATGTTCACGGCAGTCTACAGTATGTTCTCGCCGTTCCTGCACGGGTTCATCGATTTCTCGTTCGCGTTCGGCAACAACCTGCTGGTCGGGGTCGTTACCATGGCGACCGGCGTCGCCATGGCGGCAGCCGGACTGGAGTACGGACGCAAGAACGCGCGGGCGCCTGCTGCCTGAGCGATCGGCCGCGAATCTGAAAGCCGGGCTAGGCTCCGTACTTGGACAGGCGACCTGCGCGCGCGGCGACCAGCCGCATCAGATCACAGCCACGAACCGTGCCCAGCGCACCCGAGGCGCAAGCGGTCTCCCCGAACGATTGGCTAGCGTCCGCCCGGCCGGCGCCACCACTCAGAAGAAACGGAACCGGGTGCCAGCTGTGATTGCGCAGGAGTGCGGGCGTCGAGTGATCTCCGGTCACCAGCACGACATCCGGCCCCGCTTCGAGAATGCGCGGCACCACGGAGTCGGCGGCCTCTATGACCTGGACCTTCCTGTCGAAGTCTCCGTCCTCGCCGGCCTTGTCGGGCGCCTTGTAGTGAAGGAAGAAGAAGTCGAACTGGTCGAACCGCCGCTCCAGCTCGGCCACCAGGCTCTGCGGGTCCTCGTCGACTTCGACTGTCTCCATCCCGACAAGCCGGGCCACGCCGCGATACATCGGGTAGGCGGCGACCCCCAGGGCTCGCATCCCGAACACCTCTTCGAAGCTGGGCCAGCCCGGGAGCCGCGAGAAGCCGCGGAGGAGCACTCCGTTGGCTTTCGGCTGGCCGGCCAGGGCCGCGGCCGCCCGGTCCAGCCAATCGCGCACCAGGCGAACGGTCGGTCGCGAGGCCTCGTCCAGCGCGCGCACTTCCGCCGCCGGCAGACCCACCTGGCCGGGGTCCGTGTCCGCAACGGCATCGCCCAGAGGTTCATCGGGTCTGAGCACCAGGAGGAACCGGTGCTCCTTCACCTGCTGAACGAAGACGTCGGCCCCATCGATCTCGATGTTGTCCAGAAGCTCGACCAGCGGGGCGGATTCATCGCTGGGTATGCGCCCGGCACGTCGGTCGGACACCGACCCGGACCCGTCCAGCGTACAGAAGTTGCCCCGGGCCGCGACGTCCCCGGAACGGAGGTCGAAGCCGATCCCGAGGGCCGCGAGCACACCGCGTCCGGTGCGATAGCGGAGCGGGTCATATCCGAACAACGCCAGGTGTCCGGGGCCGCTGCCGGGGGTGACCCCGGGAGCGACAGGCACGTGCAGACCACACGTCCCGGTCCGTACCAGCGCGTCCAGGTGTGGCGTCGCGGCCGCTTCGAGCTCCGTCGCACCGCCCGGCTCTATCGGGACTCCTCCCAGACCGTCGAGTACCAGAAGGACCACCTTGCTGTCGGACGGCCTGGCCAGGGCGGCGATATCGCTGAGATCCATGGGTCTCTCGCTCTCGGTGTCTTGGGGGCAGCCCCGTCACGGTGCCGGGACGAGCGGCCGCGCCCGTGCCGAGCAAGGCGGACAGGGCGGAGCCGGGTGCGGAAAAGCTACCGACGGAATTATCCCGCTGCCAGACAACCGGCCGGGACCAGGACGCGATCAGCGGGGAGAGCGGCAGGAACGAGATGAACGAGCCACGCGAGACAACCGGTGCGACGGCGCTGGCCGTCAGGACCAGCGGGCTGTCGAGGAGGTTCGGCCGTCACTGGGCGCTGCGCGATGTAGATCTGACCATCGACGCCGGCACGGCGCTCACGCTGGTCGGCTCCAACGGCGCCGGCAAAACCACGTTGTTGAGAGTGCTGGCCACGCTGCTGCGGCCGTCGCGCGGCGACGTCGAAGTGTTTGGGCACTCCGTGCGAACGGAGGGCGGGGCGATCCGGGAACGCACGGGCCTGCTCACGGCGACGGGCTTCCTGTACGACGACCTCACGGCCACCGAGAACCTGCAGTTTGCCTGCATGATGGCCGGCTTCAGACCGGAGCCTGCAACGCTGCACGATTCGCTGCACCGCGTCGGACTGTCGGCGGCGGCCGGTGTCCGGGTCCGCGCGTTCTCCACCGGCATGCGGCGCCGGCTGGAACTGGCCCGGCTGTTGTCGAGACCGCTCGACCTGGTCCTGATGGACGAGCCGTTCATCAGCCTGGACACGGACGGGGTGTCTCTGGTGGCGGGCGTGCTTGAAGAGCTCAAAGCGCAAGGGTGCACGCTGATCTTTGCTTCCCACCATCACGTGGAAGCGCTTCAGGCCGCCGACGTGGTGGCGCTCATGCACAACGGGCGGCTGGAGGCGCTGGGTCCACCGGCGGAGATGTGGCCGCGGCTTGGCCTCAGCGGACCGCCGGACGGTGGAAAGGAGCGCGACGCATGAATCTCGCACTCCGCACCTGGGCGATCCTCTGGAAGGACCTGCTCATCGAAGTCCGCACCAAGCAGGGGATCAACGCCATGATCTTCTTCGCGGGGCTGGTCCTGTTTCTGTTCAGCTTCGCGATCGGACCGGATGCCGCACTGCTCAGGCAGCTGGCCGGCGGGCTGTTGTGGGTCGGGATCGCGTTCACAGGCACGCTGTCTCTCAGCCGGACCTACCAGACGGAGGAGCTGGCCGGCGGCATCCAGTATCTGCGTCTGTACCCTGGCGAGATCCGGGCCATCTACCTGGGGAAGATGCTGGGCAACCTGGTCGTCCTGCTCGTCATCGAGGCCATCCTGTTCCCGGCCGCCGGCGTGCTCTTCCAGCTCAACCTGTGGCCGCACGTCCCCGGTCTGATCGGCATCGCGATCCTCGGGTCGATCGGATTCTCGGTGGTAGGGACCTTCTACGCGGCTCTGACTGTACATCTTCGGGCTCGGGAGTTGATGCTCCCGTTGCTGCTGTTCCCGGCCCTGGTCCCGCTGCTGTTGGCGGCCGTCAATTCGACGAGTCTCCTGCTGCTCGGGGACCCGATGGGACACATGGGCGGTTGGCTCAGATTGCTGGTAGTCTTTGACATCATCTTCTTCGTCGTGTGCACATGGATATTCCCGATAGTTCTAGAGGAGTAGAGTCGCCGCGAACGCTGGGGATTGTGGCCCTGGCGCTCATGGTGATCGGCAGCGTGGTCGCGCTGTTCATCGTTCCTGAGGACGGGCTGCAGGGTCCGGTTCAGAAACTGCTCTACATCCACGTACCGGCCGCCTGGACCGCCTTCCTGGCGTTCTTCGTGGTGTTCGTGATGAGCACCCTGTATCTCGTGCAACGCGACTTGAAGTGGGACCTGATCGGTGCCGCGTCCGCCGAGATCGGCGTGTTGTTTACGGTGTTGGCGCTCGTGCTCGGCTCGCTGTGGGGGAAGCCTACGTGGGGCGTGTGGTGGACGTGGGATCCCCGGCTCACTACCACGGCCATTCTCCTGATGGTGTACGTCGGATTCATCATGGTGCGGGGATTCGCGGATGACCCGGACAAGCGGGCCCGCTGGTCCGCCGTCGTCGGGATCGTGGGCTTCGTGCAGGTACCCATCGTGTACCTGTCCGTCTACTGGTGGCGCAGCATCCACCAGCCGCCATCCTCTCCGCGATCGATGGCCAGCCTGTTCCTCCTGACCCTGCTGTTCAACGTGCTCGCGTTCACCGTGGCCTACGCGTACCTGATGGTGCGGCGGTACCGTCTGGCGACCGTCGAATTGGAGCTGGAGCTGATGGGGCCTGAAGATGGATAACACCGCCGGTTTCATGATCGTAGGCTACGTGATCACGTGGATCGCGCTGGCCTGGTATGTGCGGCGCCTCACGCGACGGTCTCGGGCTGCGAAGGAAGTCATCGAGATCAGTGTCAAAATCAGGGAGGACAACGGTTCCTGACGGCTCTCCGCCGGGAACAACCCTGTATCAAGCTTGTATCAAGGCGACATCAACTGATAGTGGCGGAGGCCTATGTTCTTCGACTCTCGAGCGCTTGATTCGTTCGATCAGTATCTGCAGGACGTCGAGCGCTACCCTCTCATAGTAGATCCGAAAGAGGAACGCAGGATCGCCCGGCATGCGCGCGCCGGCGACCGTGCGGCGGCAGAGCGGCTGGTGACGGCCAATCTGCGGTTCGTCATCTCGTATGTGAAGAAATACCAGGGGCGGGGTCTCAATCTCGCCGAGCTGGTGTGCATCGGGAATGAGGGACTCCTCAAGGCGGTCAAGAAGTTCGATCCTGACAAGGGCGTCAAGTTCATCTCGTACGCCGTGTGGTGGATCCGTCAGACCGTCCTTCAGGCTCTGGCCGAGCAGACGCGCTCCGTGCGCATTCCGCTCAATCAGAATTCGAACCTGGTCAAGTTGTCGCGCACAGAGACGGCGCTGACGCAGAAGCTCGGCCGGTCTCCCACGGACCGCGAGATAGCGGACGAGATGGAGGAGCCGGTCGAGACGGTCCGCGCGCTTCGCCGCGTAGCCTCCGCCGAGCTCAGTCTGGATGCGCCGCTGGACAAGTCCGACCGCGACAGCGCCTCGTTCGGAGAGCGGTTTGCGGGGATGGACGACGCGGACATCGAAGAGGATGTGGAGGGCCAGGCTCGTCGCGAGTTCCTGGAGCGCATGTTCGAGCGGTACCTCACGGAGCGCGAGCGAAAGATCCTGGTCCTGTACTACGGACTGGATGATGGCGAGGAGATGACGCTGGAGGAGATCGGCTCACTGCTGGGCGTGACCCGTGAGCGGATCCGGCAGATTCGCAACCGGGCGTTCGACAAGCTGCGGGCCTCGCCGGACGGCGGAGCGCTGGAAGGCTTCTGGCACGCAGCCTGAGTTCCGTATAACAGACGGCTTGAAGCAAGACGGCCTGAGTCGGCGGGTTTGAGCCCGGCCGGTTCAGGCCGTCAACCGTTGGAGGGCGCCTCCGCCTGCGGACCCGAACCGAACCAGGGTACCGATAGCACGAAGATCAGCGTGGTCACGATTGCGCTCGCCACGCACCACCGGCAGATGGCGTGGATCACGAAGAGCTCCAGGTAGGTCAGATAGACCGAGAAGGCCAGCCCACCGCTGGCCAGCACCAGGAGCGCACGACCCGGCCACGCTGCGGCCCGTAGCCCGGACGACCCGGCCAGCAGAGCCAGCACGAACACCGCCACGTACCAGCCCACGCCCCACCCGGCGACGGGGATCCCCAGGAACCGCCCATACATCGATGCCTGGACGTAGTCACAGCCTCCGCCGGCTCCGCACACCAGCGAGCCGTAGACCCCCAGCTTGTAGAGAAGCAGGTAAGTCGAGATGAACACGCCCACCAGCGCCAGAACGGCGATCGCCCTCCGGCGGATCTGTGTCAGATCTTCTTCCAACTCGTCACCCGGAGGCTTCGGCGGAAGCCTCCGTGGCTGCTTCATCCACTCCGCGGGCCGAGTCCACGGCTGCCTGGATCAAACGCTCCAGGACTTCATAGCTGGATTGCTCGGAACTTAGCAGGCTGCCATTCAAGAACAGGGTCGGAGTGGAATTGACCCCCATCTGATCCCCGTACTTCCGTGCCGCCGCGATCTGTTCCAGCGGCCGGCGCTCGGACATGCACGCGTCATACTGGCCGCGGTCCAGGCCCAGCTGGTCGGCGTAAGTCCGCAGCTCGCGGTCCGGGGAGTCGCCCAGCGCCCAGCGCGCCTGGTTGGCCATGATCAGATCGTGCATCGGCCAGTACTGGTTCTGCTCTCCCGCGCAGCGTGCGGCCAGCGAGGCCGCGACCGAGTGCGGAAAACGTCCCAGGACGTAGTCATAAAGCACCCACCGGACGACGCCGGTCTCTACGTAGTTCTGACGCAGTAGCCGGCCCGTGAAGGCGGCGAACTGCGCACAGTGGGGACACGAGTAATCCGCGAACTCCATGATCGTGACCGCGGCGTTCTCCGGCCCCAGGGCCAGCCCCACCGAAGGATCCGCCTCTACTCCCGTCAGATTCGTCACGCTAGCGGGAGCCGCCCCACTTCCCGAGTCCCTGCCGGCCAGGAAGAGCCAAGCGACCCCGGCTATGACTACCACGGCGAGAATGGCATAGAAGACCATGCTGGACCCGCCACCTGAAGAACCCCTCGCGGAGTTTCGTGTCTGCTGTTTTGCCACGCTCACAACCCTTTGTACAGGTTCATTGACTACAGAAGGATCACCAGTAGTGCTCCGGTTAGCAACGCCGCCGCCGCCATCAGGGTCAGCCACAGCCATTCCGGGACGCGCTGGCGCGGAAATGCGTCGGCCTGTGCGAGTCGGGGCTCCAGAAGCTGCGACCACAGCCTGGTGATCTCTCGCAGCTGCGTCTTCCACACCCTGCCGTACGCTTTGTCCAGCTTCAAGAGATCTGCGTGCCAGACCACCACGGCCGCCTCTACCTCCTGCCCCGCATCATCGGGCGGCGCCGAGTCAAAGCGCTCGAGCATATCGAGCAGAGTCTGGCGGCTGATGGCCAGTCTTGTATAGGACGGGACGAGCGCCTCCACTCCCTCCTGCATACGGCTCTTCAGCTCGCTGCGCTCTGCATCCGTCAGTCGCAGCGGCTCGTCCTCTCCATCGGGCACATTGCGCCCGCTGAGCCGCTTCTGCAGCTCCCGCGCGTATTCGGCAGACAATCTATCTCCTGCCGAGTCGACCGCCGCCTCAGTGTCTGCCTTCAGTCCGAGCGGATCTATCGCCTCGGCCGCTTTCGCCAGGCTGCTGGCCATGCCGGCCGCCGACCGGCGCAGCAGCAGAGGCCCAAGAACAATCTCGCCCAGCTCCTGAAACAGGCCCTGGAGAAACGCCCGCTCCTGGCCCCCGGCACCGGAGGCCTCGTTCGCCGCCTCCGCGGCGGCCTCGCCGGAGATCTTCTGCAGCGCCTCGGCCGACATCGTGAACTCGGGCAACCGGGCGGGAGGCGGGGGCGCGACTTCTCCGCGCGCAAACATCTCCAGAGCCGGGGCCTCCTCTGGCACAAGATCTACCGCCGACGGCTCGTGCGATGCCACGCGGGCTATGGCCGTGGCTTCCTCGGGAAACAGGTACAGGAATCGCAACCGCGCGTCGGCGGTCTCGATCATGACCGGCTCACGCTCCGAGTGCTGTTCGGGGTCCGTGAAGCCGGTCAGCCTGGCGGGCCACGAGAGGAAGCGCTGCTTCCCGCGGGAGAGGAGATGGATACCCCGCTGTGTCACGACCACCAGCTGGAGACCCTGGATCTTCTCCCCGTTCATCACTCCGGACACGGCGCTGCCCGCCGCACACACCACCACCTCGCGGGCAAACGGGTGCAGGGCCCGCCGCTGCCTGTCGCGGTGGCCGGCGCGCTCGATGGCCAGGGCCAGCTCCTCGAGGTCGCCATGGGCGCCGTTCAGCGCGGCGGTGAAATCGTCGCCGAACAGAAGCAGGAGTCCGGAGCGCCGGGAGATCCAGAAGATCGAATCAAGTGCCAGCTGGCGATCAGCCAGGTGCAGATGCTGATCCGACAGACTGACTGCGGCCCCGCGCAGGACGGGGTCGCCCTCCAACAGCACGTCCAGCACGAATGGCTGATCGGGCTCGGATCCGGCCATGCGCCGCGAACGGTCAGGAACTGATGGCTGTGACGACTTCATCCAGATCCGATAGCTCGTTGAACAGGTAGTCCGGCTCGTGGCCGGCAAGTTGCTCGCCCGAGAAGCCGCCCGTGGCCACGGCCAGCACTCGAACGCCGGCCGCACGGGCACAGCCGATATCTGCCGGGGTGTCGCCGATGACGATGACCTCTTCCGGATCGAACTCCGTTCCGGTGGACGTTGCTGCCCGTTGTATGGCCAGGGGCGGGAGTTCGTTCCGATCCTCCGAATCCGAACCGAAGGCGCCGAACGAGAAACTGGTGTCAAGCCGGCACGCACGGAGTTTCCGCCACGCACCTCCCTCCACGTTCCCCGTCACCAACGCGGAGGTGAAGCGGTCATCTGAGCGCGCGTGAGCCAGCAGAGGTCGCACCCCCGGATAGGCCTGGAGTTGGGCCCGCCGGGCAACAAGCTCTCGATCCAGCCCCGCGCAGTAGTGATCCCAGAGCCGCGACAGCCCGTCATCTACCCGGTTGTCGCTGTAGCCCTCAGCCCGCAGCAGTTCCCGCACGATGGCCGGATCCGTCTTCCCCTGGAAGTTGAAGCTGTCGATGGGTCCGGTGCGCCCGTATACCTCCAGCATCGCCCCACGCAGCGCCGCCCGACCCGCTCCATCGGCGTCCATCAGCGTGCCGTCGATATCGAACAGCAGGAGCCGCTTCACGCCGTTCCGCCCGGTGGCGCTGTCCGCGCATGGTCGGCTACGGCGCGCTGGATAGCGCGCTCGAGTGCGGCCTGTGCCCGGAGCGCGATGGCCAGAAGAGTCATTGGCTCCGCGAGGCGCGCGTCATCGTCGGAACCCGCCGGCGGTTTCACTCCAATCGGCAGATCTGCGATGTCACGCAACCCTGTGGAGAGGGCGAACAGTATATCCCCATCGAAGGGCGTTCCGGCTGGCGAGATGCGCCGGGAGAAGGCGGCGGATGCCTGCCCGGCCACGATGCGCAGCTGCCGTTTGTCCAGCTTGAGATCCGTTGCCACCACGGCCAGCGTTGTGTTCTCGGCCACACCCGCCCGCGGTGGACCGGGGAGCGTGCCGCTGCGCAGGACTGCCGCCGTATCCGCAAAGCCTCCGGACGGGTCCCGGCAGCCCGCCAGCACGTTGCCCAGGTCGTCCAGCACATCTCCAAACGCGTTGACTACCGCCAGCGCGCCAACCGTGAAGTCGTCGCCCGGCTCGGCCCACGATCCCACGCCGGCCGGGAGCGCCTGCCCCGGACCCATGAGCTTTCCCACGGTGGCTCCGGTTCCAGCTCCAACGCGGCCCTCCGCCACAGGGTCCGCTGTCGCGGCCCGGGCAGCACGGCGGCCCATCTCGGGACCGGGGCGAACATCCGGCCGGCCCACGCCCAGGTCATAGATCACGGCAGCCGGCACGATCGGTACGCGCGCCGCCCGCGTCTGGTAGCCGCGCCCCTGTTCCTCCAGCCACGCGACCACGCCATCCGCCGCGGAGAGCCCAAATGCGGAGCCCCCGGTGAGCAGGATCGCATCGCATTCGGGGACCAGGTGAAACGGGGACAGCGCGTCCAGCTCGCGGCTCCCTGTTGCCAGACCGAACACCTCGACCGAGGCGGCAAACGGTCCGACGATGGCGGTGCAGCCGGTGGCCGCTTCGTGATCCTGTGCATGTCCCACGGTGAGTCCGGGAACCGCGGTGAGCGATCGGTTCATCGGCGGCGGCTCAGCCCACCAGCCACTCGGCCAGCAGCCCGGGCTCGATATTTCCTCCGGACAGCACGGCAACGGTTGCCTTGCCCGGGATGGGCTGGACCGACCCGGACAGCACGGCAGCGACGGTGGCAGCGCCGCTTGGCTCGACGACCAGCCGCTCGCGGAACAGCCACACGACGGCCTCGCGAATGGCCCTGTCCGTTACCGTCACGACTTCCTTGACCAGCTCCCGACAGTGTTGGAAGGTGAGATCGCCCGGCCGGACGGGCTTCAATCCGTCGGCTATGGTGTCCACCCGGTCCAGCGTCAGCGGCCGGCCGGCGGCGAGCGACGCTTGCATGGCGGCCGCACCTTCCGGTTCGACTCCGATCACGTCCGCTTCCGGGGCCAGCGCTCTGACGGCTGCCGCCGTGCCCGAGATCAGCCCACCACCCCCGATGGGAACCAGGACCTGGCCAACGCCAGGACTGTCTGCCTCACGCCGCGTGGCCGCGTCCACCAGCTGCTCGACGATCTCGAGCCCGACCGTGCCCTGGCCGGCAATGATCTCCGGGTGGTCGAACGGGGGAACCATCGTTCCACCCTGCTCATGAAGGATCTCCAGGGCTCGAGCCCCGCGCTCCGAGGAGGTGGTGCCGACCTGCTCCACCGTCGCGCCCATCGCGCGCGTGGCCTCCAGCTTGACGGCCGGGGCGTCGACCGGCATGACGATCGTAGCGCTTACGCCGAACATGCGCGCCGCGAATGCGACGGCCTGTGCATGATTCCCGGAAGAGTAGCTGACCAGGCCCGCCGCCCGAGCCTCATCGGAGAGACAGCTGACGAAGTTGT
Source organism: Gemmatimonadota bacterium (assembly GCA_039587395.1). Classification (GTDB taxonomy): domain Bacteria; phylum Gemmatimonadota; class Gemmatimonadetes; order Palauibacterales; family Palauibacteraceae; genus JBDHIQ01. Next base: position 25,885 of record JBDHIQ010000036.1, read on the forward strand.
ACGCACCCCGCGCCTTGAACGCGGACACGCGCTGCAGGTTCTCGCACTTGAGCCACAGGTTGGGCCGTTCGCCGCACCTGGCCTGCAACAGGGGAGTGCGACGCGCGGTCCCGGCGATGCGTGCGGCAGCCGAGCGGACCGCCTCCAGCGTGACCAGCGGGGAGTCGGAGCCTGACGATTCCCCTCGACTCATCGTCTAGTCATCGACCGGGGCGCCGCCACCTTCCGCTCCCTCGGGCTCGGCTTCGCCCGCCATGGACTGCGTCGCGCCGCCAACCTCCGCTTCCTCCAGATCGCCGTCGCCGGCACCCAGCTCTTCCTCCAACTCCCGGGATGACAGCCGGGTCAGGTCCACTAACCGATCACCCTCATCCAGATTGATGAGCCGGACACCCTGCGTGTTGCGCCCGATCACGCGAATCTCGCCGGCCCGCTGGCGGTTGATCACTCCGTTGCGGGTCACCAGCATCAGCTCGTCGTCATCGGTAACCTCTTTGATGGCTACGACCTGGCCGGTCCGCTGGGTGATCTTCACGTTGATCAGCCCCTTGCCGCCTCGTCTTTGCGAGCGGTAGTCCTCTACCGCGCTGCGTTTCCCCATCCCGGTGTCCGTGACGCTGAGCAGCGTCGCATCCTGCTTGACGATGACCATGCCGATGACCTCGTCGTCCGACCTCAGGTTGATGCCCCGCACACCCTGAGTGGCACGCCCCATCGTCCGCACGTCGTCCTCCCCGAACCGGATGGTCATCCCGCGTCGCGTCGCGAGGATCACGTCGTCCGTTCCGTCGGTCAGCTGTACGTCAATCAGCCTGTCGTCGCCGACGATGTTGATGGCGTTGAGCCCGATCGAACGGACGTTGGAGTAGTCGGCCAGGCTGGTCTTCTTCACCTGGCCGTTGCGGGTCGCGAAGATCAGGTGGCGGTCCGGCGAGAAATCTCTCACCCTGACGACGGAGGCGATCTTCTCGTTCTTGTCGATCCGCAGGAGGTTGACGATGGGTTTGCCGCGTGCGGCCCGCCCCACCACCGGAAGCTCGTAAACCTTCAGCCAGTAGCATTGCCCGGCCGCCGTGAAGATCATCAGATAGTCGTGCGTGGACGCAAGGAACACGTGCTCGACCCAGTCCTCTTCACGGGTCGACATCCCCGCGATGCCACGTCCGCCTCTACGCTGCTGCCGGTACACGTCCGGTGGAATTCGTTTCACGTAGCCGACGTGACTGACCGTGATCACCATGTCTTCTTCGGCGATCAGGTCTTCCTCCGTGAAATCAGCCGCGACATCGACAATCGCGGAGCGACGCGCGTCGCCGTACTTGGCGGCGATCTGATCCAGCTCTTCCTTGATGATCGCCATGCGGCGAGGCCGCGAGGCCAGGATCTCCTCGAGCTCCTCGACGTGCGCACGGACTTCCGTCAGCTCCTCCTCGAGCTTTTCGATCTCCAAGCCGGTCAGGCGCGACAACCGCATCGCGAGGATCGCGTCCGTCTGGCGCTCGGTGAACTCGAACCGCTCCCGAAGCCTCTCGCCGGCAGTCTTCGCATCGCGCGACTTCCGGATGATGGTGATGACCTCATCGATGTTGTCTACCGCTATCTTGAGGCCCTCCAGCACGTGCTCGCGGTCTCTGGCCACCGCCAGATCGTGCTCGCTGCGCCGCACCACAACCTCGTGCCGGTGGTCCAGGAAGTGACGGAGCATCTCATCCAGCGGCATCACGCGCGGGACTCCGCCCACCAGCGCCAGCATGATCACGCCAAACGTCGACTGCATCTGCGTGTGCTTGAACAACTGATTCAGCACGATCCGCGACATGGCGTCCCGCTTCAGCTCGATCACCAGGCGAATGCCATCCCGGTCCGATTCGTCGCGCAGGTCGGAGATGTCCTCGATCTTCCGGTCGCGCACCAGTTGCGCGATCTGCTCGATCAGGCGGGTCTTGTTCACCATGAACGGGATCTCGGTGATCACGATCCGCTCACCGCCCCGCTCCCGCTCCTCCACGTGGGCCCGGGCCCGCATGATGATGCGGCCCCTCCCGGTCTCGTATGCCTCGTGAATGCCGTCCCGGCCGTAGATGAACCCGCCCGTCGGGAAGTCCGGTCCCTGTACCTCCTCCATCAGGTCGGCCACCGTACTGTCCGGATTGTCGATGAGGCGCCCGCACGCGGCCACGATCTCGCGCAGGTTGTGCGGCGGGATGTTGGTCGCCATGCCCACGGCGATGCCGGAGGACCCGTTGACCAGCAGGTTCGGCAGGCGGGACGGGAGGACCAGTGGTTCCTCCAGCCTGTCGTCAAAGTTGGGCTGGAAGTTCACGGTCTGTTTCTCTATGTCGGCCAGCATCTCCAGCGACACCGGCGCCAGGCGGGCCTCGGTGTACCGGTAAGCCGCCGCGCTGTCCCCGTCGATCGAGCCGAAGTTGCCCTGGCCATCGACCAGCGGGTAACGCAGCGAGAAGTCCTGCACCATCCGGACAAGAGAGTCGTATACGGCGGAATCGCCGTGCGGATGGTACTTGCCGAGCACGTCACCCACTACGGTCGCGCTCTTCTTGTACGGTCTATTGGGCGACAAGCCGGCCTCCTGCATGGCATACAGGATCCGCCGGTGCACGGGCTTCAGACCGTCCCTGACGTCGGGAAGCGCCCGCTGCACGATCACGCTCATAGAGTAGTCGATGAATGATTCGCGCATCTCGTCTTCGATGAGGCGCGCTTCCACTCGTTCCAAGTTCTCGGATGTATCCATGTAATCCTGTTCGGTCTGGCGGAGAAGACCGGGGGCTACGGGTTATCAATGCCTGGTCGGCGCCCCCGGAGGCGGTTCCGCGATCCGTGCCTGAGCCTGAGACGTGCACGGATATCGGTTCCGCCGACCCTGAGATCAACCGCTAAATCTAGTCACTCCGCGGCTTTTGCGCGACTGGAAACGGGCTCTTTCAGGCCAGGGCGCGGTAGTCGTCCAACTCGCGGAATTCCACCTCTGCCAGGGCGTCTCGAATCTCGTCGCGGGCACCGGGTGAACCGACGGCGATCAACACGTACGGCCGTGGACCGACACCCGGGAGGGCGTCGGGGGAGATGACCTGCGCGCCATGGATCTGCTGCCCGATCTTTCTGGGATCGAGGTCTACGAAGGCGGTGAGCTTCCGGCCGTGCTCCAGGAGCGCCCGCGCCAGTCCTTTGCCCACGCGTCCCGCGCCCCATACTACCAGTGGGCGGGCGGGCGTTAGGAATCGGCGTGACAGGTGGTGTGCCTTGCAGCGTTGAAACGCGTCCGCGGCATATCCCGGAGACGTCATGGACAGCCGGCCGGGTGACACTCGCCAGCGGAGCATCCTCCGAGGCACATTGGCCAGCCGGCTCCCCGCGGCCAGCAACCGGAGAACCAGATCGTAGTCTTCCGGCCAACCACGGTCCCGATATCCCCCCACCGCACGGTAGTCCGCGGCCCGCAGCATGAGCGTGGGATGGGCTACAGGGCACTCGACAAACAGGTCGCGCTCCAGATCCTCGGGTTCCGACAGCGAGTTGATCCAGCGCTCGTAGCGCAGATAACCCGAGCCGAGGGCTGACCGTGGAAAGTACTCCACTTGCGTGCCGCAGCCCGCCAGCCGCGGATTGGAGGAAAGCAAGGCGCGCTGGGCAGCCAGGCGGTCGGGATGCGCGATGTCGTCCGCGTCCATCCGAGCCAGCAGGGGCGCCCGTGCCCGGGCGGCCGCCTGGCGGAGCGCCGGAACCAGACCGCTACCCGTGGCCGAGCCAAGCCGCACACGTGGGTCCCGCCCGGCCCAATCGCTCAACAGTTGGGCGGTGGCGTCCCGGGAGCCGTCGTCCACGGCCACGACTTCGAAGTCCGGGTCCGATTGGCTTTCGAGGCTCCGGATGCACTCGGGAAGAAACGCCGCCGCATCGCGACAGGGGAGAAGAACCGAGATTCCCGGATCAGGCACTGGCTTCCAGCACCGCTCCGGACTCTTCCAGGTAGCGCCGCAGGTACGAGCCCGTGTGGGACCCCGGTGCTTCCATGACCTGGAGCGGCGTCCCCTCCGCCACCAGCTCCCCACCTGCCTCCGCCGCCTCCGGACCCAGATCGAGCACCCAATCGGCCCTGGCGATCAGGTCCAGGTTGTGCTCTACCACGAGCACGCTGTGGCCTTCCATTACCAGCTCCCGCAACACCGACAGCAACGTCCCGATCTCGCCGAGGCCCAACCCGACCGTGGGTTCGTCCAGGATATACAGGCGCCGCCCCGCTCCCGCGCTGCGGGCCAGCTCTCTGGCTATCTTCAGCCGTTGCGCTTCCCCTCCGGAAAGCGTGGTGGCAGGCTGCCCCAATCGCAGGTAGCCCAATCCGACCCGCTGGAGCTGCCAGAGCTGCTCACCCAGGCGGTCCTGCCGGATGAAGAACCGGATCGCCGCGTCCACCGTGAGCGCCAGGATGTCGTCAATGTTCCGTCCGCGGAATTCCACCTCGAGCAGTTCCGGGAGAAACCGCTTGCCCCCGCACGCATCACAGGGGACGGCGACATCCGCCATGAAGACCATCTCGACCACCTCTTCGCCCGCCCCTTTGCACACCTCGCAGCGACCGCCGGGCCGGTTGAAGCTGAAGTGCCCCGTGCCGTACCCACGCTCTCGCGCCAGTGGCTGCTCGGCCAGCAGTCTCCGGATCTCGGAAAAGGCGCCGATATACGTGGCTGGATTCGAGCGCGGCGTGCGTCCAATGGGACTCTGATCCACCAGCACGGCGCGATCCAGAGCCGCGGTGCCCTCCAGGGCTTCGTAGGCCCGGTACAGGATGTCGTGCACCAGCGTAGACTTGCCGGATCCTGAGACGCCGGTGATCGCTACGAGCACGCCAAGCGGGATCTTGACGTCCAATCCACGGATGTTGTGGAGGCTTGCCCCTCTGAGCCGTAGCCAACCCTGTGGCTCGCGCGGCGGCTTGCCGTCTTCTCCCGTGTGGCGGCCGGCCCCGGCGAGGGCGATACCCGTGGTGGTGTCGGCCTGGAGGAGGGCCGGATAGGTGCCCTCGAACACAACCTCCCCTCCGCTCTCGCCGGAGCCCGGACCGAGCTCGACAATCCAGTCGGCCCGCTCCATCGCGCGGGGCTCGTGCTCAACTACCAGGACGGTGTTGCCCCGCCGGCGCAGATCCTCCAGTACGCTCATGAACCGCTCCACATCTCGCGGGTGGAGCCCGATGGTAGGCTCGTCCAGAACGTACAGCGTGTCCACCAGGTGGCTGCCCAGACAGGCGGCCAGCCGGATCCGCTGCATCTCGCCGCCGGATAGCGAGCGCGCCTGTCGATCCAGAGTCAGGTATCCCAGTCCGACTGCGTCGAGGAACCGTGTGCGCTCGCGCAGCTCCTTGAGGATTGTGGAGGCCACCTTCTGCTCGAACGGCGACAGCGCCAGCTGGGCCAGCCAGGTCCGCAGGCTCGAGATCCCGAGCGCGGCTGCCCCGGCTATGTGCAGGCCGCCCAGACGGACGTTCAGAGCGTCGGCCACCAGCCGGCTCCCCTGACACAGATCGCAGGGCCGGGGAAGCTGATACTGACGCAGGAATACCCGGATGTACTGTTTGTACTTCTTTCGCTCCTTCGAACGCAGAAACGGCACCACCCCACCGAACTCCCGGCTGCCGTGGACTTCGGGCGGCAGATCCATCCACGGCGAGTGGGTGTCGATGCCGCGCCCGGCAGCGAAGCGTCGAAGGTCCGATCTCTCGTGCCGGTAGCGCGGCTTCGCCCAGGGATCGAGCGCCCCCGCCTCCAGCGAGCGGGCCGGATCCGGGACTATCAGCCGCTCATCGTACTCCAGCGTCGCTCCGAACCCGGTACACTTCGGACAGGCCCCCGCCGGGCTGTTGAAGCTGAACAGCACGGGCCGCGGATCAGGAAAATCACGCCCGCAGCGCGCGCAACGAAACGCCTCGGCAAACACCAGGTGGCCCGCCGCAGACAGGACGACCGCATGACCCCCTCCCTCCGCGAACGCGGCCGCAAGGGAGTCCAGGAGCCGCTCACGGTCGTCCGGATCGACCGAGAGCCGATCCACCACGACAAGCAGCTCGACGGCTGTCTTCAGGGCTGATTCGCCCGGTGACACATCCGGCAGGTACACTTCCTCGCCATCGGCGATGACCCGGACGTACCCCTGGGCCTGGATGTTCGATGCCGCCACCTCTTCGGAGATTCCGGTGCTCAGCACCAGCGGGAACGCCACCTGTATCCTCGTGCCATGATCCCACTCCAAAACGCGCTCGGCGGCGGACTGCACCGTGTCCGGAACGATCCTCTCGTTGCAGTCCGGGCAGTAGGTGCGCCCGACTCGCGCCCAGAGCAGCCGTAGATAGTCGTAGACCTCCGTGACGGTGCCCACCGTGGAGCGGCTGGTCTTGACCGAGTTGTTCTGATCGATGGCGACCGACGGCGAGACCCCCTCGATCCAATCGACGTCCGGCTTGGCCATCCGTTCGAGAAACTGCTTGGCGTACGTGGACAGGGATTCGATGTACCGTCGCTGGCCTTCCGCGTAGATCGTGTCGAACGCGAGGCTGGACTTGCCCGAGCCCGATGGCCCGGTCACCACCGTGATGGCACGGCGCGGCAGGGAGAGGCTCACGCCCTTCAGATTGTGCTGCCTGGCTCCTTCAATCCGGATCTGGTCTTTCATGGTGACTGGATGATGCGGGCATGCCAGGCCCCATGCCAACCCGGGCCACGACCGGGAGCCCTGCCAGACCGATCGCTGGAAGGCGCCCCGGGCCCGGGATATGTTTGGGCCATGCACAAGGGACCGGAAGGGAGCATTCACGAGGAGGAGGCGCTCGGGAAGGCATACGATGCCCACCTGATGAGACGGCTGCTGGGATACCTGCGCCCGTACCGATGGCGGGTCGTGCTGGCCGTGGCGATGCTGGTGGTCGCATCGGCGGTGGAGCTGGTCGGTCCGTGGTTGACCAAGGTCGCCATCGACTCCGCCATCGGGAACGGCGACTACGACCTTCTCTTGCTGCTGGCCGTGGCGTTTGTGGTCTCGCTCATCCTGGCCGGAGCTCTGGCCTACGGCAGGACGGTGCTCACCACCTGGATCGGACAGAAGGTCATGCTGGACCTTCGAGGTCAGATCTTCGGGCACATCCAGCGCCTCAATCTCTCGTTCTTCGACCGCAATCCGGTCGGCCGGCTCATGACGCGCGTGACGAGCGACGTCGAGGTGCTGAACGAGATGTTCACCTCCGGAGTGGTCACCATCTTCGGAGACGTGTTCACCGTGTTGTTCATCATGGCCGCGATGATCGCGCTGGACTGGCGACTGGCGCTGGTCACCTTCACGGTGCTGCCGCTGGTGTTTGCCAGCGCGTGGGTGTTTCGTCGCAGGGTCCGCACCGCCTACAGGGAGATTCGACTGCGGGTCGCCCGAATCAACGCCTACCTGCAAGAGCGTATCAACGGGATGAGTGTCGTGCAGCTGTTCCGTCAGGAAGAGCCTACGCGCGCCCGGTTCGGGGAGATCAACAACGACTACCTGCGCGCCCATCTGCGGTCGATCCGCTACTATGCGCTCTTCTTCCCGGTGGTCGAGTTGATCTCGTCCGTCGCGATCGCCCTGATCATCTGGTACGGAGGCGGGGAGGCCATCCGGGGGACCCTCACGGTAGGTGTGATCGCGGCTTTCCTGCAGTACGCCAGGCGGTTCTTCCGTCCCATTCAGGATCTGTCCGAGAAGTACAACATCCTGCAGAGCGCCATGGCCAGCTCCGAGCGGATCTTCCGACTTCTCGATCGCGAGCCGGAGATTGTCGAACCGATTCGACCCGCCCGCTTACCGGAACCGTTTGAGGGCCGAATCGCGTTCGAGGACGTGTGGTTTCATTACGATGTACCGGAGTCGGATCCGTCCGCCACCGCAGCCGACCCGCCTGCGAGACCGGATTCTGAGCCGCAGTGGGTGCTGCGCGAGGTGACCTTCTCGGTAGAGCCCGGGCAGCGGCTGGCCATCGTGGGTGCAACCGGGGCCGGCAAATCCACCATGTTCAGCCTGCTCATGCGGTATTACGAGCCGCAGCGGGGACGAATCACGCTCGATGGCGTGGACATTCGCGACCTGCCCAGCCAGGTGCTCCGCTCGGCGATGGGACTGGTGCTGCAGGACGTATACCTCTTCTCGGGTTCGGCACACCAGAACATCGTCCTCGGACGTGACGGGATCGGCCGGGAGGAGATGAAGGCGGCGGCGCGGCGCGTAGGGCTGGACCCGTACATCGAACGGCGGCCCGACGGTTACGACTATCCGTTGGGAGAGCGCGGCGCCAACCTCTCCGTGGGAGAGCGCCAGCTGCTCTCATTTGCCAGGGCGCTTGCCGGCAACCCGCCCATCCTCCTTCTGGACGAGGCCACGAGCTCCGTCGATTCCGAGATCGAGGCGCAGATCCAGCAGGCGCTGGAGAAGCTCATGGAGGGAAGGACCAGCCTCGTGATCGCCCATCGTCTGTCCACGATCCGGGGAGCCGATAGGATCCTTGTCCTGCACCACGGAGAGATACGGGAATCCGGCTCACACCGGGAGCTTCTAGAGCAGGCCGGGCTGTACGCCCGACTGTATCGCCTGCAGTTCGCCACCCCTAACGCCGCAGCCTGAAACCATGCTCGATTTCATCAATGGATTGGACTCACGCGTGTTGTTGATCGTGTTTCTGGTAGTGCTCGACATCTGGTGCATGCTGTTGCTCTGGAGGTCTTCTGCGACAGGTCGAGAGAAGTGGCTGTGGACCGGCGTGATCCTGCTGTGCCCCATCGTGGGGTGTCTCTTCTGGTACGTTCTGGGGCCGAAACAGGACCTCCTATCGCGCGAGTAGGCGCAGCACCAGGTCCGCGCCTGCGTCCGCTCCTCCGGCCTCCCGTTCCACGCACTGTCTGGCTTTCTGGCCCATCTCCTTGCGGTCGGCGGGTCGGGTGGCGAGATCCCGGAGTACCTCCGCGACGCTGCCGGGGCTAATTTCGCGGGCGGCTTCGGCGCGGAGCAGCTGGACTGCCTCGCGGCGCGAATGGCCGGGTCCGAACAGAACCGGCAAACCGGCGGCGGCAGGCTCGACGACCGAGTGAAGTCCGGAACTCCCGAACCCGCCTCCCACGTACGCGATGTCGCCCGCCAGGTACAGCTCTGCCAGCACCCCGACCACGTCTATTATCAACGGGGTCGTTCCGTCCAGGCCCGATCCGCTGGACCACAGGCCGGCCACTTCCCCCAGCTCTTGCTCGCATCGCCCCAGCAACCGCCTGACGGTCGCCACGTCGGGCTGGTGAGGGACAAGGATCGGCACCACATCGACGCCGGCCGCTCGCAGACTGGCCAGGGCCGGGAACAGCACAGCATCGTCCTCCGGCCACGTCGATCCGGCAACCAGACGCACGGGCCCACCCGTGCTCCGGGTCAGACGCCGGTGGGCCGCCGCCGCCGACTCCCGGGCTTCGGCCACCCGCTGCAGCGACGCGTCATACGCGGCGTCTCTTGTCACGGTCAGCGCCCGCGGGTCCACCCCGAGCGTCCGGAGGCGGATGGCGTCATCCTCGGAGACCGCTCCCACTTCCTGCAGCCTACCGTAGGCGGCACGCAGGAAGCGACGCGTGATCGGGCGCAGGCGCGAGCTGTCCGGCCTGACCGTTGCGTTGATCAGTCCCGCGGGGACCCCGGCCCGGAAGCTCGTGGCCACCAGGGTCGGCCACACGTCCAGCTTGGCGAACACAATGGCAGACGGTGCCAGCGCAGCAATTGCCGCCCGGCATTCTGCCGCTGTGTCGAACGGAAGGGCGCCCGCGTAGTCCGGTTGCAGCCGATGGACTGCAGCCTTGCCCGACGGAGAGAAGTAGGTGACCGCCAGCTGCAGATCTACCCGCTCGCGAAGGCGCTCGACCACGGGAACGGCGCCCAGCAGCTCGCCGGCCGATGCCCCATGCAGCCACACCAGGTCCTTTCGGGAGGCACGTGCCCGGATCGCCCACTGGCCCATGGACCGCACGGCCGCTCGCCGCTCTGCGATGGCCGGCGCGAGCGATGGCCGCGCCCACGCCGCGACGGGAGAACCGCCGCGGACCATGCGCATCAGAGCCCCGTGCACGGCCTCGGGAAAGCTCATGCGCGGGCGTGCGTCCCCACGCCGCTCACGGGGGCAGACCTGCTTTCGCCCTGCTGGGCCATACTCTATCCTCCGGTGTGCGCTATCTCGGCAACAAGACGCGGCTGATCCCGTTCCTGCTTCGTACCCTGGACCGGCTGGCCATACGGCCCGGCACGGCGGCCGACCCGTTTTCGGGAACGGCCAGCGTAGCCAGCGCCCTCAAACGAGAGGGCTGGCGTGTCCACGCCGGCGATCTCATGGCGGCCTCCTATGCCCTGCAGGTCGCCCGCGTCGAGCTGGATCGTACGCCGCGGTTTCCGACCGGGCTGCTGCAGAACGGACAGGCTCCTGGCGCTTCGGGCACGGTTTCGTACGGCCGTGTGCTCGCCTGGCTCCAGCAAGCGCCGGATCGCCACGGTTTCGTGACCGAGCACTTCACTCCCGCCGGAGACCAGGGTCGCGCCCACGGCAGAATGTACTTCACGGATGCCAACGCCCGCCTCATCGATGCCGTTCGCGACAGGCTCCACGACTGGAATTCTGCGGGCCGGCTCGACCACCAGCGGACTCAACTGTTGATCGCCACGCTGATCGAGGCGGCAGACCGGGTTGCCAATACCACCGGCATATACGCGTCCTTTGTGAAGAGCTGGCAGCCCAACGCGCTCCGGCCACTGGAGCTCCGACCCGTTCGGCCTACACCGCCAGCCAACGGCCGGGGCGGCAGCACGGCCTTTCTGGGCCGGGCACCGGACCTGCTGGGGCGCATCGGGCCCGTCGACCTGGTGTATCTCGATCCTCCGTACAACGGTCGTCAATACCCTGCGTACTATCACATTCCCGAGCTGCTGGCCATCGGCTGGAGGCCGCCCCCGCCGTTGCGAGGGAAGACCGGGCTGATCCCGGATGAGGAGCGGCGCTCGGACTGGTGCAGGAAGGGGAAGGCCGAGGGGGCGCTCCGTGCCCTGCTTGATGTGGCGGACGCTCATCACGTCCTGTTCAGCTACAACGACGAGGGCCTGCTCCCGCGGGGGGCCATCGAAGCGGCCATGTGCGAGTATGGAGACTCCGACTCGTATCGCAGGTTCGACCGCGGTTATCGCCGCTATCGGAGCGACGCCGACGGTCCCGAGCGGAACTACGCCCGCGACCGGGTGCGGGAGCACCTGCACTACGTTCGCGGAAAGTGAGGGTTATCCGCCAGACGTGGACTGGTCATCGGGTGGTCGCCACTCCTTTGCCCACTCATCCACGGATTCGGAGGACTGCTCCTTCGCGTCCCGGACTATTCGCCTGGACTCGCGCTCGGTCGGGTCCTCGATGGGCAGCAGCCGCTCGGTCACCCGCACTTCATACTCGAAGATGAGGCGCCGGAGGTCACCCAGACGGCCCAGAACCAGGGGCAGGTTGCGGAGCAGCAGCTCGCGCTCCTCCAGTCTCCGGATCAGCTCCGAGAAACCCAGGAGCGCCCGTCGTACGTCGGCCTCGGTCGGTGGCGGGCGGCGATCTCCCTGTTCAGTCATCTGAGTTCCCTCGGATCGGATTATGCGAGCAGGGACCGGCTCCTGCACGGAGCTGGCCGCCATACGCGACCGGTGGCTGTCGGTTCTGCTACACGGTTTTCGGCGCATCGTTCAAGGCCCCGGAGGCGACCCCGGCGGACCTGTTTCCGGGTTCCGATCGTAGAATGACACGATGAGCATTGTGCACACCAAGCGACGCGGACTGCTTCTGATGGCACTGGCCACACCACAGGTGGTCACTGCGTGCTCACCCGGCTATGTGCTGCGGGCCGGCTGGGAAGAGGCTCGCATACTGGCCGAGCGCCGGCCGATCGACGAAGTCGTGCACGATACCACGGCCCCGGCGGAGGTGCGCGCCAAGCTGCGGCTCGTGAGGGATGGTCGGGACTTCGCGGAGCGCACCATCGGCCTGGACGCGGGGCGGACGTTCCGGAGCTACGTCGAGCTCTCCAGGGACACGCTCGTGCTCACGGTGTCTGCCGCCCTGGAGTTCCGTCTCCAGTGGCACACCTGGTGGTTCCCCATCGTCGGGCGGGTGCCGTATCGCGGTTTCTTCGATTTTGGACAGGCGCTGGCCGAGGCGGACCGACTCGCGGGCCAGGGGTTCGACGTGTCCGTCCGTCCGGTGTCCGCGTTCAGCACTCTGGGCTGGCTGCCGGACCCTGTGCTTTCAACCACGCTGCGAATGGACAGCGTATCCCTGATCGAGACCATCATCCACGAAACCACGCACACGACGTTCTTCCCGCCAGGACAGGCCCACTTCAACGAATCGTTCGCCAACTTCGTAGGGAACCGGGGCGCCATCGACTTCTTCTGCGATGCGCTGCGGGACCGCGCGCTGTGCGAGGCCGCCCGGCTTCGGTGGGAAGACACCCGGGTCTTCGGACGCTTCTTCCATTCCGTGGAGGGTCCGCTCAGGGAGCTGTACGCGCTGGACCTCGGGCCAGAGGAGATGCGCCGTCGGAAGCGACAGGTGTTCGAGGACGCCGCCCGGCGGTTCGACGCCGATGTCAAACCGAATCTCGCGGCGGGACGGTACGGCTCGCTGGATCCCGAATCGTTGAACAACGCGTGGATCCTGTCCCGATTGCTTTACTATACCCGGCTGGATGACTTCGAGGCTCTGTTCCAGCACTACGGCGATCTGGTCACCACGTTCCAGGCCATTGTCGAGGAGACCGGCTCCGGAGATCCGTGGCTGGCGCTCGACAGACTGCTCGAGGCGGATCGGACCCGGGGAGGTGGGGCATCGGGAGGTGTTGGGGCGCCGGGAGGTGCGGACGGCGCCACGCCAGAGTAGCTTCGCGCCATGTACAGTCACGTGCTCGTCGTCATCGATTTTTCCGACCCATCCGTCGAGGCGTTGTGCTGGGTGGCCCGGAGGTTTCCGGACTGCGAAGTCACCCTGTTTCATGCCATCGAGCGGATCCGGCCGCCGACATATCTCCTGCAGGAACTGGGCGAGGAGATCGACCTGCGCCTCGAGAAGGAACTCGATGTGAGGGCCAATCTCGAACTGCTGGCACAGGAGTGCGGCATCGAGGCGCGCATCGAGATCCGGACGGGGTGGGCGCCGCGTGAGGTGAACCAGGCCGCGGTCGAGGCCGATGTGGATCTTATCGTGGTGGCCGCGCCGCGGCGGCAGCCCTGGTCACGCCTGGGTCCCGGCTCCACGCTGAACAGGCTGTTCGAGCAACCGGAGCGTCCGTTGTACGTGTGGCGCCCGATTCCCCGGCAGGCCCATCCGCACGACCGAACGGTGCTCGCGGCGCTGGACCTGAGAGCAGGAAGCGAGCCGGTCGCGGCGGCGGCGGCGGAAGTGGCTGAGCACTTCGGTGCACGGCTGGTTCTGGTCCACGTGCTGACGCGGACCCTGCAGGCGTATCTGCGGGCAGTCAGCTCGCCGCAGATGGGACAGGATACGCTGAACCGCCTGGCCAGGATTGCCCGTGACGAGGCCCTCAGTCAGATATCGTCTGAAGTGAAAGAGCGTCTGGACGTGCAGGCCAGAGTCGTACGGGGCCGGCCGGTAACCCAGATCCTGGCGACGGCAGAGGAAGAATCCGCCAACCTGATCGTCCTGGGTGGCAGCGGCGCGCAGAGTCTGTCCGGACGAACGTTCATGGGTGGCGTGACCGATCGCGTTCTGCGCACCTCAAGCAGCTCTATTCTCTCCGTTCCCATCTGAACCGCGAGACATGACGCCATGAGCGACACTTTCGCCTGCACCCGCTGCGACCGGGACAACCCCGCACCCCTGGCGCGATCCCCGTTTCCCACAGATCTGGGTCAACGCATCGTGAGAGAGATCTGTGACGGTTGCTGGGAGGATTGGAAGCAGCGGCAGATGCTGCTCATCAACCACTACGGGCTCAACCTGCAGGAAGAGCGGGCCAGGGAGTTTCTCTACACGAACCTGCGCTCGTTCCTGTTCAGCGAGGGCGAGGACAGCGCCGAGATCGACACGTCACAGGAGGGCAACGTCAGCTGGTGAGGCGGCCCTCCCGCCAGGCATCCCGGCGCAGGCCTACCCTGCCACCAGGTTGAGCATGCGGTCGGGAATGTGGATCACCTTCCGCAGCTCCGATCCTTCCAGGTGTCGCTGCACGTTCTCCTGCTCCAGGGCAAGCGCCTGAACGGTGTCCTGTGATGCGCCTCGCGCAACCCGGATGGTGGCCCGCAGCTTCCCATTGATCTGTACAGGTATCTCCACTTCGTCCGTGTGAAGCTTCGACTCATCGAAGTCTGGCCATGCGGCGGTGTCGAACAGGCTGGGCTCTCCACCGGATCGTTCCCACAGCTCCTCGGCCATGTGCGGGGCGAACGGAGCCAGCATGATCACCATAGGCCGCACTTCATCGATCGACGGAACGCGACCGTCCGCGCGGACCGTGTTCAGATAGTCCATGAGCGCGGCAACGGCCGTGTTGTAGTCCAGGCTCTCCAGATCCTCCGTCACCGTCTTGATCGTCGCGTGCAGCGCCCGCTCCACGTCGGGATCAACCAGTCCATCGCGGCCGGAATCGATGGCGGCCATGACGCTGTCCCACGTGCGTTTCAGGAAGCGCTCGGGACCGGCGATGCCCACGTCCCGGAAGTCTCCGCCAACCTGAAACGGGCCGAGGAACATCAGGTACGTCCGGAACACGTCGGCTCCGTAGCGCGCGATGTACTCGTCCGGCAGGATCACGTTGCCACGCGACTTGCTGATCTTGGCTCCTTCCTTGATCAACAGCCCATGCTTGCGGAACCGCCTGTACGGCTCCTCGAACTCCACATAGCCGAGCTCGTGTAGCACCATGGTCAGAAAGCGAGAGTACAGCAGGTGGAGCACGGCGTGCTCCTCGCCACCGATGTACATGTCCACGGGCAGCCACCTGGCGGTTCGACCCGCGTCGAACGGTCGGTCGTCGAACCCTACGCTGGGATAGCGAAGGAAGTACCACCCGCTGTCGAGGAAGGTGTCGGACACGTCTGTCTCGCGCCGCGCCTGGGCACCGCACTCCGGACACGCGACGCGGTAGAACTCCTCGGCGCGCGCGAGAGGCGCGATGCCGCTCGCGTCCGGGCGAAAGTCCTCGACATACGGGAGTAGAACGGGCAGATCCTCCTCCGGTACCGGCACCACTCCGCACGCATCGCAGTAGATGATGGGTATGGGCGGCCCCCAGTAGCGCTGGCGCGATATGCACCAGTCACGCAGCCGGTAGTCGACGTGGGGTTCCGCCAGGCCTGCCTCGCCCAGCCATTCGACGATGGCCCGTCCCCCTTCGTCGGCGGGCATGCCGCTGAACCGATCGGAATTGATGAGGATCTCGTCCTCCGTGTGTTCCACGTACGCACCGCCGTCGAGGCTCAGCGCCACATCGGACGGATCTGCTCCATCCGGCACACTCGTGGCCGGCGCCACGACGGGTGGAATGGGGAGATCGAACATCTCCGCGAACTCGAAGTCGCGTTCATCGTGGGCCGGCACGGCCATGATGGCGCCCGTCCCGTAGTCCATCAGCACGTAGTCGGCAATCCAGATCGGAACCCGCTCCGAGGTGGCCGGGTTGATGGCATGGCCACCGGTGAACGTCCCCGTTTTGCCCTTTTCTTCCGTCTTCCGGCGTTCGACCAGATCGACCGCGGCCGTTGCCCGGCGGTATTCCTCCACCGCCTCCCTCTGGTCGGCAGAGGTCACCACGTCCACCAGCGGATGTTCGGGCGCCAGGACCATGTACGTGGCCCCGAAGACCGTGTCGGGACGTGTCGTGAACACTTCGATGGCCTTGTCTCGCACCGCAGCGTGGTCGGCTTTCCCGGACGTCCCGGTGGTTCCGCCGGATGCCCCGGCGCTGTCGCCGGCCGCTCCAGCGGCTGCAACGGAGTCCAGGGGAAACCACAACCGCGCGCCTTCGGACCGACCGATCCAGTTCTGCTGCGCCGTCCTGGTGGTCTGCGACCAGTCGATCCACTCCAGGTTCTCCAGGAGACGCTCGGCGTACCGGGTGATCCGGAAGAACCACTGACTCAGGTTCCGCTGCTCGACGACGGAGTCGCAGCGCTCGCAGAGCCCGGCAATCACCTGCTCGTTGGCAAGCACCGTCTGGCACGAGGGGCACCAGTTGACCGGGGCTTCTTTCTTCACGGCCAATCCGGCCTTGTACAGCTGAAGGAAGATCCATTGGGTCCACCGGTAGTAGTCCGGATCCGTCGTGTCGACCGTGTGTTTCCAGTCGTACATCAGCCCGGCGCGGCGCAGCATGCGCTCGAAGTTGGCGATGTTGCTCGGGATCAGTTCCGTCGGGTGGATGTCCACCCTGAGCGCGTGATTCTCCGAGTGGATCCCGAACGCATCGTACCCGATGGGCTCGAAGACGTCGTCCCCGTTCAGTCGCCGAAATCGGCCGTAGATGTCGGCTCCGGTGAAGGCGTACAGGTTTCCGACGTGCAGTCCTTCGGCCGACGGGTATGGGTACATCATCAGATTGAAGAACGGCCGCTCGGCTCCGTCCAGGTCGGGCTCGTTCGTTCCCTGCTCGTCCCAGTAGGCCTGCCACCTGGTCTCTGTCGCTGTCGGGTCATACATCGTCGTGACTCGTCCACTTCGTGCGGGCCCAGTGCATCTGCGCCCGGTTATTCGTTCCTCACCACCGGCCCGGTTCCCACTCCCTGCCGGCCAGCTGCGCCTGGTACAAATCGAGCGGAAAGATGCGGGCACGCACCCCCTCGAACAACCAATGCTCCTTGTCGGCGGATCCGGGCGAGCCGCTCCGGACGGCGTCAGGCGCTCGGGCCTGCCCCGGCCAGCCAGCCGACCAGCCAGCCCATCAGCCCGCCGGCTGCCGTGCCCATCAGATTGACCACGTTGTTTCCGATCCGCCGCACGGCCGGCTCGAGAAAGGCGCCCGCCAGCGTGTCGACCACCATCCCGGCGACGCCCCCGATGGCACCCGCGAGCAGCCAGGTCCCGTCCGGCCGCCCTGCCAGCAGAACAGCCGCCAGCAGCCCGATGAAGACGGCGCCAGCGGTCCCGGCCGCCGTGCCGGAAGCGGACATGGCGCCCGGGGTGCCCGGGGCGACAGGCGCCAGCGTACGAACACTCCGGGGATGGGATCCGAACCGCATGCCCAGCTCGGTCGCCCAGGTGTCCGCCGTGGCAGCTGCGAGCGCGCCGACGACGATGAACGGGGAGCCAGGGAGCAGCGGACCGAGAGCCAGCAGCGCTCCGATCGCCGCGACCCCACCGTTCGCCAGCACCTGAACGGCGGTTCGTCCCGTCGCGTCCGCATCAGGGACGACGCGGTCACGGCGGCACGCCGCTGTCAGGAGTGAAGACGTCGTGAAGAACGCGATCAGCAGGAGCATGCCGGCGGCGCCCAGCCCGGCGTACACGGCGCCGCCAATGGCCAGTGCCGCCAGGCTGCCGCCGGAGGTCAGCCAGCGAACGTTCACGATTGCCGCAGGTTCACGGGTGCGCGCTTCCGGCCAAACTTGCCCGCCCATCTGAGACCGGATAGCGTACGCTTCCGTATGCAAGACTCAACCAACTTCGCTGGCCTCATTCGGCCTACTATCGCGCTGGCGCTACGCGCTCCACGAGACCGATCTGCCGCTCAGCCTGCGCCGCAGGTTGGGTCTCACCGGTGTCGTGGAGAAGCAGATCAAACGGTACTCCGAGTTGCGTGATCGGAAAGACCGCCTGTCGGCACAGGAGCTGGCCCGCCTTCTCCAGCTGATCGGCAGACGAGACGATGCCAACGCGGTGTTCACGGAGGCTGGCCACCGGCTGGCCGCCCGGGACATGCAAAAGAGTGGGCTCGGACGTGGGGTCACATCGCACGCCGTGCCCAAGGGGGCCCGGGCGAAGCTGGCGTTGCGCCAGGCCCGCCGACTTGCGCGGGACGTGAGCCCCGGCAGTAAGGTGCTGGCGGGCGGACGTCCCCCGACCCTGGTGATCGAACGCTGCCTGCCGGCCAGAGCCGTCAACGGAGGCGGGGGCTGTTCGCTGCTCAGCGGCGCCATCCAGTACATTCTCGACCGGTATCGCGTGGACGACATCGCCATCGTTCACACCGCCTGTGAGGGCCACGCCGAGGGCCGCTGCATATGGCGGCTCGAGGCGAAGGAGGGAACCCACGCGGCCGCCGGCCAGACCAGCTAGCCACGCTCACCCGAGCGCGCCCGCCTCCTTCCCCTCCGCTAGCGGCTCCACGTGAACGACCACGCCGGCAAATCCGGCCTCGCGGCCCAGACGCTCCTCCACGGTATCGGCAATCTCGTGGGCTGATACGACGCTCTGCCGCGGGTCCACCTTGATGGTCAGTTCCGCGAACGCCTCCCCGGGTCTCCCTCGCGAGCGGATATCGGATGTGCTCAGCACGCCGGGCGTCGATTCAACCAGGTGACGGATGCTGTCCGCCTCCGCCGCGCGCGTGTCCACCAGCACCGGGATGGTGCTGCGGAGGATCTGGACACCGCTGCGCGCGATCACGAGCGCAACAAGGATCGTCAGCCAGGAGTCGGCGGCCGACCACCCCAACCGGACCAGGATCAGACCCACGAGCACGGCTGCCGTCACCATCACGTCGGCCGCCGTGTGCCAGGCATCCGCTTCCAGTAGCTCGCTGTGCAAACGTTTCGCGGCTCGAGCTTCGCCCCATGCGACGGCCACGTTGACCACCATGGCGCTGACCAGGACGGCGAACGTCACCGGCGTGACCGTGGGGGGCGGAGCATTGCTCACGAGCCTGCCGACCGCACTCCCGATCAGCTCGAAACACGTGATGGAGAGGAAGCTCACCACGGCCAGGGCACCCAGGGTCTCGAACTTGCCGTGTCCATACGGGTGCTCTTCATCGGGCGGATAAGAGGCAAGTCTTATGGCCAGAAGTGCAACGATGTTGTTGATGGCATCGACGCCGGAGTGTGCGGCGTCTCCGAGCACCGCGATGGACCCGGCCCGTAGCCCGATCGCCAGCTTGGCGACCACGACCACCAAATTGGCGACGAAAACCCACCACAGAACCCGCCGCACTTCGCCGCGGCGGCTTCCCCCGTCAGTCGGACGCGGATTCACCGACGCCCCGGACCTCGCCAGTGGCTCTTTCGCTCCAGCTGAATCCGCCGGGTACGCGCGGCGGACGCCGCTTCGTCCGGCTCCTGGGCCTCGTCATCGGCGTCACGCTC
>JBDHIQ010000214.1:0-3741 GCA_039587395.1 Gemmatimonadota bacterium
CCGTTCTCGATTCACAACATCCTGAACCAGGATGTGCTTCAGCTCACCGACAACTTCACGTTCTTCAAGGACAAACACGAAATCACCGTCGGAGCGAATTTCGAGACGTTCAAGTTCTTCAACTCGTTCAACCTGTTCCGACACGGCTGGTGGGGGGGAAGCGTCGACATCGGTGGGACGGTATTCGACGGCGGCATCGACCAGTTCCTGGAGCGGACGGATCCCAACAGCCCGAACTTCATCGACTTCCGAAACTTCATTACGCCCAGCGATCCGAGCACCAATCCGTTCCAGGGCGAGAACATCCATGTCGGCCAGCTCTCGTTCTACGCCCAGGACGAGTTCACCATTTCCAACCGGTTCGGACTGACGTACGGTCTGCGGATCGACATGCCGATGTACTTCACACAGCCGGTAGACAATCCGTTCTCCCGTGGGCTCACGGCACTAGATGAGAACCGCGAGCCGGAAACCGTCGATCAGAGCATGCTTCCGAGCACCAAGGTCCACTGGTCGCCACGCGTTGGCTTCAACTGGGACGTGGCCGGAACGCAAACGACGACACTGCGAGGGGGAACCGGCGTCTTCACGGGACGGCTGCCTTTCGTCTGGATCGGGAACAACATCTCAAATCCGGGCTCGAACCCGAACCTGTTCCCGGGAATTCCACTCGAGGAGGTCCCTCCCGAGCATCGGACGAGCGACGACTCGATCCTTCAGCAGACGTTCTTCCTGAACGCCATGGACCCGGACTTCCGCTGGCCGCAGACGTGGGTGACCGACATCGCCGTGGACACGAGGCTTCCCGGGGATTTTGAAGCCACGTTCGAGTTCATCTACGGGAGGGACCTCAACGCGATCTACGTGCGGAACGCGGACCTGGCCGTGCCGAGCGGTACCGTGCCGGGAGCGGATGGCCGACCCCACTTCGGCGGTTTCGGCAACAATCAGTTGAATCCGGAACTCGGTCCCGGGAACGGGATCTTCGTGATCGACAACAAGAGTGAGGGCTGGAACCTGAACTTCACCACGCACCTCAGGAAGGCCTTCGACTTCGGACTCAGCACTTCACTGGCCTACGCCTACACGGATGCGCGGAACATCCTGAAGTTCACGGAGATCGCGTTCGAGGTCTGGCAGCAGCAGCCCGTGCAGGGCGACCCGAACAACGCGAAGCTCGCGAAGTCTGAGTTCGGGCAAGAGCACCGGATACTCGGGACGGCAACGCAGACCGTGAGCTGGTCCGATCGCCTCGCGACGCATTTCGGAATCTTCTTCGAGATTGCCAACGGCAACGCGTTCCGGGGCGAGGGGGGTAACCGCTACTCGTTCATCTACTCCGGCGACGTCAACGGAGACGGAATCGCGGGTAACGATCTCATCTACATTCCGAAGGATGAGAGCGAGATCAAGTTTGATCCGCTGGTTACCTCTGCCGGAGTCATCTCGCCGGAGCAGCAGTGGCTGGCGCTGGACCAGTTCATCGAACAGGACAGCTACCTGCGCAGCCACCGGGGCCAGATCGCGGAGCGGTTTGGCCTGAACAACCCGTGGTGGCATTCCCTCGACCTGAGAATCCTGCAGGACTTCTACGTGGGGCCGCAGGGACAGCACACGTTCCAGCTCACGTTCGACATCCTGAACTTCACCAATTTGCTCAGCTCGAGCTGGGGTGTGAGGAAGATTGCCAACACGGCAGCGACTTCACCGCTGCAGGTGGTACGTACAGAGGCGGACAACACACCCGTCTTCAACTTCAACATGGTGAACCAGACCTTCCAGGATGATCTAAGCCAGTTCTCTCGCTGGCGTATCCAGGTGGGGCTGCGGTACCTGTTCAACTAGTCCGCGGCAAAGCAGGCGACGGGGCTCGTCAGCCGCGAGCCCCTGTCGGACAACCGGCGCCCCGGCCACTGAGCTGGCCGGGGCGGGCTCTTATCGGGCCGTGTACGTCGCTCCGACTACCAAACCACCGCGACAGTCGACCGGTCCGTCCATATTCCGGAAATTGATGGCCAGATCCTCGCCCTCTACTGGCGGGTAACCTTCGTACACGCTGAAATGCAGGTGCACTACGTCCGTGGTGCCCGAGTGCCCGGCCAGCGCTATGGTCTGCCCGGCCGTCACGTTCTCTCCGACTTCCACCAGGACGCCGGCCTGTTTCAGATGCGCGTAGAAGGCCACGCTTCCGTCCGCGTGCTCGACTGCCTGGCTAGCCTCCCCTCAGCGTGATGTTCCCATTCGTGGTGCGGAGGATGAGGCTTCCCTCGCCGGTGCCAAGGGTTCCCGATACTGAGGTCGGGGTGGTAACCGCTCCATCAATTGTCAGATTCGACACGGTGATGATTCCATTTGTGAGTGCGATCGAGAGCTCGGCGTCGGTAGTGGTCGGAATCGTCAGGTCTATCGATCCGTTTACCGTCAACAGGTCGATCTCCTCGTCGTCGCTGATGCGCAAGTCGCCCTCGATGGTACCGTTCGTGAGGCGGACTCGGGTGTCGTCCTCCACGTCCGAAAACTCTACAGTCCCGTTGGTGCTCGTGATATCGAGGCCACCGTCTACATCGTCCACAGCGATCACGCCGTTTACGCTCACGATGGTCCCCATCAACCGCTCGGGCACCGTCAGGTCATAGTCTACCACCAGGTTGCAGCCACTCGTGTTTGCCGGTTGATCGGTGCGGATGACGATGTGCGTGGCCGTCTCCGTAACTTCCACCTGGAGCTGGCCGATGAGGGCATCGGCGGCGGACTGACTGCAATCGCGGACACGCCGAAACCCGTTCACCAGGACGGCTTCTCCCTGAGAGGAACCGGTGACCGTGATGGTGCCGTTCACACCCGTGAGCTGGTAGCCGGTCCGCCCTGTGGCATCGCGTTCAAAGGAGAAGGGAATACTGATGACTGCGTCGCCCCCAGGGTCGACCAGGTCATCCGAGCACGCTACGAAGGGCAAGGCCGCGAGCACCGTGAACGCGCTGAGAACCGCAGCAGTCACTCTGCGCCTTCTCATGTTGCACCTCCTGTCGAGAAGCGCGGCTACTCCAGACCGATTCGACGTAGCATGTCGCCGAATCTGGGGTCGTCGCGAATCGGGTCATATCTGGGTTCGACTTTAAGCTCCGGGAGGAAGGGTGAAGAAGTGTCGAACGCCCGTTCGAGCCAGTCGAACGCTCGCTCGACGTCGCCGAGCGCGATGTGGACGAGCGCGATCCGAGTCGGGTCGCCCACATTCTCCTGTTGCTCCAGTACCCTCCGCGCCTCCGCACTCTGCCCGGAACGTGCCAGTGCATACGACAGCCAGAGGTGATAGTTCGCATGCGGAAACCGCTGCGCGAGCCTCCGTGCAATCTCTACTGCCTCCTCGTGCCGTCCCACCTCGAGGTAGGCGTCGGCCAGGTACACGCCGGCGATGCTCGTCGAGTCCGTCTCGATCGTCCGGGACAACTGTTCGATCGCGGTTTCAAAGTCCCGCGAGAGGTAGGTGATCCAGCCCCGGTTCTGGCTGATCGGGACGGACAGAGGATCGAGTTCCGCCGCGATCGCGATCTCGGCCTGCGCCTCGTCGAACCGGCCCAGCATGGCCAGCAGAAGCGCGTGCCAATGGTGACCGGTTGCATAGCCGGGAGCCAGGTCGAGGGCGCGCCGAAACTCCCGTTCGGCCAGCTGCCAGTCAAAGCCGGACTGCAGCAGATTCGCGCGGGACACCCGCGCCTCACCCAGCAACGGATTCAATTCGAG
>JBDHIQ010000215.1:0-6384 GCA_039587395.1 Gemmatimonadota bacterium
TACATGAGCTGGGTTTAGAACGTCGTGAGACAGTTCGGTCTGTATCCGCCGTGGGCGTTGGAGATTTGAGGGGAGCCGCTCCTAGTACGAGAGGACCGGAGTGGAGTGACCGCTGGTGTACCTGTTGTCCCGCCAGGGGCATCGCAGGGTAGCTACGTCGCGAAGGGATAACCGCTGAAAGCATCTAAGTGGGAAGCCCCCCCCAAGATGAGATCTCCCGCACCGTTAAGGTGCCTGAAGGCCCGCAGGAGACTACTGCGTTGATAGGCGGCAGGTGTAAGGCGTGCAAGCGTCTCAGCCGAGCCGTACTAATCGGCCGTGAGGCTTGATCTCTCTTTTTTTCGAACACAAGCGTTCTTCAGAGTATTGGTACTCACACTCGCGTCACTATCTGTTGATATATGGCCGGCGGCTTTCGCGAGGGGGAAACACCTGGTCCCATCCCGAACCCAGCAGTTAAGCCCCTCAGCGCCGATGGTACTTGGGCGGAGACGCCCTGGGAGAGTAGGTCGCTGCCGGCCTTTGACGAGGAAGCCCCGCGGACCATGTCCGCGGGGCTTTTTCTTGCCTGGGCGGTCCTGCGCTGGGCTGGAAGCCGCGCTCGGTTGCCCCGGCTGCGATGGGTCCCTAGGGTCCGAGAATCGGGACGCGATTCGTCTGCAAACGATGAGAAGGCACGAGAGCGAGAAGAAGATGAAGAAGGCACTGGTACTGGCGTTGATGGCTGCGGCGCTTCCAGCGACTACCGTTGCGCAGGACAGGGACTATGACTTCGAGAAGAAGGTTCTCGACGTCGAGAAAGCGATCGCGGAGGTCAAAGAGAGCGACCCCGGCCTCAAGCGCTTCTTCGAGGGCTCCTATGCCTATGCCGTGCTCCCGAATGTCGGCAAAGGGGGGTTCGTGGTCGGCGGCGCGCGCGGCGGCGGTCTGGTGTATGAACAGGGCAAGCTGGCCGGCGAAGTGACCATGACTCAGGTCACGGTAGGCCTCCAGCTGGGCGGCCAGAGCTATATCGAGGTCATCTTCTTCAAGGACAAGCAGGACCTGGCCCGGCTCAAAGCCAACGCCCTGGAGTTCAGCGCCCAGGTTTCGGCGGTGGCGATCACCGCGGGTGCTTCGGCGGACGTCGATTACAGCAAGGGCGTGGCCGTGTTCACCAAGACGAAGGGCGGGTTGATGTACGAGGCCTCGCTGGGCGGGCAGACGTTCGAGTTCAAGCCGCTGAAGTAGCGGCTCACCCTTTCGAAGCGCGTAGCAGTCGGCGGACCGCGTCCGACGGGTCGTCGGACCCCATCACCGCTCCAATCACGGCAACCCCGGCGCCGGTGGAGAACACCGGCGCCGCGTTCTCCGGCGTGATCCCTCCGATCCCGACGCCGGGCAATCCGGCCGCCGACAGGACCTGCTCCACCCGCTCGGGGCCGATGGCTTCATGCGCGAGCGCCGCCTTGCTCACCGTTCCGTACACCGCGCCCACCCCCAGATAGTCCGCACCGGCCCGGGCCGCCGCCGCGCCCACCCGGGGGTGGTCGGTAGAATAGCCGATCAGGAATCCGGGTGGAGAGATGCGGCGGGCCGCGTCCACCGGGAGATCGTCCGGTCCCAGGTGGACTCCGTCCGCGCCGGCCGACAAGGCTACGTCCAGTCTATCGTTGATCAGCAGGAGAGCGCCTGCGCCACGCACCAGCGGGAGCAGGGCCTCGGCCTGCTCCACCAGCTCCCGCCCGGTTCGCTCCTTGTCCCGCAACTGCACCGCGGTAGCGCCGGCGGCCAGGCATTCCGCGACCACGTCCGTCAGACTCCTGCCGCAGGTGGGCTCAGGCCGGGTGATCACCATCAGTTGCAGGCGCTTCTGCAGCGATGCCGGAGCCACGCCGAGTGATTCAGGAGTCCCATCGAGCGATCCGGCCGCGGGCTTGCGGGTCACCGTCAGCGACCCTCGCGTCTGATCCGGTTCTTGGCGTTGGTGTGCTCGCGCGCGGTCCGCGTGAACTCGTGTGATCCATCGCGCGCAGTGAGGCCTCCCCCGGTGATGCGATTGGACCGGGCGGAAGCCCCGGGTGCGTGTAGGTGTTGTACGGGTTGTCCGCCACCGCGTCGATATCCGAGTACAGCAACCGTTCCTTCGGTTCGCCAAGCGCGTACTGGACTGTCGGGTCCGCCTGGAGCAGCCACCCGAGCTCGATCCGGTTCAGGTAGACACCGGCGATGATGGGACGCTCTTCCGGAACTCGCGCTTCCTCTTCCACGATGCTGGCCAGTGTCACGACCTCACGCTCATCGAGACCCAGCGAATCCGCCAGGCGCCGCTCCTCGACGCCCCAGAACGACCGGTAGCGGTCCACCATGGCCTGCACGATCTCGCGGGCTTCGACGCCCTCCGAGAAGCGGTATGTCTCCGGAAACACGTAGCCCTCCAGCCCGGGGCCGGGAACGCCAAACCGGGCCGCCGCCGCGCTGTCCTGCATGAAGGCCAGCACGGATTCGGCGGGAGCACCGCTGAATTCCGCAATGCGCGGAGCGATCTGCCTCACCGTCAGGCCCTCCGGGATGGTGATGGGATGTGTGACCACATTCCCCTCCCGGATGGCCGCCAGGAGCTCTCCCCAACTGGCCCCTGCCGTCAGTTGGTAGTGACCGGCCTTGAGGTCCGTCTCGGCGCCCTTGTAGCGCACGTACATGGAAAACAGCCATGGGTGATCGATCAGGCCCCGCGCTTCCAGCCGGGAGCCTACGGAACGGGCGCCGGAGCCCACCGGGATGCGAACGTCGACCAGGGTGCCGGGCACCGGATCCGGGACCCCGTCGCCTCCGCCGCAGCCAACCGGGCCGACGGCAAGAAAGGTCATCAACAGGCCGTACAACGCGCGTCTGTTCACCGTGGCTCCCGGCTCATCAGGTAGGATTGAAGCAGGAGTGAGGCCGCGACCATGTCTGACTTCCCTTTGTCCCGCTTCTCTCTCTTGTCTCGCCTTTGCCGCCCGTCGCGACGTCTGCTGGGCGGCGACATCTCCCGCAGCGCTCGCTCGGCGCGCGCCGTGGTGAGTCGTTCATCCCATTCTTCAATCTGCGCGCCGGTGGCCCGGCCCACGGCGGCGGCGAACTCGCGCGCCTCCAGGGCCATGGATCCCTCGCTCCCGTCCATGCTCAGCGGAATACCCACCACTACGGTGGCCGGATCCAGTCCACGGAGCAGCTCCAGGAGCTTCTCCGGCGGACGGGTTGGCGGGCTGGCTGCAGCGACTACCGAGTGCGGCGAGGCGATGGTCCCGGTGGGATCCGAGACAGCTACCCCGATGCGCCGGTGGCCATAGTCCAGGCCGACCACCCGGCCCGAGGCGCTCAGCGGCCCAGCGCAGCGCGCAGGTCTTCCCCCCGCGCAAGCCGGTCGTGGATGGCGGTGAGCCGGGACTCGGATCCGATCAGAAACCAGCAGGGCTCGGATCCGTCGGCGCCACAGGCCACTTCCAGCACCGCAATGGGCTGGCCCGCCGCCCGCCCGAGCAAACCGCCCAGCAATCCGGTGGCGAGATGGCAGCCGCTGGTGGTCCGCGGCGCGCTGCCTTCTGCGCCGGTCTCAGGCATCTCGTGCCAGGCCAGGACGGCCAGCCCCCGGTCCAACGGCTCGAAATGCACGAAGCCCAGGTGGAGCTGACGGATTCTGGCGTCCAGCGCGCTCCAGAAGTCGTCTTTGTCCAGATCCTCCGCTCCCGTGCCGAGACCGTCGAACAGCAGTGTCCCGGCGACCCTGCCTGTCTCGCGCAGGGCGGATATTCCGGGCTCGCCCAGCTGTCCGCAGCGGTCGGCCAGCGTGGCAAGAACGGCCTGCGGGAGTCGCATGTACTGCATGGGGAGGACCACCTCCACGAGTTGTGTATGCGTCGCGTGCAAGAGTACGCTGGACGATGCCGGCGGACGTGGACGCCAGCCGCCGGATGCGTCGAACGTACAGAGTGCACCAAGCTAGGTTTCGTCATACCCGGCAACAAGCGATCGATTCCACTCCACGCGTGTATGAACGTCAACCTGGAAGTGTGCGGGAAAGGGCCGCCCGTCGGACACCGGAATGTGGACATTCGGGCGCGAAATATGCATGCTCATACGGGAGGACCGGGTCCTGTCGTCCGGTCCTCGAGACAGTGGGAGAACACCCTCACCCCTCGGCCGGCCGGCCATCCGGCGACCGGACAACGGAGGTGGTTATATGTACTACGATGATGAGCGAAGCACCCTGAGCTTTGTGGCCGGTCTGGCGTTGGGAGCCCTGATCGGCGCCGGGGCGGCGTTGCTGATGGCCCCGCAATCCGGTACCAAGACGCGCAAGCAGCTGGTGCGGACCGCCGAAGATTGGTCCGAGACGGCAACCGACACGCTGGAGAGCGCCGGCGAACGGCTCCAGGATGCCGCCGAGGACGTGCGCAAGGTTGCCGACGACGCCAAGCGGGCCGCGGAGCGGGCCGGCACCAAGATCAAGTCCGGAGTCAAGCGAACACGGACGCGCCTGCACGGGTGACCGGTCCGGCGGAGCGAAGCAGCAGCCGCACGGCGCACAGGCAGGATTCCTGACACTTGCTCGTCTCCGAGCTCATCCAGCGCAAGCGGGATGGCGGCGTGCTCGCTGCGTCCGATCTGCAGGCTTTCTTCCAGTCCTACATGCAGGACCGGGTGGCCGATTACCAGATGTCGGCCTTCCTCATGGCGGTGTTCTTTCGTGGACTCGATCCGTCCGAGCTGGCCACGCTCACCCGTACGATCATCGAGTCGGGCCGGCAGCTGGATTTCTCCGGGGATGGACCGCCGGCGGTCGACAAGCACTCGACCGGCGGCGTGGGAGACAAGGTATCGCTGATCCTGGCTCCCCTGGTGGCTGAGGCCGGTCTGCGGGTGCCGATGATCTCGGGCCGTGGACTGGGCCATACGGGCGGCACGCTGGACAAGTATGAGTCCATCCCCGGGTTTCGAACCGCGCTCGAGCTGAACGAGTTCGAAGCCATCGTGGCGGACGTCGGCTGTGCGGTGATCGGCCAGACCCCGGAAATCACGCCCCTGGACGGCAGGCTCTATGCCCTGCGCGATGTGACGGGCACGGTCAAATCGGTGCCGCTGATCGCATCGAGCATCATCTCCAAGAAGGTTGCCGAAGGCGTGGAAGCGCTGGTTCTGGACGTGAAGTGTGGACGCGGCGCGTTCATGCAGGATGAGGCGGAGGCGCTCGAGCTGGGGCGTGTCCTGGTCGACCTGGCCGCCAGCGAGGGAGTGCGGGCGACCGGTCTCGTGACGGACATGGAAACACCGCTGGGTCGGACCATCGGGAATGCGCTGGAGGCGAAAGAGGCCATCGAGTGTCTTCTAGGGGGCGGGCCCACGGACTTGCGCGAAGTGACCCTGGCCCTGTCTGCCGAGCTCCTGGTGAGTGCCGGAGTCAGCTCCACGCGGGACGAGGCGACCACACGCCTGGAGCGCCTGCTGGCCGATGGCAGCGCCGCCGAGCGTTTCATCCGGCAGGTGGAGCGCCAGGGTGGCGATCCACGGGTGGTGGCGGATCCGGATCGTCTTCCGGTCGCCCCGGTCCAGCGGGGCGGCCGTGGAGCTGGGAGCCGGCCGGACCAGGGTGGAGGATGAGGTGGATCCGCGCGTGGGCTTCGTCCTCGAGGTGTGCCTCTCGGACCCGGTCGAACAGGGCGATCTTATCGCGATGATCCACGCGGCCGACGAGGCGAGCGCCGGGCTGGCGGCGGACCGGCTGGCGCGGGCCATTTCCATCTCGGAGAAGCCACTGTCCGCCGAGCAGCGGAGCGGCGTTTCCCCGACCACCGCCGACCGGGCTCCCCCGGTGGCGGCCCGGCCGCCTGCGCGTCACACACGGCTTTTGCAGCGGATTACGCCACAGGGCGTCGAGCCCGCCTGAGGCGGCTCAGTCCCAGTCGACATCTTCCCCCGGTGGGATCGACAGGCTGTCCGCCCGCTGGCGGATACCCCACGGGCCATGGACATCACAGGTCTCGGTAGGCTCCGTTCCCGGCAGGAAGACCTCGGTATATGTCAGCTCGATGGGGCACCACGGCGTGGCCAGGAGGCCGGTGGAGCTGTCCACCGTCCGGTCCGTCAATCCGGGTGGCCGCGGCCACTCCGCAGGCGGTTCCCGGTCCCGGTAGTACCAGCCAAGGATCATCCCGGCGGCGGGGGCCGGGTCGGTCCCCCCGTAGGCATTCAGATGGAGTCGGGCCGGCCGGTCGAAACCGATCCACGTCGTCGTGACCAGCTCAGGGCTGAAGCCCACGAACCACGTGTCCGTCGCGTCGTTCGTCGTCCCGGTCTTGCCGGCTATCGGAACCTCCAGCGGTACGTTGCCGTACGTCGCCGACCGTACTCCCAGGTGTCCGG
>JBDHIQ010000216.1:0-10867 GCA_039587395.1 Gemmatimonadota bacterium
GGCTGCGATGGAGTCCAGCTCGCTCTCCATCTCGGCCGTGAACCCGGTGTCCACCAGATCCGGGAAGTGCTCCTCGAGCAGCGCCGTCACGGCAAACGCCATGAACGTGGGAACCAGCTGCTTGTTCGCGCGCGCGGCGTACCCGCGATCCAGGATCGTGGAGATGATCGAGGCGTAGGTGCTCGGCCGGCCGATTCCGTCGGCCTCCAGCTCCTTGACCAGCGTCGCCTCCGTGAACCGGGCCGGCGGCTTCGTTTCGTGTGACACGGCCTCGAGCTTCTCGCACTCGGGCCGGTCCCCCTCGGCCAGCGGCGGAAGCAAAACCTCCTGGTTCTCGAGGGCGATCTCGGGGTCGTCGGAGCCTTCCACGTAGGCGCGGAAGAAGCCGGCAAACTCCAGCACCTTGCCGGTAGCCCGGAACGTAGCGCCGTCCGCGTCCACCAGCACGGTCAGGTGCTTCTGCCGCGCGTCGGCCATTTGCGTGGCGACGGTGCGTTTCCAGATCAGGTCGTACAGGGACTTCCGTCTTCCCTCCAGACCCAGCTCGCCAGCCGTTGGCATCTTCGTGCCGGCCGGGCGGATGGCCTCGTGCGCTTCCTGCGCACCCTTGGTCTTGGTCCGGTACTGGCGCGGGCTGCCGCTCAAATACTCGTCACCGTACAGGTCCGACACCTTGGCGCGGGCTGCCGCGATGGCCTGGCCCGACAGATGCACGGAATCCGTGCGCATGTAGGTGATCAGGCCGTCCTCGTAGAGACCCTGCGCGATGCGCATCGTCTCGCGAGCCCCGAGATTGAGCTTCCGGTTGGCTTCCTGTTGCAGGCTGTCGAGCAGGACGACATCTCGCCCCGCCTTCACGCGCCCCGTGGACTCGTCAAAGTCCCTGCCGGATGCCACTGAAGTGCCGTCCAGTGTGACCAGGACCGCCGAGAATTCCTTGCCGTTCTCGGTCAGCTGGGCCCGCAGATCCCAGTAGACGGCGGTATGGAAGGCTCTGCGTTCTCTCTCTCGCTCCACCAGCAGCCGAACGGCCACCGACTGCACCCGGCCGGCCGAGAGACCCGGCTTGATCTTCTTCCAGAGGAGCGGGGACAGTTTGTAGCCCACCAGGCGGTCGAGAACTCGACGGGCCTGCTGGGCATCTACGCGCGAGATGTCGAGGTCGCCCGGGTGCGCGATTGCCTCTTGCACGGCGCTCCGGGTGATCTCGTTGAACGCAACACGCCGGAAGCGCGCACCATCGTCCTTCTCGTACCCGAGCTCCATCGCGATGTGGAAGGCGATGGCCTCCCCTTCGCGATCCGGGTCCGTGGCCAGCAGAATGTCGTCCGCCGACTTTGCCGCCGCCCGCAACTTCTTCAGGACCGGCCCTTTGCCCTGGATGGTGACGTACTCGGGCTCGAAGCCGTTCTCGACATCGACGCCGAGACCGCTCTTGGGGAGATCACGCACGTGCCCCACCGAGGCTTCCACCTGGTAGCCCTCACCCAGGTATGCCTTGAGCGTCTTGGCCTTTGCCGGTGACTCGACGATGACGAGATGCTTCACTGGTTCGATCCTGTCTCTATTTGGGACACTCCTCCGGACAATGGATTCCGGAGGCTTCAGAACTGTTAAGCTACCCAGGCTGTCTGTCATCGGTTTCCACGTGCAACTCGGCGCGACGATACTCCGGCTCGCGTTTGGCCAACAGGCGCCGGAGCGACCCTTCCGGATTCTGCGGATCGATCATCGGGCGGAAGGCCTGCCCGGCGCCGATTCTCGCGAGCGCGGTCCCGGGTGCCACACGAAGCCAGATCCGCAGCGCCCCCGGCCAGCGATCGGACAGCTCCCGCCGTGCCATCCAACCCCCACCAGTGGCGATCACCACATCGGACAGCACATCCAGCTCCCGGGTCACTTGCGCCTCCGCCTCGCGAAACGCGGCCTCGCCGCCGTCGCGAAACAGCTCGGGGATGGTGCGGCCCTCTCGTATCTCCACTTGCTGGTCCAGGTCGATGAATGCGTAGCCGAGCCTCGCCGCCAGCAGTCGGCCGACCGTGGTCTTGCCGGAAGCCATGAACCCGACCAGCACGATGCGGCGTGGGGCCGTCACCCACCCCTCGCGTTGATGCGATCCAGGTAGGCGTCGTAGTTGGCCCGCATTTCAGCCAGCGAATCGCCACCGAACTTCTCTCGCATCGCGTCCGCCAGCACCAGCGCCACCATCGCCTCACCGACTATGCCCGCTGCCGGGACCGCGCAGACGTCGCTGCGCTCGCGCTCGGCCTTGGCCGGCGCCCCCGTCTTCAGGTCCACGCTGTCCAGGGGACGTCGCAGCGAGCTGAGCGGCTTCATCGCGACGCGGGCAACCAGTGGCTCTCCGGTCGTCATGCCGCCTTCCGTGCCACCGGCGTTGTTGCGCCGGCGACGATACCCGCCCGTGAGACGCCGTGCCGCTTCCTGGTCGATCTCGTCGTGCACATCCGAGCCACGGACCCGGGCGGAGGCGAAGCCCATGCCGATCTCCACCCCCTTCATGGCGTGGATGGACATCAGCGCACCGGCAAGACGTCCATCCAGCTTGCGATCCCACGACACGTGGCTCCCCAGCCCCACGGGTACGCCACGTGCCACTACCTCGAAGACCCCACCCAGGGTGTCACCGACGGCTCCCGCCGCATCGATCGCGGCCACCATTCCACGCCCGGCCTCCAGGTCCAGGCACCGGACGGGCGAGGCTTCCGCCGCCGCGTTGATGTCAACGGGCAGGGGTTCGATCGCGGCCACGCCGACGTCGCCGATTCTCACTACGTGACTGCCGATGGCGATGTCGAACTCCCGCAGGAGTCGCTTCGCGACCGCACCGGCGGCGGTCCGGGCCGCGGTCTCGCGGGCGTTTGAGAAGCCCGACCAGATCGGCATGACCGGGTCTGGGAAGGTACACGCGCCGCAGCTCTTCCACGGTTGCGCCGGGCTGCGGCTCCGTGGACATCGGCACCCGCCAGTTGTCGAAGTCGCGGTTCGGCATCCAGATGGACAACGGCGAGCCGAGCGTTTCCCCCAGCCTGACGCCACTCGAGATCTCGCCCGCGTCGCGCTCGATCTGCATCCGTCCGCCGCGCCCGTGCCCTCCCTGTCGGCGGGCAAGCTCGGCCGCCACGTCCGCAGCGCTCAGCGGGAGGCCTGCCGGAACGCCCTCGACGATGACGACGAGGCCTTTGCCGTGCGATTCCCCTGCCGTGGTGAATCGAAAGTGCTCAAACATCTTCATGCTCCAAAAAAGAAAGGGGCCCGGCGTCTGCCGGGCCCCAATGTACGGAGCCGCTCCGGTCGATCAACGCCTACCGGCCCGGCGGCTGCATGTCCTCCGGCCACACGATGTGCGGCGTAACGAGGATAATCAGGTCCGTCTTCGACTCCTGTTCCTTTGTGGTCCGGAACAGGTAGCCAAGTAGCGGAATGTTCATGAGTCCCGGGATACCTGACACGCTGCGCTCCACCTCGCTCAGAGTCAGCCCGCCGATGACCGCGGTCTCCCCATCGCTGAGCAGCAGCCGCGTCTCGCCAAGCTGCTTCTTGAAGATGAAGCCGACGTCCGACGGACCCACGTCCAGCGCCGAGCGCTCGGCGGACAGGTCCATCAGGATCTGGTTGTTGTTCGTGATGTGCGGCGTCACGTCCAGGATGATCCCGGTCTCCTCGAACTGCACGTTGACTCGCGCCTGCTCGGTCTGTGCCCCCGCCTCGAGAACCCTGATCGGCGTCTTCTCACCGACGTGGATACGCGCGTGGTGGTTGTCCACCACGCGGATCGAAGGTACGGCCTGGACGTCGGAGAGCTGATGCGCCTCCAGCGCCTCGATGAACGTGAACAGCGAGAATTCCCCGAACGCCACCGCGGTGAGGATCTGCAGAGCCGGTGACACGACGCGGTCATTGGCATTGGCCAGCGTGGCGAGCGCATCGCCCCCGATGTTGACCAGCGTCTCGTTCGTGCGCTTGAAGAACGCCTGATCCGGAATCCCGTCCCCATCCGTGTCCACCAGCTGCGGCGGCTCGTTCGGGTCGGGAACGGCGATCACGTCGTTGATGCCCTGCTCGACGAAGCCACCGTCGCGTTCCTTGAGATCGTATACGATACCGAGCTCGAACACGTCCGAGCGATCGACGAACACGATCCGGGCCTCGATCGCGACCTGCGGCGTCCGCTTGTCGAGAGCGCGAACAATGGAGTCCATCCGGGCGACGACGGAGGGCGCGTCGGTGACGATCACCGAGTTCGTCCCGGCATACGCCACCACCTGGCCGCGCTGCGGTGTCGCAAGCTGAGCCAGGGTCGCGGCCACCGAGTCCGCGCTCGCGTAGTTGATCCGCATGACTCTCGTCTCCGAGAGCAGCGTATCGCGCGCCCGCAGATTCTCGAGCTTATCGACGATGATGATCCCGCTGTCCGTCGTATTCCAGCCGAGACCCTGCGCCGAAAGGATCGCGCTCAGCGCGATATCCCACGGCTGGTCCCGGATGTCGATTCCGCGGACCGCTACATCGGCTGCGCCGCCGTTGGGAACGATCGACACGCCGGCGAACTCGGAGAATCCGGCCAACACGTCCAGCATACTGGCGCTGTCGTAGTTGACCGTGATCCGCGGCTGCATGGCCTGCACGCCCATTCCGGTTCCAGCGGTCGACGCCGTGGCAGCGGTGGCACCCGGACCCATGACGGCCCGTGGAGGCTCCGCCTCTGCCACGCGTGCGCCGGCAGCCGGTCCACTGCTCCACAGGGAGAAACTCTCCCCTGGATTCTCGAACCGCACATGGACTCCGTCCGCCGTGCTGTCCACGTCGTATTCCAACTTGGCCGTAAGGTCGAACACCAGCCGTACCACATCTGGCCGGAACTGGCTCGACCGCACCCGCACCACCCCACCTCTCCCTCTCGAGATCGAGGATCAACCTGGGCGGATTGGTGAGCATGAAGTCGGTGACCGAAACATCGCCCTGGACGAGTACTGTGATCTCCGTCTCATGACCGGCCGGGGCGATCCGCACCTCTCTCACATCGGAGGGCGGATTCCCGCTCCAGGCGGTCAGAACGAGGGCGAGGAGGAACTTGGCGATCATCCGTCTTGCTCCTTCTCTCGTGTGACCCGGAGGGTCTCCTGTCGACTCACGCCGAAGCTGGTGATGACAAAGTCGACCTGGTCTTCGCGAATGGTGACAACGCGAATATCGCCGAGCCGGTCTCCGGCCCGAGTCCGATACCGCTTGCCTGTCTTGACGTCCGTCAGGTTCGCGACGCTGCCTGCCTCCGGGCTGAACAACACGCCGACCAGCGCCAGGTCCTCGAATCGCGGACCTATTGCCGTGCCGGCAGTCAATGCGAGAAACGGGTCCCGTCTGTCAAACGACGGGTACTCGAAGATCTCCCGCTCGTAGACTCTCATCGTATCGATTTGAGCCTGTTCCGCTTGCTGCGCGCTGACCATCGGAGCGCAGATGAGCACGGTGAACAGGCCGATAATCAGGGACGTCGATCGGACGGCAATCCGTCCACGGGCTCGTGCAGCAGACATGTTACTCACTGTCGCCCCCTCCCTCCGTCGTCCCGACCTCCTCCGTCACGACGCCTTCCGGCGGCAGGACGAACGTCTCCAGACCGAACTTGGCCCGCACCAACTGACGACCGGAGTTGGTCTCTCCGGCCGGCGTGATCTCTGTGATTGCCGGGCGAACGATGCGGTCAAACGACGCCACCCTGCTCAGAAACGCGCCGATGTCGTGGTACTGGCCTTCTACTTCCATGTCCCAGTTCTGGACCAGGAAGTATCCCCCCGGAACCGTTTCCGGCTCCACGGGGACCACGCTGATCAGCTGGAGTCCGAGTGTCTGGCTCTGCGAGGCGATGGCCTCGTAGATGGCCGGAATCTCACCGCGTGCCGGCACCAGTCTCTCGAGCACGGCGAACTGCCGCTCTCCCAGCTCCAGGTCGCGCCGCACGGCCTCGAGGTTCTCCATCCTCGCTTCCGCCAGGTCGTTCTGGAACTCGATCTCCTCGATCCGCTGGGCCATCTCCTCGAAGTCGGCCGTCTTCGGCTTGTGCACATACAGGTAGTACAGCGCGCCGGCGGCCAGGAGGACGATTGCTCCAAGCAGTCGATACTGATCCTTCGGATCTTCAGGAAGTAGAGCCATCGCTATGATCCCGGCGGTTCGACGACCGCCTCTGTTGTCAGGCCACCCGGTGGCTGGCGATACGTGGCGACCAGCGTGAACGCCTGCACGGAAAGCTCCTCGCTCACCTCCTGCTGCTGGCTTCCCAGTATCTGAACGTCCCTCAGGTACTCGGATGCCTGGAGGTTGCGCACGAATTCCGTGATCGCCAGCGGGTTGGCCGCCATCCCCTGGATCTGTACCGTCACGTCCGGAAGCGGATTCACCTGCTCCAGACTGACCAGCCAGACGATGTCGGGCACGGCCCGGCTTACCTCATCCATCAGATGCGGCCATACGAACCGGTTCCGGTCCAGGCGCTCCACCAGAGCGACCCGCTCCCGGATCAGCTGCTGCCGTTCGGTCAGGCTGTCGCTGATAGCCCGCAGATCGGCCAGTCGTGCGGAGTCTGCCGTGGCAGCCTCCAGCCGGTCCTCGAGCCCGCGAGCCTCGGATCGCTGTCCAAGCCACAACACCAGGATCGCGACGGGAACGAGCACGCCCGCGATCAGCAGCACGATGCTCCAGCTATTCCGGCCGCCCGACAGCGTCTTCAGCCCGCCCGAACCAGCGCCCCGCTTACTGCGGCCGCCGCCACGCGTCTTTTGTGATTCGGGAAGAAGATTGACTTCAATCATCCGCCTTCTCGTCCCCGGTAGAATCCTTGAGTACCCATGCGGTTCACTGGATCCGCCGGAGCCCCAGCCCCACCGCCAGCATTAGCATCGGCGCCATCTCCTGCAGCTCCAGGAAATCGGCCGCATCGGCCTTCACCTGGACGCGTTCGACGGCACTCGCCACGTGGGTTTCCACCTGCAGTCGCTCGGCGAGAACCTCCGCCAGACCCGGCACCCCCACCCCTCCACCACACAGGTACAGCCTTCCGATGCCGGAACCCAGCTCGCCGGTTTCCAGAAAGGCGGTCGCCCTTTCGACGCCACGCGCCACTTCCTGGGCCCGTTCCGTCAGGAATTCCCGCAACTCATAGTCGGCGCTCTCGCCGCGCAGCGCGACGCGCGCTTCCTCGGCCGTGAGCGCCCTTTCCCGCTGCAGATCCAGCGTCAGCTCCCGCGTCCCGAACGTGAGGCGCCATCATCCAGAATGTTCACGGTTGTCGTGTCGTGCCCGATATTGACCAACGCTGTCACTCCCTGCATTGCTGCCGGGTAGTTGACCTCGAGGGCGTTGTGAAGCGCGAACGCCTCGACATCGACGGCGCGCGCGTTCAGGCCCGACTGCTGAAGCAGGGCGACCCGGTTCTCCACCAGCTCCCGCTTGGCCGCAACCAGCAGCACGGTCATCTGCAGGCCCTCTGAGTCCGGATCGGTGATCTCGAAGTCCAGCTGCACATTGTCCATGTCGAACGGCACGTGCTGCTCCGCCTCCCACGGGATCACCTCGCGGGCCTCCGCCTCCTCCATCCGATCCATCTTGATGAGCTTGATGATGACGTCACGGCCACCCACGCCGATCACGACGTCGCGTTGATCGATTCCTTCCTGTTCGAACAATCGCTGTATCGCGTCGGCGACCAGGCCGGGATCGACCACCTCCCCATCGACAATAGCGTCGTCCTCGATCGGGGCGATGGCCACCTTCTCGAGTTGGGGCACGTCCTTGCTGTGATCGATAACCGCGGCCTTGATGTACCCGCTCCCCACATCGAGCCCCACAGTCACCTTTTTGCGGCTTAAGCCGAATGGCAGCATGTAGATACGCGTCCTTTTAGAACACTAAGCCAGGACGGGCTGGGCAGGACGACGAAAGCTAAGACCGGCCAATCCCCGTGTCAAACCGAGTGTAGCAACCGCGCTACACGGTCCCAACCGCCCATTCTTACACATACTTAGCCCTGTCCGCCCTCTCGTCTCGTATGGATCGATCCGCCTGCGTATGTCGTTCCGGCGCGTCAATCGGTGCCTCGCCTCAGTTCCGGAGCGGAACGTCGAGGATGGCCCTGTTCCGCACGCCCGACAGGTCGGGTCCGTTGCCCATTGTGCTGGCGATGATACGTACCGACGCCACGTCGGCCAATTGAGGGCCCGGCACGCTTGTGCGAACGCTGCCGTCGGCCATGACGTACTGGAAGGCGGCACCCGTCGCGAACGGCGACACCAGCTCCTGGCTGTTGCGCCAGATCGCCATGTTGCCGTTCGAGAAGTTGGAGCCCCCGAACCGGTAGCTGAGTCTTCCGTAGAACCGCACGACCGACCCTCGATCCGGCACGTCTGCGAACTGGCTTCCCCAGCCGGTCACGCGCCGGTAGAACTTGGTGCCCATTCCGGCGGGCGCGCCGTTGGCCACACACACCGCTTCGGCGGCCGATCCGACGGCACCCACACTGGGCGTCCAGCTGTCCGCATAGACGAACGCGGAGTCGTAGGGCCCCGAGAAGGCGGCGCCCCGGAATCCGATACCGAGATTCATCGTCGTCACCGTGTCGTATACGAACAGGGTCACTTCGTCGGGGCCCGTAGAGTCGCACACCACGGCGCGAATCAGGTCCGCGCGGAACGCGACGGAATCGGGCGTCGCCGCGATGAGGTCGGTCGGAGAGGCCATCCGGATCTCCGCCGTCATGAGATCCAGCGCCGCCCGCATGTTCTGCTGAGAAACGATGGTCGCATCGGCGTGCCGATAGAAGCGTTGCTGCCCGATGACCAGGCCCGAGATGGTCACCCCGAGTATCGCGGCCACGGACAGTGCGACCAGCACCTCAATAAGCGTGAATCCTGATTTCTTGCGCGTCGTCCTCATTTGAGCACGTATCTCCGGAATCAACGGTTTGCCGGCCACGTCAGGGCGCCGCAGGCAGCTGGCGCGGCTCGTACAGTCGGCTTGTGAAGGTTCTCGATCGGGTCCCACCGGCTGTCGCTACGGTGACCTGCACCTGCCTGACGCGATTCGCCAGCTGCGTGACCGTGCGGGTCACCCGGTACGTCGTGTGGCCGACGGTGACCGTGTCCGAGCCGCTGCTTGCGGTCGCATAGCCCGCTCGTTGCACGCGCTCCAGAATCTCCTGGGCCGCCAGCGTCTCATCTGTCTGCCAGTCGGACCAACGGTTCTGAGCGGCTACCTGCAGGCCTATGCCGGCAACGGCCAGCATGCCCACCGCGAACAGGATCAGGGCAACCATGACTTCGATGAGCCCGAGCCCCGCCGTGTCGCGGAGTCGAGAGGCTCCCGGTGACTGCGTATCTTTCGGCATCTCTCTACGGTTGCTTGGTGATTTGCGTGCGGCCGACCGCGGTCATCGTGACGCGGTACCATCGATTGCGGCGCCCTACATCCACGGGGATCAGCGTTCCAACCACGAACCCGCGCGAGTTGAAGGTGATCGAGTCAGGACTTGGCGTCTCGATGAAGCGCAGCGGCAGATCCGAATCGTCGTCGAAATACCGAGTCTTGTAGAGGTTTCCCGCGTCATCCCGGATCACATACGATCGTGCCGGCTCGTCCACCACGATGGACACATTGCCGCGCCGTTTGATGGCCTGACTGCGGGCCAGCGCGATGTCCGCGGCTACCTGATTGGCGGCTGACCGCGTGACCAGGGCCTCGTTGTACTGCCGATAGGCTCCGTAGCTCAGGGCCGCCAGAATCGCGAATATCA
This sequence comes from Gemmatimonadota bacterium, assembly GCA_039587395.1. Classification (GTDB taxonomy): domain Bacteria; phylum Gemmatimonadota; class Gemmatimonadetes; order Palauibacterales; family Palauibacteraceae; genus JBDHIQ01. The sequence continues at coordinate 9,806 of JBDHIQ010000216.1, forward strand.
CGATCGCGATGATGAGCTCGGCCATGGTGACGCCTTCGGACCCGAGTCGACGGTTATGTATGGGCATTCGAGGGATCTGTCCTTTTTGACCCTTTGTCCGTGCCGGCCGCGCAGTGGGCCGGAGCAGCGACGTAACCATGGGCAAGAAGGCTGCCTGCACTGACCAGGCATCTAAGTCGTTTAAAAATAGGGTTATACGAATGCTACGATGGCGCAGGATCGTGAAGTAAATTTGCAGTCACTCGCACTTTTTGCAGGAAACGGGAGTGTTCTGCCTCGCCGTTATTCGTTCCCGCTCAAGGCGATATCCTGACCACCCGCAGCCGCCCCACGAAATTGCTCACGATCCTGACTCCGCGACGGCCCTTGTACAGGTACAGGCTCCCGGCCGATGCCTGCCCACGCGCGTTGTAGCGCAGCGTGGGTGGCCGGAGCCTGATCGAATCCAGCCCGGCCAGACCGTCTCCCGCCAGGCGTGTCGAGGAGATCCGACTGCCGTCCGGAGCCAGCAGCAGGATCTCGCCGGGGCCGGACACACGCACGCGCAGTGTGGCGCGGCGGCTGACAGCGGACATCCGCGCCCGGTTCAAGTGGGAGATGGCCAGCTGAGCGGAGCGATCGAGAGAGATTCCGTCCAGCCAGGAGCGGAGCGGCAGCACCGCCGCGAAGAGGATCGCCAGCATGGAGCAGGCGATGAGCAGTTCCGGCAGGGTGCTTCCGCAGGGGCGGAAACGACCTGTCGAGCCGGCTGCGATGCAGAGAATCTCATTGCGGCGAGCGGACACGTCTGAGCCTTTGCCGGGAGTTGAATTGATGTATCGGAATCCCGGTGAGGATGGCGGACGCCCGTCAACGAAATCTCAACCTGGCTGGATCAGGGACAGGTGGGCGTTCCCTTCACGGATGCGGACACGACAAGGGAGCACGTCAGCGCCGTTCGCGCGTGGCTGGCCGTGGCATCGAAACCGGTACCGGTGGCGTTGCTGATGCTGATGGAGACACCGGTGGACAGCTTCATCCCGGTCGTGAGGCCGCCGAGGGTGCCGGAGTAGGCCTGGTTAT
>JBDHIQ010000001.1:0-63710 GCA_039587395.1 Gemmatimonadota bacterium
GCGATGACCATCTTCGCGGTGATGACGGCGGGTCTGTTCCCGCTGATCCACCTGGGCCGGGTGTGGTACTTCTACTACCTGATGCCGTACCCGTCGCAGCGGCAGATCTGGCCGGACTTCCGGTCGCCACTGGTCCTGGATGTGTTCGCGGTCGGTACGTACTTCACCATCAGTCTGATCTTCTGGTACACGGGGCTCATTCCCGACTTCGCGGTCCTGCGCGACAAGTTTACGGGCTTCAAGAGCAAGATCTACGGGCTCCTGTCGCTGGGCTGGCAGGGCACTGTCAACGAATGGCGTCACTATCGGCGGGCCTACCTGTACATGGCGGGGATCGCTACGCCGCTGGTGCTGTCGGTGCACTCGGTCGTGTCCTGGGACTTTGCCCTCTCGGTGGTTCCGGGTTGGCACTCCACCATTTTCGCCCCGTACTTCGTCGCGGGAGCCATCTTCTCCGGGATCGCCATGGTCATCACGCTGATGATCCCGCTCCGCTGGGCGTTCGGGCTGGAGAACTACGTCACGAAGTATCACTTCGACAACATGGCGAAGCTGCTGTTGCTGACGTCGCTGATTGTTGGATACGCCTATGCCATCGAGTACTTCCTGGCCTGGTACTCGGCGGATCCCATCGAGCAGGAGAGCTTCCTGTGGCGGGCGCGCGGACACTACGCCGGCCCGTTCTGGACCATGGTGTTCTGCAACGTGGTCGCCCCGCAGGCCCTGTGGTGGCGGAAGATCCGGCGCAGCATCAAGGCCCTCTTCCTGATCACGATCCTCGTGATCTTCGTCACGTCGCTGGCTCACCAGTACGAGCCGGGCGGCTGGGGCGTGTACACGCCCAGCTGGGTCGAGATCGCGATCACTGTAGGGAGCTTTGCCTGGTTCTTCTTCTGGTTCCTGCTGTTCTCGCGCACCATGCCGACCATCAGCATCGCCGAGGTCAAGGAACATCTCGCGCACGGGCACAAGAACATGGAGGGCGACTGATGGGGGGCCGGGACATGACGGCGCGGAGGCGGTCATGAGCGGGATCCTGGCGCAGTTCACCACCGTGGCGGCCGGCGCCATCAAGCAGCTTCGCGATGCCGGCCACACCGAGATGACGGTGTTCTCCCCGATTCCATCGGAAGAGCTCGAGGAGGCGGTGGGGATCACCGGGTCTCCGGTCGGTCTGTGGGCATTGATCGGCGGGCTCACGGGTTGCACCACGGGCCTGCTGCTTACGGCCGGGACTTCCCTGGCGTACCCGCTGGTCACGCAAGGCAAACCGATCGTCTCGATCCCGCCGTTCATCGTCGTGATGTTCGAGCTGACGATCCTGCTCACCGGGATCTTCGCGTTCATGGCGGTCCTCGTGCACAGCCGGCGGCCGACGCTCAAGCTGGAGGCCAGCTACCGGAAGGAGTTCTCGGTAGACCGGTTCGGCGTGTTCGTGTCGGTGGAGGGAGCGGACAGACAGCAGGCGGAACAGCTGGTGCGAGACAACGGGGCGGTAGAAGTCGAGGTGCAGGCATGACGACGCCGGCTTCTCTCTCGCGCGGCATATCGCGGCTGGCTGGTTCGAGCCGTGCCTTGCTGGTCCTCGTGCCGCTGGCCGCGCTCTTGACCGGCTGCGACGACCAGATCAAGCGCGTGCCCATCTTCTCTACGATGAGCACACAGGCCGGGGTGGAAACGTACGAAGAGCAGCCGTGGACCGCGGTCGAGGGCACCGTACCGATCGACGCTCACCATGCCCGAGGTGGGCACGGCGGAGCTGACGCTCGGTTTCGAGCGCTTCCTGTGGTTCTGCGCGCCGTGTCACGGACAGGCCGGCGCCGGTGACGGCTCGGTCGTGGGACCGAACCGAATCCCGGCCCTTCCGCAGCTGGACCTGCGTACGGATCGGGCGCGCGAGTTCTCCGATGGGTACATCTGGGGGATCATCGCCAACGGGCGAGGACTCATGCCTCCCTACCGACGCGTGCCACCGCACGAGCGCTGGTACATCGTCGCCTGGGTGCGGCAGCTGCAAGCGGGCGTCGTGCTTCCGGCTGATTCCGTCGCGGCCAGGGCAACCAGAGCGGCGGAGGCCGAACAGGCGGGAGGCGAGCAATGAGCGCCCCGAGGCCTGTCAGGACCACGGAACAGGGGCTGGCCACGCTGAGCACCGGTACCGGCAAGTGGCTGATCATCTGGCTGGCCGCCATCGCGGTCGGCGCGGTCGGCTTCTACCTCGCGCTGGGCTCGGCGCCACAGCGGGCCTGGATGAGCGTGTGGATGAACTTCCTGTTCTGGTCCGCGCTGGCCATGGGTGGAGTCGTATTCGGGGCCGTTCTCTCCGCGGCGAAAGGACACTGGGGCAAGGGATTCCGCCGGTTGGCCGAGGCAACGGCCGCCTTCCTCCCCATTTCGTTCCTCGTGTTCGTGTCCCTGTACCTGGGCGCGGAGTACGTCATTCCGTGGCTGGGACCGGTCGAGACCGAGCACCTCAACCGCACCTGGCTGACGCTGGACGGGATCTTCCTGCGGAACGGGGTGCTGTTGTTCGTCCTCTACGCGTTCGGGCTCATGTATCTGCGACTCTCGCTCCGCGCCGATGCCCCGCTGGTCGCCGAGCAGCAGACAGGGTGGCGCCGCGCCCTGGCGCTGCGCCTGTCACGAAACTGGCGGGGTGACCAGGTCGAGATCGAGCGGAGCCGCAGCTGGATGTCGAAGCTGGCGCCCGTCCTGATTCTCGGCTGGGTGTTCATCTACTCGCTGCTCTCCTGGGACTTCATCATGTCGCTTACCCCGGGATTCGTCAGCATCGTATGGGGGCCGTACTACTTCGTGGGTGGCTGGCTGTGTATGCTGGCGCTGGTCGCCATCATGGCCAACCGGCACAACAACCGGCACGGCCACACTCCGCTGTGGGGCAGCTTCGAGTTCCACGACCTGGGCAAGCTGATGTTCGCCTTCGTCGTGTTCTGGACCTACCTGTGGTTCGCCCAGTTCCTGGTGATCTGGTACGGGAACCTGCCGCGGGAAGCGAACTTCTTCCTTCCCAGGATAGACAGCCCCGTGTTCGCCGGGATTTACTGGCTGCAGATGATCCTGATCTTTTTCCTGCCGTTCGTCTTCCTCCTGGGTCGGGCACCCAAGACCAAGCCGCGGTGGTTGGCGTTCGTGGCCGTACTGATCCTGGTCGGCTTCTGGGTCGAGCGCTACAACCTGGTGGTTCCGTCGGCGTGGCAAGGAGATAGCCTCCCCCTGGGTTGGCCGGAGTTGCTGATTTCCATCGGCTTCCTCGGCCTGTTCGGGTTCAGCTACTCGCTGCTGGCCAGTGCCTTCCCGCGTGTGCCTCTGCGCGAAAACCTGGTGGTCGGGAGTCCCGGTCACGGGCCCTGACGCCGGTCAAGGGGGTGCATTATGCGCCCGCACAGTCCATTATGAATGCAGGCCGTACCGTTCCGCCTGTTTGGCGGGACACCTGTTGTACTACCGTGGAACGAGGGTCGCATGACAATTGAAACCTCTAACGACTTCGACAACCTCGTAGACCGCACCGAGGCTGCCGTCGAGAAGTTCCGTGAGAGCGCGGATGGGCTGCGTGATGAGATCGGCGAGGCAAAAGCCGCCGCCAAGGTCAAGTACAAGGCTATGATCGCACGGCTCGATCACAAGCACACTCTGGCGAAAGACCGACTCGCGGAGTTGAAGCGTGAGGGAGAGGGATCCCTCGACCAGCTCGATGCGCTGCACGAGAGGCTGGTCACCGAGCTGACCGACATGAAGCGGACGATAGCCCGCCGGCTGCGCTAGCCGTTCCCTCCGCCCACCATTCCGGTGGGCAAACAGTCCCCGGGGCTAAGGCCCCCGGGGCGCGAAGGCCGCAGAGACAATCGCCCTCTGATGTTCTGCATGGCGCCCGGCGTACCCCTCCGCCGGGCTGGCTTTGGGCCGACGACCCACGTACATCGGGCCTTTCCCCGGCGGCGCCAGCTCCTGGAGCCTGTCACGTATGAAGCTCCACGCTCCCATGTTGGCGGGTTCTTCCTGCACCCAACGGATCTCCTCCAGGTCCGGAAAGACGCCCAGGGCGGCCGCTATTTCCTCTCTGGGGAACGGGTACAGCTGCTCGACACGCAGGATAGCCGTCTCCGGGGACTTCTCCCGGTGTTCCGAGGTGACCAGGTCGTAGTAGACCTTGCCGCTGCACAGCAGCGCCCGGGTGATCCGGGCAGCCTCCCCGTTCGAGGCCGGTTCGGCCAGCACCGGCCGGAACTGCTCCTCAGACAGATCGGAGAGGGACGAACGTGCCCTGGGATGCCGCAGCAGGCTCTTGGGTGTCATGACGACCAGCGGACGTCGATCGGGCCTCAGCGCCTGCAGGCGCAGGAGGTGGAAGTACTGCGCCGGGGTGGTGCAGTTGACCACGCGGATGTTGCCCTGGGCCGCGAGCTGGAGAAAACGCTCCAACCGGGCGCTGGAGTGCTCGGGACCCTGGCCTTCGTAGGCGTGGGGCAATAACAGCGCCAACCGCGACTCCTGCCCCCACTTGGAGTGGCCCGCCGCCAGGAACTGGTCGATGACTGCCTGGCTCACGTTGGCGAAGTCTCCAAACTGCGCCTCCCACAGCACCAGCGCGTGTCCGGCTATGGTGCTGAACCCGTACTCGAACCCCAGCGTCGCGATCTCCGACAGCGGACTGTTGGCGATCTCGAACGTCGCCTGGTCCTCAGAGAGGCGCTGGAGGGGCGCGATGGTCTCTCCGGTCGAGCGGTCGTGCAGGACCAGGTGCCGCTGGCTGAAGGTGCCACGCTCCGTGTCCTCCCCGGTGAACCGAATGGGGATCCCTTCCGTGAGCAGGCTGGCGAAGGCGAGCGTCTCCGCATGCGCCCAGTCGATCGCGCTGTCCACGGAATCGCGTCGCCGCTGCAGTTGCCGGCCCAGCTTGTGAAACAGCTCGAAGTCCTCCGGCCAGTCGTGGCTGGCCTGGTTGAGCTGGCGCAGCCGTTCCGCCGGCACGCCGGTGTCCACAGACGGTGGTGTGTGGAATCCGGCCGGCGAGTCCTCCGGCCGGGTCACCGGCGGGGCCGAGGCTATCGGCGGGGTCGAGGCTTCCGTTGGCTCCTCGTCGCCGGCCTGGATGGCCTCCCTCGCCGCGTGGAGCCGGGCAGCCATGTCGTCCCATGCGGAGTCGGCCTCCTCCCGTGTGACGACGCCTGTTCCCACCAGATGCTCGGCCCACTTCTGCCGAACGGTCGGGAGATCGTTGATCTTGCGATACATGAGTGGCTGGGTGTAGCCGGGCTCATCTCCTTCGTTGTGCCCGTACCGCCGGTAGCCGATGAGATCGATGACCAGATCGGCGCCAAACTCAAACCGGTAGTCCACAGCCAACCGGGCGGCCGCCAGGCAAGCTTCCGGATCATCCGCATTTACGTGCACGACGGGCATGCGAAATCCAAGCGCCAGGTCGCTGGCGTACCGGGTGGAGCGGCTGTCGCGCGGCATGGTAGTGAAGCCCAGCTGGTTGTTGGCCACCACGTGGATGGTCCCGCCGGTCTCATAGGCCGGGAGGCGTGACAGATTCAGCGTCTCGGCCACGACGCCCTGCCCTGCAAACGACGCGTCGCCGTGGATGAGGATCGGGAGCATGCACTCCGAATCCTCGGAGCCCTCCACGAACCTGGCCCCGCGGGCCATCCCGAGCACTACCGGGTCCACGAACTCCAGATGGCTCGGGTTCGGGGACAGGTGTACTTCCAGATCCATCTCCGCCACCCGGGCCTTGCCGCCCACGTGATACTTGACATCCCCGGAGCCCGACTCCGGCAACGCAGTCTGGATCCCCCTGGAGATCTCCTCCTCGAACTCGGCAATGATCGATTCGTACGAGATGCCGATGATGTGGGACAGGACGTTCAGGCGGCCCCGGTGCGCCATCCCGAGAAACACGTGTTGCACGCCCCAGTCCGCCGCCCCGGAGATCACCGCGTCCAGCACGGGGACCATCATGTCCAGGCCCTCGATGGAAAACCGCTTCTTGCCCAGGTAGGAACGGTGCAGGAAGTGCTCCAGGCCTTCCACCTGGATCAGCCGGTTCAGCAGGTCGCGCGACTCCGTTGCGGACAGTGGCTGCGTGTGCCGCCCGGACTCGATGTAGTCGATCAGCCAGTCGCGCTCGGCCGGGTTTTCCACATGGTCCAGTTCGTAGCCGATCGCGCCGCAGTACACCTCTTCCAGCCGATCCAGGACATCTCCAACGGTGGCGCCCAGTCGTTCAAGCTGCACGGCCGAAGCCGGGATGGAGGCCAGCTCGCCTCGTTCCACGCCGTGGAATTCCGGGCTGAGCATCGGGTGGAGCGGCGGTGGCGTTCCCAGGGGGTCCAGGCGGGCGCCGAGATGTCCAAAGTCGCGGTACGATTCCACCAGCGCCCCCCCGATGGCCGCGAGCCGCAGCATCGCCTCCAGGTCCTCGGTGGAGGCCACGCCTTCCGGCGAGACCGGCGGCGTGTCGGAACGCGGCGCGGCTTCGGGAGCCGCAGTGGCCTCGGTACGCACCGCGGCTTCCGACGCGAGAGACGGAGGGATAATCCCGCGCTCCCGCAGGGCTCGCTCGTAGAGCCGGTCCGCATAGCCGGCGTTGTACCCGTCTGCTGCCAGCTCGGGCCCGGGCGTCCTGTCCGAGGAGTCTCTTTCCGCGTCGCTCATAGCCGTGTGGACCGGGTGCGCGCTTTCATTGCCGTCCGCGCGGGTCTCCTATCCGGGTCAGTGACCACCATCGTGCTCGTGGAGCCCGTCCTCGTGCTGGTGCTCCATCCCGCCTTGCGCGAGGCTCTGGTATATGATGCCGATCCAGCGATCCGCGTTGATGAAACCGGTGCCCCATTCGTCCCACTCGGAAGGAAGGCCCTCCGCCTGGATCTCTTCCACCGTGGCCCCGGCGTTCTTCTTGTCCATCACGTAGTGAATGGTCTCCATCAGCATGTGGTGGTACGCCTTCAGGTCTTCCACCGTGGAGACCGGTCCGTGACCGGGAATCAGCGTTGCGTCAGCCGGAATCACCTCCAGAGCCTTCTGAATGTTGTGCACCAGCCCCATGGCGTTTCCGCCCGCATTCAGGTCCACGAACGGGAAGCGGCCGGTAAAGAAGTCATCTCCCATGTGCACGACGTTGGAGCCCGTGAACATGATCATGGCGTCGCCATCCGTGTGCCCGTTGGGGAGATAGATCGCCTTGATCTCCTCACCGTTGAAATGGATGGACACGGACTCAGCGAACGTGATGACCGGGAGGCCTTCATCGGGCAGGGGTTCGGTGACGTTGCCCATGATCTCCTGTGGCGTGGATAGACGCTTCCGGACGTTGTCGTGGGCGATGATCGGCGCTTCGGCTCCGAACTCCACGTTCCCGCCCGTGTGATCCCCATGCCAGTGAGTATTGAGCACGAACTTGAGCTGGGCCTGGTCTGCCGACTTCCCTATTTCCTGCAGGGCCGCCCGGATCTTGTCCGCCAGCGGCGCGAACTGGTCGTCGACGATCAGCGTTCCGTCGGGACCCGTTGACACCCCGATGTTTCCGCCACTCCCCTCGAGCATGTACACGTTGCCCCCTACATGGGTGGCTTTGATCTGCACCGCCGAGAAGTCCTGCTGCGCCGCTGCCTGGCGCCCCGCCAACGGCGAAAGGGCCACAAGGCCCATGACGCCCACCACCACTGCTGCTCTGCTGCGTACAGGTACTACGGACATACCATGCCTCCTCTGGCATCTGGATTGGCAGCCATCGCGCAAGGGAATCGCCCCGACCATCGGGGACGGCGCGTTCCTGCCGTGACGTGGGACCCGGACTGGATCAGCCCGCTCGCAAGGTTGACCCGAATCGGCCTCCAGGCAGTGCCGAATGTTGCGGCGCCAGCCGGTTCAGGAATCGGCCTCCCCGGACCTCAACTGCCGCTCGAACTCCCTGGATTCCTCCAGCCGATTCACATCCGTCTCCACATTGGACAACTGCTGTTCAAGCAAGGCCACGCGCTGCTCGAGGATGGCCACCTCCCGCGACGATCCCTGGCTCTCTCGCATGCGGGCAACGGCTTCCGCAATCGGCTTCAGGGCAAATCGAGCCGTGAGCCCGGAAATCGGGATCAGCACTACGAGCAATCCCATAACGACGGCAACCAGCGGAACCAGGTCGACCGGGGCCATGGGAACCTGTGCCGTGGCCATCATCCCTATCAGCGACATCGTGGCTGCTGTCATCAGAACCTCGTCTGCAATCCTGTGTTTGCTGGCGGCCATCCCAATCGAGACCGCGGGCGCGCCAACATACCCCGATAGGCCCGCCGCTCGCCACCTGGAAGGCACTGTGCACCGGTCTTGACCCCAGCGGACGCTTCGTCCCACTGTTCTGGCAATGCGGTATGTCTTCGTCTTCCTGTTTCTTCTGGCGGTGAAGCTCGTCAGCAAGGTCTTCTTCCGGTTCACGGTCCAGTGGGTTGGCCGCGAACCGGAGAGAGCGTGGGATGGAATGCGCGTTCTGGCCATTCTCAACCACACCAGCCTGTACGAGCCGATCTTCGCGGGCGCCGCCCCGAACGGCCTCCTCTGGCAGATGGCCCGGCACGGAGTGCTACCCGTAGCCCAGAAGACAGTCGAGCGTCCGCTGGTCGGCAGGGTCTTCCGGGTCGTGGCCAACCAGGTCGTCTCGGTCACGCGCGAACGGGATCAGACGTGGAACGATGTGCTGGAGCGCATCAGCGACCCTGATGCCCTGGTGGTGATCCTGCCGGAAGGGCGCATGAAGCGGACAACGGGGCTGGACCTGCATGGGCGCCCCATGACCATCCGCGGCGGGATAGCGGACATCCTGCTGGGCACGGAAGATGGCCGGATGCTGCTGGTCTACAGCGGCGGGTTGCACCACATACACGCGCCGGGAGACCGGTTCCCGCGCCTGTTCAAGAAGGTGCGTCTGCGGCTCGAGTTGCTGGACATCCGGGAGTATCGAGGCAGTCTACTGAACGGAAGGAGTCCGGAAGAGTTCAAGGCCCAGGTCATCGATGACCTCACGCACCGCCGGGACACCCTCTGCCCCTGACTTGCCCCTGATTATCCGCTGTCCTGGCTATCCGTCGTCGCCGTCGTTCGGTACGAAGACGTTGCTGTCCTGCATCACCCACTCGACCTCCTGCGTGGCCCGGATATCTTGCAACGGGTTCCTGGACAGCAGGATCATGTCGGCACGCTTGCCTGCCTCGATCGTCCCTGTCCGATGCAGAATCCCGAGCGCGGACGCTGCGTTTCGGGTGGCCATGCCGATCACATCGAGAGGCGAGATACCGGCCTCCACGAGCAGTTCCAGCTCGCGATGGAAGCTCGCTCCGGGAGGTAGCGGGGTGAACGGCGCGTCCGATCCGACCACCAGGCGAACCTCTTCCTGGTCCAGGAGTCGCGTGACCTCCAGCGCCTTACGCCATGCCTGGCCAGCCCGAGCCAGGTACTCGGGAGAAGACCTCTCCGGCGGGCACACGGAGGCAGGTCGAGGCTCGGCGTTTCCACCGTACTCACTCACCAGCGAGAGGTACTCGGGATCGCCACAGAACAGCAGAGACTCGGTCGAGACCAGCAACGGAGCCGCCGCGGCATCCCGACCCAGTAGCGCTCCCAGCATGTCGTCAACCTCTGGTCCGGCCGGATCGAGAAGCTCCAGCCAACGGAGAATCGCCCCGGAATCGCCCGCCTGGACAGCGCGCATGTAGGCGTCGCGCTCCGCCTCCGGCAGGAGGTCGGGGTGGCCGGAGACCAGACGCACGACAAGATCGACGCCCAGTCGGCTCAATATGATCCAGCTGGTGCCCGTCACATCGGCCGTAACCGGCACTTTATCCTCTCGGGCAGCAAAGACGGCGGCGCGCACCAGCTCCAGGGGCAGCCCACCCACCAGGCTGATCAGGTCCGCGTCATCAACCTGCTCCTGGACCGCCGCCGTCATCTCTTCCTCGGTCCGGATCTGAATGGCGCCGGGAAAGGAGCCGGACTGCCCGCTGAGCGGAGGGCCGGAGGTCAGCATCCGCGGACCGGGCATCGAGCTGGAGCCGGCGGCGTCCCGGAAGTCCACATCGCCTATCCGGGCGGAGGTCGGGTTGACCACCGTCGTGATCCCACGGGACAGGAGATCCCGCAGGATCGCCGCGTTCGCGGAGTACGCGCGAACATCGATGAACCCCGGCAAAAGGTACTTGCCGCTGACATCGACTTGACTGACCCCCTGCGGAATCTGCATGCGGTCGGGCTGGCCCACGGCCTGTATCAGGCCGTTGTAGATCAGCACGGAAACGTTCTCTTGCACGGGTCCGCCACGGCCATCTATCAGGTTAGCCCCGGTGAGCAGGTAGGCACCGCGAAGGGGCCGCAGGCGAGACGGATCCTGCTCCGGTACCTGACTCTGGGCGGGAGGCGCCGCCGCGAGAAGCAGGCAGACGGCCACGCAAAGCCTCTTCACGATCTCTCCTCGTGGCGATCGTCTTTGCCTGCGTCGTCGCCGGCTTTAGTCAGCGTGTTGTCGGGCGCGTTCCGGATGTACAGATCCCGTTTCGGGTACGGGATCTCGATGCCGTTCTCCTGGAACAACTCTCGCACCCGTGCCGTGATCAAGTCGGCCACGGCGCGACGCCGACGTGCATCGTCAATCCAAACGCGAAGCTGGAGGTTGACCTCCGAGGGCCCAAAGCTGCGCACAATCACCACCGGCGCCGGATCCATCTTGACGCCTTCGGTCTCCTCCGCTGCCTGGAGCAGCAGCTTCTTCGCCAGCGGCTCGTTCGAGTCGTAGGCGATGGTCATGGGAATGCGAAGCCGAATGTGCGAGCCGGAAGCCGTATAGTTGATGATGTCGCGCCGCATGATCTCGTTGTTCGGAACCACGACAATCAGGTTGTCCGGATTGCGGATCTTGGTCGCGCGCAGGCCGATCTCCACTACGTCGCCCCACGTCCCCGTCTCTTTGGGCGCGTTCCACAGCTCGATCCGGTCACCGACCTGGAACGGCCTGTCCAGAATGAGCAGCACTCCCGCAATGAGATTCGAGAGAGTGTCCTTGGCGGCCAGTGACAGGGCCAGCCCGACCACTCCGGCGCCGGCCAGCAGAGGCGCAATATTGATCCCCATGTACTCGAGTGCGATAAGAACGCCTACGCCCACGACGACGAACCGCAGCACCTTGTTGAGCATCGGCAGCGCCGTGTCGTCCAGCGTCGTATTCGTCTGCGGCGCCAGACGCTGCTCGATCTCGAAGATCACGCCACCCAGGAAGCCGCTGATTGGAATCGACAGTGCCACGATCCACATCGCCGCGATGAACCGGGCCTGGCCGGCCAGGGTCCAGATGGCCGCGACTCGCCAGGCCGCCCAGAAGAAGACGGAGATCTGAAAGCCGCGGCGCGCCATCCGGACGAGGAGATCATCGTAGACGGTCGCGGTTCGCGTAACCACGCGGCGTTCGATGCGCCGCAGGATGCGGATGCCAATCCAGTAGATGATGGTCGCCAGCGCGAGAATGCCGAGACTCTGCGCCAGCTTTGGACCGGCAAACTGCCAGGCTTCGCTGAGCCAGGCGTTCAGATCGAACTGTCCGAAGTCGATTCCGAGGATTTCCATGGATTAGGTGTACGCTTCCGGCACATCCGGTGTGCCACCTTCCGAACCGACAGTCCGCTCGCGGCGCATCTGAAGCCGCCGCCACAGGAAGTAGATGGCCGGAAGCACCGCCAGGGTCAACAGTGTTGACGTCACCATACCGCCAACCATGGGCGCTGCGATCCGCTTCATCACATCGGCGCCCGTGCCCGCGCTCCACAGAATCGGAGCCAGGCCCAACGTGATGGCGGCCACGGTCATCATCTTCGGCCGCAGCCGATCCACGGCGCCCTCGCGGATCGCGGCGATCAAGTCGGCGTGCGTATTGAGGCGGCCATCCTGCTTTCGACGCTCGTATGCCTCATCCAGGTAGATGAGCATCACCACGCCCGTTTCCGCCGCCACGCCGGCCAGGGCCAGGAATCCCACCCACACCGCCGTGCTCGTGTTGTAGCCCAGCACCCACAGAAACCAGATGCCACCGACAAGCGCGAACGGCAGCGTGAGCATGACGATCAGGGCCTCCGGGACGTTGCGGAATGTAAGGTACAATAGCAGGAAGATGATCCCCAGCGTGATCGGAACCACCAACTGCAGCCGCTGCCGGACGCGTTGCATGAACTCGTACTGGCCGCTCCACGCCAGCGTGTAGCCCGTCGGCAGCACGATTGCATCGGCTACTACCTGACGAGCCTCCTCCACGTAGCTGCCGACGTCCCGCTCACCGATGTCCACGAAGACGGTACCGACGGGGAAGGCGTTCTCAGTCTTCACGGCCATCGGACCCTGCTGTGGGGCGATGCGCGCCAACTGGCCGAGGGGTATCTGAGCTCCTCCCGGGGCCGGAACGATCACTTCCTTGAGCTTCTCGATGTCGTCGCGGAGCTCTCTGGGGTAGCGCACGTTCACAGCGTAGCGTTCGCGCCCTTCCACCGTGATGGCCGCGTTCATTCCGCCCACCGTCGCCATGATGGCGCTGTGAATATCGCCCACGTTGAGACCGTAGCGGGCTGCCTCCTGCCGATCGATTTCGATGTCTACGTAGTACCCGGAGACCCCGCGTTCGGCGAAGGCGCTGCGGGTGCCGGGCACCTCACGAACGATCCGTTCCACCTGCTCTCCAAGGGACTGCAGCGTGTCCAGATTCGGACCGAAGATCTTGATCCCGACCGGTGTCCGAATCCCGGTGGCCAGCATGTCGATGCGCCCCTTGATCGGCATCGTCCAGGCGTTGGTCACTCCCGGGAGGGCGACGGCTCTGTCCATCTCTCTGACCAGCTGCTGGTAGTCTACTCCACGGCGCCATTGGGCTTTGGGCACAAGCGTGATGGTAGTCTCGAACATGTCGAGCGGCGCCGGGTCGGTGGCCGTCCGCGCTCGTCCCGCCTTCCCGAAAACGGTCTCCACCTCCGGGAAGCTGGCGAGGACGCTGTCCTGGTAACGCATGATCTCACGCGCCTGGGCGATCGAGACCCCGGGCACGGTGGTAGGCATGAAGAGAATGGAGCCTTCTTCCAGGGGGGGCATGAACTCGCTGCCGAGATCGTTCCACGGAAGGGCTGTGGCGGCCGTCAGGATGACGGTGAGCCCGACCACGGGCAGCGGGTACCGTAGCGCGAAGTCGATGACAGGCCGGTACGTCCATCGCAAGAAACGGTTTATCGGATTCGCGGACTCCGGCCGGATCTTACCCTTGACCAGGTAACCCATGAGAACCGGCACTAGCGTGATGGCCAGCACTGCGGATCCGGCCATAGCAAACGTCTTGGTGAACGCCAGCGGCTTGAACAGCCGTCCTTCCTGCTGTTCTAGCGCAAACACGGGCAGGAAGCTGAACGTGATGATCAGCAGGGAGAAGAACAGCGGAGGTCCGACCTGCTTCGCACTCTCGAACACGATGTCCCAGCGCGACTTACCCTCGTCGGCGCGCTCCAGGTGCTTGTGCATGTTCTCGATCATCACGATGGCCGCGTCTACCATGGCGCCGATGGCGATCGCGATTCCCCCCAAACTCATGATGTTGGCGCTCACGCCAATCGCACGCATCACGATGAACGAGATGAGGATGCCAAGAGGGAGGGTGATGATCGCGACCAGGGCCGACGGGAAATGAAGCAGGAATATGATCGCCACGGCCGCCACGATGAGGGACTCCTCGAGCAGCTTGTCACGCAGTGTCTCGATGGCACGGTGGATGAGATCGCTGCGATCATACGCCACCCGGATTCGGGTGCCGGCGGGCAGGCCGCGCTCGATCTCGGCAAGCTTGGCCTTTACAGCCTCGATCGTGCCCAGGGCATCGGAGCCAAATCGCATGACCACGATTCCTGCCACAACCTCGCCGCGTCCATCCAGGTCGGCGGCTCCGCGGCGGGGTGCCGGGCCCACCTGCACGGTGGCCACATCTGCCACCCGGATGGGTGTGCCGTTGGGCGTGGAGCCAACCGCCACTTCCTCGATGTCACGCACACCACCCAGGTAACCGAGGCCGCGAATCATGTACTCGCGCCCGCCCATCTCCAGCACTCGAGCGCCGATGTCCACGTTGTGCGCTCCCAACGCCTCGGTCACACGGGTCACCGGGATGTTGAAGGCCCGCAGGCGCTCGGGGATGACCTCCACCTGGTACTGC
This sequence comes from Gemmatimonadota bacterium, assembly GCA_039587395.1. Lineage (GTDB taxonomy): Bacteria > Gemmatimonadota > Gemmatimonadetes > Palauibacterales > Palauibacteraceae > JBDHIQ01. The sequence goes on from JBDHIQ010000001.1 coordinate 14,237, forward strand.
TTCTCGAAGCCTCCCAGGCTGGCCACCTCGGACACTCCGGGAACCGCCGTCAGCTGGTATCGGAGGTACCAGTCCTGGAGCGTGCGAAGCTCGGCCAGATCGAGGCTGTCCGATTCGAGGACGTATTCGTAGACCCAGCCGACTCCCGTCGCGTCAGGGCCGAGAGTCGGCTCCACGCCGGAAGGCAACTGCGGACGAATGCCGCTCAGGTATTCGAGCACGCGGGAACGGGCCCAATAGATGTCGGTCCCGTCTTCGAATATCACGTAGACCAGACTGAGCCCGAAGAACGAGTACCCTCGCACCACGCTCGCCCCCGGCACCTTGAGCATCTCGGAAGTGATCGGGTACGTGACCTGATCCTCTACGATCTGTGGCGCTTGCTCCCGGAAGTCCGTTTGAATGATCACCTGGACATCGGACAGGTCCGGAATGGCGTCCAGAGGGGTGGTGCCGAGCGCCCAGAGACCCACGCCGACGGTGGCCGCCGTTGCCAGCAGGACCAGGAAGCGGTTGCGCAGCGACCAGGCGATGACTCGCTCAATCATGGTCGTGCTCCTCCATACCGGTCTCGCCTGCCGAGTCGGCCGCTCCTTCCTCCGGCTCGACCGCGGAGCCGTGTCCCGCGTGCTGCATGCCGGGCATCGAGCCCCCGGTCCCGGTCAGCCGTGACTCCGCGTCGACCAGGAAGTTGGCGGAAGCGACGATCACCTCGCCTTCCTCGAGGCCCTCGAGTATCTGCACACGCCCGGCGGCCCGAGCGCCCAGTCCGACCTCGCGGGGCAACAGCGCCCCTTCCGAATCGCGGACGAACACCAGATTGCGCTCTCCAGTCACGATTACCGCGTCCAGCGGGACGGCCAGTTCGTCCTCGGCCACCGTTACGTCGAAGAACAGCGTGGCGAACATGCCGGGTTTCAGCCGGAGATCGGGGTTGGGCACCGTGACGCGGACCCGGTTGGTGCGGCTTTGTACGTCAACCGTGGGAGAGACGAAGCTTACCGTCCCCATGAGGTGCTCGCCGGGATAGGCTGCTACCTCAATGTGCGACTGGGCTCCGTCCCGCACGAACTGGAGATCCTGCTCAAACAGCTCCCCCTCTACCCAGACGGTCCCCAGATCCGCGATCCGGTATAGCCGGCCGCCTGGCACCACGCGCTGGCCCTCCAACACGTCTTTTTCCAGGACAATCCCGGAAACGGGCGACATCAAGGTGAGGGTCTTGGTGATTTCCCCGGCCTGTTCGACCGCCTGGATCTGGTCTTCAGTAATGTCCCAGTAACCAAGGCGCCGCCTGGCTGCATCCAGCATGTCCTGCGCCATCTTCCAGGAGTCGCCGGCGGTCGAGTCCAGCCGCGCCAGGAGGCGTCTGGCCGTGAGCAACTCCTCCTGGGCCACTACCAGCGCAGGGCTGTACATCGTGAGTAACGGCTGACCGCGCCTAACCGCTTCGCCGGTAGAGGCTACGAACAGTCGCTCGACAAACCCCTCTATCTTGGGCGTGATCTCCGCGATCCCGGTCTCCGGTGCCTGGATGCTGCCCACGGTTCGGATGGTGCGCGTCAGGGTCTCGCGTTGCACTGTCGCGTAGGTGATCCCGAGCGCGCGCTCCTGTTCGACCGTGAGGTGCACCGGAGAGCGGGACTGCAGCACGGACTCCTCCATCTGCTCGATCACCCGTTCCGTTGGCATGGCCTGGTGGCGCTCAGGGGCATCCGCCCTGGACACGGAGTCCTCGCCCTCGTCCGATCCCACTCGACACCCGATCAGGAGGAGCAGGCCAATGGTCAGTATCCGTCGGTCCGGCCGTCTCATGATGCCACCTCCAGTTCGTGACCAAGCAGTGACTCGATCTCGGCCAGCGCCTGGTGGTAATCCGCGGTCAGCCGCACGATCGCGATCTCGTATTGGTTTACGGTCAATTCGTTGGCAACGAGTGTCATGAAATCGACTTGGCCTACTCGGTATGCGGATAGCGCCGACTCAACGGCCGCTCGCGCCTGCGGGAGGATCGAGGTTCCGTACAATTCGACCAGGCTGCGCGCCCGTTCCGCTTCCGCCGAGAGCTCCGTAAGGCGCGCATACGTCTCGTTGTACAGATCGAGCTCGGCCGCCTCCTGCATGGCCTGGGTGGCAAGCATGGCCTGCTGATTCGGCCCTTGCTTCTTCCCCGACCACACGGGCAGGCTCAGGCCGATCATCACGCTCATCATGTCGGCGTACTGCGGACGTTGGCCGTATTCGAGCATGACCGTCAGGTCCGGATAGGAGGACTTCCGGGCAGCCTGGTATCCCGATTCCGCTGCCCGTGCGCGTGCTCGGACCGCCTGTAGCGCGGGTCGCCGGGCCATGGCCTGCTCAGCCAGGGAGTCTGGCGACGGCAGCCGCGGGAAGCCCGCCGGAAGCTGGACGGTCCCTACGGGTCTGGTAGCAGGCTCGCCGAGCAGAGCGTTTAGTCGGGATGCAGTAGCCGTCCGGCTCTGCTCCATGACGGTGATGTCCTCCGTCATGCGAGCCACCGACACCTGAGCTTGCAGAAGATCCTGCTGCACTCCCTGCCCCACCTCGTACAGAGTCGAGGAAACCTGCAGGAATTCTACCAGCAGCCGGCGCGTCTCTTCCATGATGGAGATCGCCCGGTCTATGTAGGCGACCTCGAAATAGGTGGATTTGACGCGTGCCACGAGTCGGCTGGCCGCCTCAGCGACCTCCAGCCGTTCTGCGTCAGCCAGATGACGCAGCCGCTCCTCACTGGACCCCAGATTGCCGGGCCACGGGAATCTCTGGCTGAGCTGGAGGACGTTCATCGTCATCCGCTCGTCCGTCCCGAAACCGTCCAGCGGCCGGTTCCGGAGACCGAAAGCCAGTTGCGGGTCCGGAAGCGCGCCGCCAGGGGACACCCGCTGTGCGGCGGCGTCCGCTTTCAGCCGCGCCGCTGCCAGTCCGGGGTTGGCCTCGCGGGCGTGTTCGACGACGTCAGCGAGTCTCAGAGTGTCCGCCGACTGGGCCCGGGTTGTCGCCTGCGCCCGGAGCTGGCCCGCTCCAAACAGAATGACGATGCAGCCGTACAGCGCGACCGACCGGGTACGCCTGACCCGTGACCGCGCAGCACAAGATCTTACCTGCCGTTCACACATTGGAATTCTCTCCTCCGCCCCCGTTCGGAAGCGTAGACACGGCTGCGACCCGACAGGGCTCGCCGCCGACCGTTCAAGCGACTGTCAGTTGGGAGAGATTAGATTCTGGGTGGGGGTGGAACGGGAGGATCGCCGGCTCGCGCGGGTGCGCGCGGAGCCGTCCGCACGACGGCCCGCGCTTCGTTCAGGGCCGACTCGGAGAACGGGAAGTCCAGGGCCGGTGCAACTGCCACGATGCCGCACGACATAAGGCCGTGGCACGAGTTGTCTCCGGTCGCCTGGGCCCATGCGTCCTGGGAGAGCACGGTTGGACCGTGCGCCCCGGTCTCATGTTGCGTCGTCCCGCAAAGGGCGGGACGAGCATACGGAGCAGACATGGCGGCGATGAGTGCCAGCGCGGCGATCCCGTTCGCGGAACGGGCCTGCCAGTTCTGTCGCTGGAGTCGCATGTCGCTGTTACCCCTTGGCTTCTCGAAGACCCGCTCGAGCGCCGCTCTGGCGCCCTTACTACAACCCCGCTTCGGCTCAGTTGTTTCCCGTCTCGTTTGCGCCGGACCTCAAAGCTGCGTATTGGGTTGTAGTAATGTTCGGGCCGCGGCTGGCGCGCGCCCGGGGACTGTGGATTCAGGAGCATGCCATGTGGTCTGAGGGACGATTGGCCCGCACAGCGGGTCTGGTGGGCGCTGCGGCTCTCGCCTTCGGGGTGGTCGGCTGCCAGCCGGGCACGGACGACGAAGGGAGCCCGCGAGCCGCACAGCTGGCGACGGCGCAGGAGGCGGGTCCCGAGATCACCGTCTACAAATCACCTACCTGAGGCTGCTGTGGTGCTTGGGTCAAGCACCTTGAAGACAACGGGTTCCAGGTCACGACGAAGGACGTCACGGACTCCGTGCTGGGCGCAAAGAAGGCCGAGGTCGGGCTCCCACCCGGTCTGGTTTCCTGTCACACGGCGGAAGTGGGTGGCTATGTCGTTGAAGGTCACATACCGGCCGAGGTGATTACGCGCATGCTCGAGGAGAAACCCGACATAGTCGGGATCGCCGTCCCAGGGATGCCGATCGGATCACCCGGGATGGAGATGGGGGACCGGAAGGATCCGTACAACGTCATCGCGTTCGACGCAGAGGGAAAGCAGACGGTCTACCAGAAGATCCGCTGACCTGACAGCGGCCGGCTACTCGGCTCCGTAGCCGGCCGTCGTCACCGCCGCCACCAGAGCCTGCCGGGAGAGCGGGCTGCCGGAAACCACTGCCTCTCCAGCCTCCAGCGAAACCTCGACTTCCGCTACGCCGGCCACCGCTTCCAGCGCCTCGCGGACGGCCGTAACACAGCCTCCGCACTTCAGTCCGCTCACCTGTAGAACTACCTGCTCCATGATTCCTGACTCCTCAGTCGGTCCTGTCGCCGAGTGTGTTACCCCTGCGCCCACCCACGGCCTCAGTCGGGAGAGCGCTCGAACAGGGTCCGGTACATGATTCTGTAGATGTCCGTGGCATCCACAACCCCGTGCACCTGGTCCGCGTTGAGGCCCGCAGCCCTCACCAGAATCCCCCCGCTGACGTCCTCGCTCGTGACCCAGCCGATCGCGAACGGCCAGCGAGCTCCCGCCCTGTCCGGTTTGGACATGAACGGCGGACTTGCGGTTCCATCCACACCGTCCAGCGGCGCCCCGGCGCCGGTGCGCTCCGGAACCGGCTCCCCCTCCGTAAGCCAGCCTCCGGGAGGCGGCCCAATGGCCTGCAGCCCGCCGGCATCGCTGTCGGAAGCCAACAGCAGCAGCGTCGAGGGGTGATCTTGCATGTATCGCTGCATGATGCCGATGGCCTCATCGGCGCGCCGCGCCGCAGTCAGAGAACCCGATGCGTTGGTGGCGTTGGCAAAATTGTCGGTGCCCTCTTCCTCCACCACCAGGAGAAAGCGCCTGCCGGATCGAGACATCACACGCAGCGCAACCTGCGACATCTCCCCGATGGACGGAGCGTCCGGCCAGTAGTGTGGCAAGCCGGCGTCCTTCAGCCTCTCCTCGGACCGGGCGTTGAACGTGTGGTTGGAGGCGAACAGCCCCAGAACCCTGGATACCGTATCGGGCAGGCTGAGCAGCTGCGCGCGGTCGTAGACGACGGCGTAGCCCAGGGCTCTGGCCTCCTCCACGACGTTGCGCCCGTCGCTGCGCACTCCCGGGCCATGAACACCCTGGGTTCCTTCCGGCAGAAAGAAACGTTCGCCCCCGCCCAGAATCACCTCGGGTCCCGTCTCCAGGATCTGATTGACAATCTCGGCATGATTGGAGCGCCGAACGACGCTGGCAGCGAACGCCCCGGTGCCGGGCTCCGTGATGGTACCGCTGTTCACGATCCCGACCGCGTACCCGGCAGCCGCCGCTTCCTGGAGAATGCTGCCGGGATGACCGGACAGGGCCGTCAACGGCTTACCGCCATCCAGGCCGTAGCTGCTGGCTTTCACCTTCACGCCGTAGGCATGAACCGTCGCGGCGCCGTTTGATGTCGCCGTCAGCGCATCGGACATGTGGCCGGTATACACGGCCATGTGTGGCAACTCGTCCCAGCGGAGACGCCCATCCGGACCGACCTCGGCCAGCCGCAGGGCGGCCCAGTAGTTGACGCCCATCCCGTCGGGATGAAAGAAGATCACACCGATCGGTTCCTGGGCGCCAAGCGCCCTGGTCAGGCCGGGAACCGGTGCGCCGGCGATGGGCCCGACCACAAGACCGGCGATGAGGAACGCGAGTGACGCTGGAGCCTGGCCCAGGCGGACGGATAGCGGAGATCTACGTTGCGGCATCGCAGAGAAGTTGCCTCTTGGGGATTGTGTGCGCGGCAGCCTATCCCGGGATTCCGGGAACGGCAATCGTGTCCGGCGGGGTCGCGGCTTCCGCCTGGCCCGACCCATCGGAATCCACCGCAGCCTCACTCGAGTCCGCGGCTGCCGGCTCCGTGTCGGTCCCCCCAGCTTCACCGGGATCGTCGGCCTCGGCATCGTCAGCCCCGCCAGCTTCGGTGGCGGGCTGCCCTTCCTGGACCGGATCCAGCGTTGCCGAGCCTTCTCCCTTCACGACACCCTGGAAAGACGGGTTCTCGACGAACGGCTCGTACCGCGCGACACCCAGCGTGATGGTGTCTCCCTCATCGACCAGGAGATTGATCTCCGCGACTTGCTCCGTGAAGGTGGCGAGCAGGGCTCCCTGCTCCGCCTGCACGGTCAACAGCAGACGGGGTGGCTGCGTTTCCTCCAGTTGCATGGCAAGCACGGGCCCGGATACAGTCACCGCGCTGCCGCGGAGGCCTTCCGGCAGATAGGGGCGAACCAGCGGTGGCAGGAACAGCGTCCCGACCACTCCCAGCACCAGTCCTGCCAGCAGGAAACTGAACCGACGCGGTTTCTTCTCGTCCATTGGCTTGGGGCTCTTTCGTGAGGCTCGGGGCTTGCTCTTCGTGGCCTCGGGCTTTTTCGGCGCGGCCTTTGATTTCGGCTCGCTCGCGGGAGCGGGCCTTTTCGGAGGAGTCTTGAGCTCGGCCTCTATGTCGTCCAGAGACAGGTCGTCCAGATCATCACCCGATAAGGATTTGTCGTCCATTGGCCTGCGCACGTTGCGTGTAGGTTCAGACGGAGCGTCTGGCACTCCATACCGTACGGAAGCTGCCCGGGCTCGGTTTTACCCGCAAGGAGCATCGGACGGCGTGTCGGGTTTGCGCGTCCATATCGGAACGCGGATCATACGGCGCAAACTGGAAGGAGCAAGCGACCATGAATTGGATTGGAAGATCACTCATCATCGGGCTGCTGGGCTCGACTGCCTACGGCCCGCTGCAGGCGCAGGACGGCTCACGGACTGCCGTGGCGGGCTCGCAGGCCTCGGACCAGGAAGACGTGAAGGCCACCCTGGTCGCCATGTGGGACGCCATTGAGCGGGGAGACCTGGAGACCTATGCGTCCTTCCTGCACCCCGACTTCTCGGCGTTCGGCGAGAACGACCCGTATCTGGCAGCCGGCAAGGAGCTTGAGCTGCAAGGCATGGCGGAGTACCTGGGCCGGGCGACGGGCGTGCACACGGAGATGCACCAGCCAAACGTGACGGTCCGGGGTGACGTAGCCTGGATCACGTACTACTGGACCGATTGGGGCCATTCGGGGGGACAACGGTTCAGCAGCCGCGGCAAATCCACCAGGATCTTCGTCCGCGAGAGCGGGAGATGGCTCTGCATCCATGGCCACTACACGGCCGTACCGTAGCATGCATCTGTTGCCTCGTGCGTCGGCCGCTATGTTGACGCGGTCCGGCGCCGGCGGCAGCGGTGCCACCGACACGGCTACCGATTCCAACATCCAGTCGAGCCGACAGTAGATCCTGACACCAGACACCTGCGAGCCTGACAACAGAGCCTGGCGATCCAACAATGGGACTCCTCCATTTCTTTCGAACACCTGGCCTGTCGCGCGATGAAGAGCGCGCACTCCTCCAGCGGGTCCAGAGACGAATCGCGCCCGCCGTTCGCTCCATCGCGACGGAGTACTGCTTCAACGTCCATGCGGATGGCGAGCTGTCCGACGGCGAGCGCCGCGTCCTGACCTGGCTCCTGAGCGAGACGTTCCAGCCGGAGGGCTTCGGGACGGCCAGCTTCCTGGCGGACGGCTCTCGCTCAGACGGCGAGGACGCCACGACGGAGCGGGCGCGACTGCTGGAAGTTGGCCCGCGGATGAGCTTTACCACCGCGTGGTCCACCAACGCGGTCTCCGTATGCCACGCGTGCGGGCTGGACAGGATCCGCCGCATCGAGAGATCGCGGCGCTATCGGCTCGGGTTCGAAGCACAACTGTCGGACCGCGAGATAGAGGGCTTTCTGGCCGAGGTTCACGACCGGATGACGGAGTGCCTCTATCCCGAGCCGCTGACCTCGTTTGACACGGGCGTGGAGCCGGAGTCCGTGCGCCGGGTGCCGGTGCTGGAAGAGGGCCGGGCCGCGCTGGAGAAGATCAACCGCGAGATGGGCCTGGCGTTCGACGACTGGGACCTGGACTACTATCACGATCTGTTCGCGAACCGGATCGGGCGAAACCCGACCAACGTGGAATGTTTCGACATCGCCCAGTCCAACAGCGAGCACTCCCGTCACTGGTTCTTCAAGGGCCGCCTGATCATAGACGGGCACGAGAGCCCCGCGGATCTCATGACCCTGCTGCGGGAGCCGCTGGACGCAAACCCGCGGAACAGCGTCATCGCGTTCAAGGACAATTCCAGCGGAATCCGCGGCTACCCTATTCGGACAGTGCTTCCGGCGCGCCCGGGTGAGCCCTGCCAATTCGAACTGGCGGACCTGGACTACCACGTGATCTTCACCGCCGAGACGCACAACTTCCCGTCTGGCGTGGCACCCTTCCCCGGTGCCGAGACCGGAACGGGCGGGCGGATCCGAGACGTCCATGCGGCCGGAAAGGGCTCCCTGGTGGTGGCCGGTACGGCGGCCTACTGCGTCGGAAACCTGCACATCCCCGGCTACCCACAGCCCTGGGAGAGCGAGGAGTTCGGCTATCCCGACAACCTGGCGCCACCCCTCCGGATCGAGATCGAAGCCAGCAACGGAGCATCGGACTATGGAAACAAGTTCGGCGAGCCGCTGATCCAGGGGTACACGCGCTCGTTCGGGCTGCGTCTCCCCGGTGGAGAGCGTCGTGAGTGGATCAAGCCGATCATGTTCAGCGGCGGGATAGGTCAGATCGACGCCCGGCACACCGGCAAAGACGATCCGGAGACCGGGATGCTGGTCGTCAAGATTGGCGGGCCGGCCTATCGGATCGGCATGGGCGGCGGCGCGGCATCCAGCATGGTGCAGGGTGAGAACGTTGCCGAACTGGACTTCAACGCCGTGCAGCGCGGCGATGCGGAGATGGAGCAGAAAGTGAACCGCGTCCTGCGCGCCTGCGTGGAGCTTGGCGACGCGAATCCCATCGTCAGCATCCATGACCAGGGCGCCGGCGGCAACTGCAACGTTCTCAAGGAGATTGTGGAGCCGGCCGGCGCCACCATCGAGATCCGCGACATCCCGGTCGGCGACGACACGCTCTCCGTGCTGGAAATATGGGGAGCGGAGTACCAGGAGAACGACGCGCTGCTCTTGAGGCCGGAGCACGCGGACATGTTCCGGGCGCTGGCAGAGCGCGAGAAGGTTCCGGTGGCGTTCGTCGGGCGGGTGACGGGAGATGGCCGCGCGGTAGTGCGAGACGCACGGGACGGCACCACGCCCGTAGATCTGGACCTCGAGGCCGTACTGGGCGACATGCCGCAGAAGACGTTCCAGCTGGAACGGTTCCAGCCGCAGTTGGAGCCGGTGCAGCTTCCGCCGGATCTCACCACACACACCGCGCTGCAGCGGGTGCTCCGACTCCTGTCGGTTGGCTCGAAGCGGTTTCTGACCACCAAGGTGGATCGCAGCGTGACGGGGCTCGTGGCCCGGCAGCAGTGCGCCGGCCCGCTACAACTCACGGTGGCCGACGTGGCGGTGATAGCCCAGAGCCATTTCGGCGTCACGGGCGGCGCCACCGCCATCGGCGAGCAGCCCATCAAGGGCCTGCTGGATCCGGCGGCGATGGCCCGCATGAGCGTCGGAGAGGCGCTGACCAACCTGGTCTGGGCACGGGTGAGCGCGCTGGAAGACGTCAAGTGCTCGGGCAACTGGATGTGGGCGGCCAAGCTTCCGGGCGAGGGGGCGGCGCTGGCCGACGCGGCCGCCGCGCTGAGCGACATCCTGCTCCGGTTGGGCATCGCGATCGACGGTGGCAAGGACAGCCTTTCCATGGCGGCCATCGCGCCCGGCCCGGACAGCCAGGACGAAGTGGTCAAGGCGCCCGGTGCGCTGGTCATCTCGGCGTACGTGACGTGTCCGGACATCACGGCAACGGTGACTCCAGACCTGGAGCTGCCCGGCCACGGGCGGCTTCTGTTCCTCGATCTCGGGGGTGGCAAGCAGCGGCTGGGCGGATCGGCCCTGGCCCAGGTATTCGGCCAGATAGGGCACGAGCCGCCCGACCTGGAGGATCCGGACCTCCTGGTGCGGGCGTTCCGCCTGATACAGCTCCTGCTCGAAAGCCGGACCATTCGCGCCGGTCACGACCGTAGCGATGGGGGCCTCATCGCCACTCTCCTCGAGATGGCATTTTCCGGGAACTGCGGGATCCAGATCGAGCTGCCCGGATCCACGGAAAAGGCGACCCCGTTCCTGTTCAACGAGGAGCTGGGGCTGGCGATTGAGGTGGCTGCGGAGGACGAGGAACGGGTGCTGGAGCTGTGCCGGGAGACTGACGTGCCTTGCCTCGCTATTGGCCGCACGCTGGTCGAGCCGGAGGTGCGGATTCACTGCGACGGCCAGGAGCTGCTCTCGGCCGACATGCGCGACCTTCGCGACGCCTGGGAGGAGACCAGCTTCCGCCTGGACCGGCTACAGGCCAACCCGGAGTGCGTGGAGCAGGAACGGACCGGGCTTCGCGAGCGCCCGGGACCCACGTTCCAGGTGCCGTTCGAGTTTGGAGCGTCGGCACCCGCGGTTCTGTCCGCGAAGTCGAAGCCGTCCGTCGCCATCCTCCGCGAGGAGGGCAGCAACTCGGATCGCGAGATGACTTCCGCTTTCTACGCGGCCGGGTTCGAGCCGTGGGATGTGGCGATGTCCGATTTGCTGACGGGCCGAATCGAGTTGGAGCGGTTCCGCGGCGTCGTATTCGTGGGGGGATTCAGCTACGCCGACGTCCTGGATTCGGCAAAGGGATGGGCGGGCGTGATCCGGTTTCACGAGGAGCTGGAGCGCCAGTTCAGCCAGTTTGCCGACCGTACGGACACGTTCAGCCTGGGCGTGTGCAACGGCTGCCAGCTGGAGGCGCTCCTGGGTTGGGTCCCGTGGCGCGGCATTGAGGACCAGCTCCAGCCCCGGTTCATCCACAACGCCTCGGGGCGGTTCGAGTCACGCTTCGCCACGGTCCGCATCTCCCGGAGCCCCGCTGTCATGCTTCGCGGGATGGAAGGTGCCAGCCTGGGAATCTGGAACGCGCACGGCGAGGGGAGGGCTTTCTTCCCGGACCCGTCAATCCTGGAACGCGTGGAGGCGGAGAACCTCGCTCCGGTCCGGTTCGTGGACGACGAGGGGGCCGTCACGGAGCGTTACCCGTTCAATCCCAACGGGTCGGCGCACGGTATCGCGGCGCTGTGCTCTCCGGACGGGCGACACCTGGCCATCATGCCGCACCCGGAGCGTAGCCTGATGCTGTGGAATTGGGGCTGGGTGCCCCCCGAGCTGCGGAGTCGCCTGCGTGCGAGCGGCGAGCCGGGCGAGATAGTGCCGTCGCCGTGGATCAGGATGTTCCAGAACGCCCGGGAGTGGTGCGAAGAGAACGGCTAGCTGCGGGTCGGTACGCGCCGGCAATCCTCTATTCGGCAGGTTCGGCAGGTCGCACCGGCGCGTCCACCACAGGCATATGCAGCTGCCACCACGCTTCCGCATCCCCGGGGGTCCACTCGTCCGCCAGCCCCAGACCGCGTAAACGCTCGGCGAGCCTGGCAGCGGTCTGTGGCCGATCGGCCGGGTCTTTCGCGAGGCACTGCATCACCAGCTGCTCCAGCGCAGCCGGGACTTCCACCTCGGTGCGCTGCGACAGCGGCGGCGGCGGCGTCTGCACATGCTCGAGCAACACCTGTAGCGGCGTGTCTGCCTCGAATACGCGCAGCCCGGTCAGCAGCCAATAGGCGACGCAGCCTAGAGCATAGATGTCCGCACGCCCATCCACCGTACCCTTGCCCGTGGCCATCTCGGGCGCCATGAAGGCGGGGGTACCGGCGGCCACACCCACGGCAGTGAGCTGGCTGGCTCCGGGTTCCGGTTCGCCCGTGGCCTTGACCAGTCCAAAATCGAGCACCTTGACGAAATCATGGTCGGGGCCCAGGCGGCAGGTGTAGATGTTGGCGGGCTTCACGTCCCGGTGAATCAGGCCGCGGGCATGCGCCTCGCCCAGCGAGTGGCACACCTGCTCCATGATCGTGGCCACCCGACCCGCCGGCTGCGGCCCGAACTCCTTCACCAGATCTTCGAGGCTGAGCCCATCCAGCAGCTCCATGACGTAGAAGAAGCTCCCCTCGTCGGTTCGGCCGAAATCGTACACGCGGATCGTGTGCGTGGAGCCGAGCGCCGCCGTCGCCCGTGCCTCGCGCTCGAACCGGCGTAACGCACTCCGCCGCGCGGCCTCGTTGGCCCCCAGCACGTCGGGGTGAATGAGTTTGATCGCCGCCTCACGGGCCAGCATGCAGTGCTCCGCCCGCCACACCTCACCCATCCCGCCGGTTCCCAGCCGTTCCAGTAGACAGTAGCTCCCTATCTCCTGGGCTTTCTTAAGCCGAACGCCGTAACGATAGACCAGGCGTGACACAACGTACGCACCCCCGGCGCTCAGGTAGGTCGTGAACAGGAAGTAGTAGAAGGTGAAGCTGAGGGGCACGTCGGGGCTCGTGGCGCCTGCTGCTTGTGAAAGCAGAACGACCAGTTGCGGCATCGACGCCGCTATCAGCGACGCCAGCAGCACCTTGCCCGGAGTGTTCGGCGCCAGGATCGGGAAAACGACGATCCAAAAGCACACCCAGGAGATGCCAACGTAGCCTGATACAACATCCACGTTCCACTCCGGGAAGATGGACCAGAACTCGGCCATGGCGATGCCGAACGCGCCGACCACTTCAAAGACCAGTCCGAGGTCGAGCAGCAAGGCCGGCCGAATCCGCTGGCTCCTCGTGATCGCGAACACGCAGAGGGCGAAGAGGATGGAGAACGAGGCCACGCTCGTTTGCAGGGCCATCCCCTGAAAGAGACGCATGTCGATCAGGCCGAGGCCGCTGCCGGCGAACTGGGGACCGAAGAAGGCGAAGAAGTAGATGGCCGCGTAGAGCAGGGCGGCCCAACCGAGCCGGCGAGATGCTTCTTCGAGCAGCTCGGAAGGCAGGCCGCTAAGGCCGGCGGCGGCGAACTCGGCTTCTCGCTCGGCGGCTGGGGTCGTATCGGCATGCGGGTGGAGAAACCGGGGATCGGTCAAGGCGTCCCCCTCACGAGCGCGCCTCGCCGGAAGCGGCCTCAGGCGGCAGCACGCGGTACGCCTCCATGGCGTAGTACTCCGCCAGGCCCAGCCGGTCGGCCGTCTCCGCCGTCTCCCGATTCCGGTGGTCTACGCGCTGCCAGAACTCACGCACGTCGTAGCCGCCCGGGAAAGGCGCCGTGTCCTTCTGTGACTGGTGCCGGAAGATGGCCATTATTTTCTGCCGCAATCCGTGGCGGGACATCGGCACCAGCACGTCGGCTTCGGTGATGGGCCACTCCTGCCATGCGCCCCGGTACAGCCATACCTCGGGGCGGCAGGACTCGCAGCGAGCAAGTGCCAGGTCGATGGCCTGTTTGCACAGCCGGTGTGTGCCGTGCGGATCGGACAGGTCCCCCGCCACGAACACCATGTGCGGACGCAACTCGTCCAGCAGCTCCCGCACGATGGACACGTCCTCCTCCCCGATCGGCCGCTTCTGCACCTCTCCCGTCTGGTAGAAGGGCATGTTCAGGAAGCGAGCGGCCGATTCCGTGAGACCGACGGAGCGAATGGCAGCGATGGCTTCGGACTCCCGGATGTACTGCTTGAGCTCCTGGACCATGGACGTGTCCACGTCGCCCGGGATCTTGGCATCGAAGTTCTCGTCGATGAGGTCACCCACCTGCGAGAGATTCTCCCGCGATACGCCCAGGACCTCCGCCGCGCGCTCCACGAAGTCCACGTGCCTTCGTACGTCGTGATCGAACACGGCGATGTTCCCGCTGGTCATGTAGGCGACGGTGATCTCGTTCTCGTTCAGGTGCAGCTTCCGGAGAATCCCGCCCATCGAGATCACATCGTCGTCGGGGTGCGGGGAGAACACCACCACCCGCTGGCCTGAGGGGAGCTTCGAGCGGCCGCGGATCTTCGCGGTCAGGCGGTTGAACACGTCGCCGTTCAATGGCTCGGCCGGACCGTGCTTGCGGATCAGCGGGCTGAGGTGATTCTCGGCGTAGTCCGCGTCCGCCAGCTTGAGGATGGCCTTTTCCGCTCGGCCGGAAAGCCACACCACGGCCCGATCGATCATCTCGGGTGTCCACTCGATCGCCTCCAGGAGCCACGGCGTCTGTACTCGTGTCAGGTCCGCGGCTGCCGGCAGGTCCAGATACACGGTCGCGTTCGGGTGCTGCTGGAGGAAGGTGGCGGTCACGTCCTGCGACACCTTTCCCTCCACGGCGCGTCGTATGACCGGCGCCTTGTGCTCGCCCGTGGCAATCAGGGCAATCTCCCGCCCTTCCAGGATGGTCGCGATCCCCATCGTGATCGCTTCGCGCGGAACGTTGCCCTCACCGAAGAAGTCGGCGGCCGCATCGCGCCGCGTCACCGTATCGAGCGTGATCAGGCGGGTCCGGGAGTCGGCCGGAGATCCGGGCTCGTTGAACCCGATATGGCCGCTGCGGCCGATCCCCAGAATCTGAAAATCGATCCCGCCCGCGTCGCGAATGGCCCGCTCGTACCCGGCACAGTGCCTGCCCACAGCTGCGCGGTCGACGTTGCCGTCGGGCACGTGGACGTTCTCCGGCCGGATGTTGATGTGGTCGAACAGGTTCTCCCACATGTAACGCCGGTAGCTGTGCAGGCTGTCCGGCAGCATCGGGTAGTACTCGTCCAGGTTGAACGTGACCACCGTCTCGAAGTCCACCTCGCCCGCACGGTGTCGGCGTATGAGCTCGCGGTAGATCCCGAGCGGGGTGCTTCCCGTCGCGAGCCCCAGCACGCAGTGGCCGCGCTCCGCGGTGGCCTGGAGTATCACCTCGATGATCCGGTCGGCCAGAAAGACACCGAGTCGGTCGTGATCCGGCTCGATGACCGTGCGAATGCGTTCCCGATCCGTCGATTGTGCGATCATGATGGGACGCTATCCCATGTCTCGCCGCGCCGACAGACCCCACGCCGGGGCTCTCATCGCTTGCCTCCGGGCCTTCCTGTGCTGCTCGACCGGGCCGGGCCGGGACAGGCCTATTTTTCGATCGGCACACCCACCAGGTTGCCCCACTCCGTCCATGAACCGTCGTAGTTCCGGACCTTCGGGAAGCCCAGCAGGTGCGAGAGCACGAACCATGTGTGGCTCGAGCGCTCGCCGATCCGGCAGTACGCTATCACGTCATCGTCCTGTCGGAGCCCGACCTCGGCCTCGTAGATGTCGCGAAGCTCCCGGACCGATCGAAAAGTGCCGTCGTCGTTCGCGGCTCGCTTCCAGGGCACGTTCGCGGCACCGGGGATGTGTCCACCGCGCAGAGCTCCTTCCTGCGGGTAGTCGGGCATGTGAAGCAACTCTCCCGAGTACTCCTGCGGCGACCGCACGTCGATGAGCTTGCCGTTTGACTCCAGGTGTGCCAGCACCGCCTTGCGGTATGCCCGGATCGGTCTGTCGTCCCGGACGGCCACCGGGTAGTCGGTGCGGGAGCGCTCGGGCACGTCTTCCGTCAGCGGCCGTCCCTCGTCGATCCACTTCTGTCGCCCGCCGTCCAGCAAACGGGTGTCCTTGTGTCCGAACAGGGTGAAGACCCACAGTGCGTATGCGGCCCACCAGTTGAAGTTGTCGCCGTAGAACACGACGGTGTGGTCGCGTCCGATTCCCTTCTGGGACAACAGCTCGGCGAACCGACCCGCATCCAGGTAATCCCGGATCAGCGGATCATTCAGATCCATGTGCCAGTCGACTTTCACCGCGCCCGGGATGTGGCCGGTCTCGTAGAGGAGAACGTCCTCATCGGATTCGACAATCACGACGCCGGGATCATCCAGGTGCTCGGCCAGCCAGTCCGTGGAGACAAGCTTCTGGGGGTGCGCATACTCCGCGAACTCGGGATTCGAATCGAAATCGACGGCCATGAAGCCTCCTCAAAGTGGTTCTGGGAACGACGGGACGCATGGATAGTACATTGTCGCCATGTCGCTTCCAACAAAGCTGGCCAGAATCGTACAGCAGTATTCGATGGCTCCCCGCGAACTGCGGGTGCAGGCACTACTCGAATCGGCCCGGCGTCTGCCACCGCTTCCGGATGAGCTGGCCGAGAATCGGGATGGGCTCGAGCAGGTCCACGAGTGCCAGACGCCGTTCTTCCTCGCCACGGAGATCACGGAGGAGGGGGCAGTCAGTATCCATTTTGACTGTCCTCCCGAGTCTCCCACGGTCCGGGGCTTCGCCGGGATCCTCCACCAGGGACTGGATGGAGAATCGGCGGACGTGGTCCTGGCTGTCCCCGACGGGTTCTACATGGGGATGGGGTTGGAGGACGTGGTCTCGCCCCTGCGGCTTCGCGGGATGGGCGCCATCCTGTCACGCCTCAAGCGGCAGATCCGGGAGAAGGTTGCCGGGTAGCCGGACCTGATTCTCCCCCGCGCCAGCCGCAGGTTCAGTTCCAGTCGCAGCCGCAGGAAGAACCGCACGGCGGCTCGGCGCCCGAGCCCGTGTCGCTGGACCGGCCCGTCAACGGAACCGCCGCGGTCAGCTTGCGCTGGACCGGCGAGTCCACGGGCGTCGCGCCCGGTTCCAGGCCCGTTCTGTCACACAGCTCGCCCCAGGTCTCCACCGAATCCGACATCCCGTGACGGACTTCCACCGTCTGTCCGTTGGCACTGCAGAAGTAATCGTAGTACGGCATGAATCTCGTTCTTTCCTATCCGGGTTCATCATCCGGACGCGCTGCTTCGCTCCGAGCAACAGCGTCCGTACCGTCCAGCGCCGCCTCCAGCCGCGACTGGTACCACAGCCATAGCAACCAGAATGCCACGCCGTTGAGTGCCACGCCGAGCCAGCCGCGTTCCGGATCGTACAGATGGACCTGGGATACACCCAGCAGCCCCCCCTGCGTTCCGTACCCAAAGAGCACGTAGACCAGGCCGTTCCACACTCCGTGCGAGATGGCGGCCGGCAACACCGAGCCGGATGCCAGCCGCAGAACTCCCCAGTTGACGCCCATCAGGTAGACGTTCGTGAGGTACACCGGGATCTGTTCGATGGGCAGGCGGAACGACTCTTCTATCAACACGACGGGAAGATGCCAGAGTGAGAACGCCAGCCCCGTCCAAACCAGAGTAGTGAACTCTCCGAACTCTCCCTGCTCCAGCGATCCCCACAGCCAGCCGCGGAAGAAGCCATCCTCCGTGAGGAGCGCCCCGATCACCGTGACTAGGGCCATGACCAGGATCTGCCCCAGGTAGGCCCGCCCGTCGATCGACTCGGGCGCCGTGTCGCCCGAGTAGTACACCACCACGGCGGCGACTCCGATCATCACGGCGGGGTACAGCAGTGCCATCTGGTGGGTTTCGCCATCCCCCAGGGTCAGGCCCATGCGACGGCGTGGCATTCGGGACAGGATCCAGAACAGCACCAACAGCCCGAGAACAGCGAACGAGTACGCGGCCGGCTCACCCGTCACCAACTCGAGCACGGGCGATAGCACCACCACGGCCACGCTTCCCAGGACGGGCCAGAAGAACCGGCTCTGCGTCATCCACCACCTTGCCGGGAGGGTTTCGCGCAACTCTGCCAGGACGACATGTTCGAACAGACTGGATCGATCCGCCAGCGAGATGCAAAATCCGGCCCTGAGAGGAAACGATATGATCGCGCACAGTGCAACCATCTCGGTAGAAACCAGAGGGAACGACGAGATCCTGGATCTGACCCCCGAGATCCAGACCATCGTTCGGGAGAGCGGTGTCCATACGGGACTGGCCGTCGTGATGGTCACCGGCTCCACGTCCGCGTTGTCCACGCTGGAGTATGAGCCCGGCCTGGTCCACCACGACATCGCTGCCGCGCTAGAGGATATCGCGCCGCGCGACGGATCCTACGAGCACGAGAAGACCTGGCACGACGACAACGGGCACAGTCACGTCCGGGCGTGTCTGATAGGCCCCTCGCTATCCCTGGTTGTCCAGGAAGGCTCGGTCCCCCTGGGGACGTGGCAGCAGGTCGTGCTTCTGGACTTCGACACGCGGTCGCGGAGTCGGCGGATTGCCGTCAACGTGCTGGGTGAGTGACGCTGGCCACTGGTTGCCAGGGAGGCGAGGGTCCGGTGGCCATGGGTTCCGCACCATGGCGTCCACGCCTCGACGAAGCCCGTGAAACCGCGCATGTTACGCGAGCAGTCGAGCAGCCCACGCACCCCAGGAGACAACGCAGGAGACTTGGAAGCATGCCCAGACAGCCAGGCAGTCCCCGCTCCCGACGAACCTTCCTCGGCCAGCTGGCCGCCGGCTCGCTGGCGGCTGCCGGGTTTGCCCCGCTGCTCACGGCCGCGGAACGGCGGGATGCAAACAAGCTCGTATCGCGAGCGCTTCCGGAGCCACGCCGCTACTCGGCGAACGACACCATCCAGCTGGCCGTGATCGGAGCCGGCGGGATGGGAATGGCCGACGTCCACACGGCGCTGCGGGTCCCCGGAGTGAAGCTGGTGGCGGCCTGCGACGTGTTCGATGGGCGGGCCACGGCGGCCCGCGAGGAGCACGGGGCGGACCTGTTCACCACCCGCGACTACCGCGAGGTGCTGGCGCGGGAGGACGTCGACGCGGTCATCATCGGAACTCCGGATCACTGGCATGCGCGGATCTCCGTGGACGCCATGGAAGCCGGAAAGGCCGTGTACTGCGAGAAACCGATGGTACACTCCATCGGCCAGGGCGCAGACGTCGTCCGGGCACAGGCGGCCACAGGAAAGGCGTTCCAGGTCGGCAGCCAGGGGATGAGCTCGCTCGGCAACGAGAAGGCGAAGGAGCTGTACGAGGACGGCGCGATCGGGGAGCTAAACTACGCCGAGGGCTTCTGGGCCCGCAATTCACCCATTGGTGCCTGGCAGTACCCGATCCCTGAGGATGGGATCGAGGAGAACATCGACTGGGACATGTACCTGGGCGAGGCGCCGCGCGTCCCATTCGACCCGCTCCGCATCTTCCGCTGGCGCAACTACCGCGACTACGGAACCGGCGTATCGGGCGACCTGTTCGTGCACCTGTTCTCCAGCCTCCACTTCGTGGTGAGCTCGAAGGGCCCGGATGCCATCCAGGCAACCGGCGGGCTGCGATTCTGGAAGGACGGGCGGGAGGTGCCCGACATCCTCCTCGGAATGTTCGACTACCCCGAAGCTCCGACCCACTCGCCGTTCAACCTGTCCCTGCGGGTGAACTTTGTGGACGGCACGTCGGGAAGCACCTACCTGAGGCTGGTCGGCAGCGAGGGTGCGATGGACGTCACCTGGACCGAGGTGGTTCTGCGCCGCAACAAGGCTAGCGACCCGATGGACGCGTTCGCCGAGCGCAAAGCGGCCGAGTTCGACGAGACGGCGGCCCAACGCAAGCAGATGCTGCCGCCGGCGCAGAGCACCTGGGTAGTGGAAGACGGCTATCGCGGTGCTCATTTTGACCATTTCTTCAACTTCTTCCATGCCGTACGCCAGGAGAGCCGGCCCACCGAGGACGCGGTATTCGGTTTCCGGGCGGCGGCTCCAGCTCTCGCGTGCAACAACGCCTATTTTGAAGACCGGATCATTCACTGGGATCCGGAAACCATGAAACTGCTATAAGTAAAGGCCCCGCAATGAGAAACGTCATGAGATCGAGGAATGGTGTCGCGATTCCGTTGTTGTTCGCCGGAGCGGTTCTGGCGGCGTGCGGCGGCGCCGAGCCGGCCGACGAGGCGACGCAGGCCGCCGCCGTTGTGGAGGATGCCGCGGTCGCACACAACACCCTGACCGAGCAGGAAATAGCAGAGGGTTGGGAGCTGCTGTTCGACGGTGCCAGCACGACCGGATGGCGCGCCTACAACCAGCCCTCGTTTCCCGAGAGCCGTTGGGAGGTCAGGGACGGCGCACTCGTGGTGCTGGCCACAGGCGATCCCGAGGCGATGACGGGTGGCGACATAGTCAGTGAGGCCGAGTTCGGGAGCTTCGATCTCCGGTTCGATTTTGTGGTCTCGGCCGGAGCCAACAGCGGCGTGTTTTATTTCGTGCAGGAGATAGAGGGCTCTCCCATCTGGCATTTCGCGCCCGAGTATCAGTTGCTGGACGACCCGGCCTACACGGATGGCGAGTGGGATTCGGCCACGCATCTGACCGGTGAGAACTACGACGTGCAGGCATCTTCGGCGCGCCCGCTGAGGCCGCAGGGCGAGTGGAACACGGGCCGGATTCTGGTGGACGGTACGCATGTCGAGCACTGGCTGAACGGCGAGAAGATGGTCGAGTACGAGGTCCGGTCGCCGGAGTGGGCCGCGCTCGTCGCGGAGAGCAAGTTCAGTGACTACCCCGAGTACGGCATGGCCGAGACCGGTCGGATCGCGCTCCAGGACCACGGTGCCGAGGTCTGGTTCCGCAACATCAAGATCCGGCGGTTGGACGAATCATGAGGCCAGCCGCACAGCAATCGCGTTTCCTCCTTGCGGCTGCCTGCCTGCTGGTGGGAGCGTTCGCTCCCGCCTGCGGCCAGGAAGCCGGCAGTGAGCCGATGGCCCTGTTCAACGGCCAGGATCTGACCGGCTGGAAGATCCACGGCACCGAGAAATGGTACGTGGAAGATGGCCAGCTGGTCTGCGAGAGCGGCCCCGACGCCGCGTACGGCTACCTGGCTACGGAGAAGAGCTTCCGTGACTTCGAGCTCACCCTGGAGTTCAAGCAGGAAGCCGACGGGAACAGCGGCGTGTTCATCCGCTCCAGCCTGGACGGCACCAAGATCAGCGGCTGGCAGGCGGAGGTGGCCCCTCCCGGCTCTCACACGGGAGGGATCTACGAGTCCTACGGCCGCGGCTGGTTGGTTCAGCCTGACTCCTCGAAGGACGGCGTTCTCGAGATGGGCGACTGGAACACGATGCGTATTCGCGTGGTGGGCGATCGGGTCACCACCTGGTTGAACGGCGTCCAGATGGTCACGCTGGAGGACGAGAAGATTGGCCAGGCGGAAGGGGTCATCGCGCTGCAGATCCACGACGGCGGCGGCATCAAAGTCCGCTGGCGGAACCTGATGGTGGAGGAGATCGAAACGCCCTGAGAGACCACGAGACGAACGTGAGCGACAACCCCGGAGGCCCGGTCGCAGATAGGCTCAACCACAACCAGCGGCGGCGGCTGGCCGTCAGGCTGGCGCGTCTGCTCGAGGAGGCGGGAGATATCCGGGAGCTGCTTGCAGGGACGAATGCCCCTGAGCTGGACGATGAGGTCGCCGCGCTCATCGCCCTCGTGAAGGAGACCGTGGATCACCTCGGCCTGGACCTGGCCGGCTCACGACGGGATGCGCGGCGCCAGGTGGATTTCTGGGCTGCGATGTGGTGGACCCGGGTACTGGACGTGGGTCCCCGCAGGCTGAAAGGCTCGGGCCCGGTGGATCCGGAGGTGGCCGACTACCTGGGTCCTGCCGTGGACCGCATGGCCGAACAGCTCACGCGCATCCGGCGCGCAGCCAGGTAGCCGCGCCGGGCCGGTCTTCAGTCCCCCGTCTGGCTTCGGTTCAGGTTGTTGAGCGCCTTGTCCACGGCTTCCTTTGCCGACTTGGTCATTCCGCCGCGCTCGTATTCGTTGACGACTACGTTCTCCAGCCGGTCTACCAGAAGATCCAGGCCCTGGCGCGAGCTTGCCCGGTGCGCCGCCGGGAGGATGTGCTCGGCTGCCCCGAACAGATTGATCCACTTCTCGGTCTGCCTGCCCAGCAGGATCACGTGGTAGAAGTGACGGCCCGCATTCTTGCCGACTCCCAGGATATCGAGCAGCGCGGCAACCAGGGAGATGGGCATGAGCAGCCAATCGCGGATTCCATCCACAAACAGCTTCCCCTGGAGAACGGCGGCATCGCGCACCAGTTCCCAGCGGTCCGGCGTTCTCAGCTCCGGTAGATAATCCAGCTCATCCATTATGGCTCAGCCCCTGCTCACCCTGCGCATGTGAATATGTTCGAACACGTCGAGATCATACGGAGATGACTCTGCCTTCGTTTCGGATCTCCAGCCGGGAGTTCCACACGAAACCCTCTACGAAGAAGCCCTTGGCGCGGAATCCCGTCAGCCATCCTCACGCCACACCCAGGAGTCATCCACGTCGTCTCGCTCCCACCAGAACTGTGGACGAGGCTTCGCGTGGTTTCCTACTTCGTTCATCTTCTCAGCGTCGTAGATCCTGCCGTTCACCATCACGTAGTCGATGTCGTCCGAGACGTAGATGTCCTCGAGCGGATTGCCGTCTATCACGACCAGATCGGCAAGTTTGCCCACTTCGAGCGAACCGAGGTCCGCATCCAGCCCCAGGTGCTCCGCCGGGTGCAGCGTCGCCGCGCGAAGCGCCGCATGCGGGGTCAGTCCGCCCTGCACGAACATCCACAGCTCCCAGTGCGCCCCCAGGCCTTGCAGCTGCCCATGGGCCCCCAGCAGCATCCGGACACCCCGGTTTACCAGCTCCTTGCCGGACTTGGCGAGCTCGATGTGCCAGTAGTCGTCATCCGGTGCCATCTGGCGGCGGCGGGACCGCGCATCGATCCCCGGCCGCGGCACAAAGGTGAGCAGGCGGTCCTCGTCCCAGACATCCATGTGCTCGTACCACCAGAACTCGCCCGACAGGCCGCCGTAGCTTACCACCAGCGTGGGAGTGTAGCCCACCTGCGTCTCCTGCCATACGCCTAGCACGTCTTCATAGAGCGGGGCGACCGGAATGTTGTGCTCGATCCCCGTGTGCCCGTCCAGGACCATCGTCATGTTGTGGTAGAACGTCGAACCACCCTCCGGGACGACCAGCATCTCCAGCTCCCGGGCCGCCTGTAGAATCTGCTGGCGTTGCTCGCGGCGCGGCTGGTTGTAGCTCTTCACGCTGAACGCCCCCACCGCCTTCATGCGGCGAAGGTGGGAGCGCGCGTCGTCCAGGCTGTTGACGATAGCTTTGAAATCACCGTCCGCGCCGTAGAGGATGGTGCCGGTCGAGTACACCCTGGGACCGACCATCTCCCCGGCCTTCACGCGCTCCGACAATCCGAACACGGTACTCGTCGTTGCGGACGGGTCGTGCATGGCGGTCACCCCGTACGCCAGGTTGGCGTAGTACGGCCAGTTGGTCTCCGGCGTAGGGGCAACTCCGAAGTGTGCCGCGTGGGCGTGGGCATCGATGATCCCCGGGATCACCGTCCGGCCGTTCAGGTCAATCACGTGTGCGCCGGAGGGAACCGCCACGCTCCCCGCAGGCCCGATCGCGGCAATCCTGTTGCCGTCTATCACGACCGTCCCGTTCTGGATCACCTCGTCGCCATCCATCGTGATCAGCCGCCCGCCGGTCAGCGCTACGCTGCCCGTGGGCACGTCCGTCGCGACCTCGAGCCCTATTGCGATGCCGACCGTGTCCGGCTCCGGGAGATCCTCCGGCGCGCCGGCCACGAAGCCGAAAGCATCGCGCAGGCCACGAGTGAAGTACTCGGGTCCAATAACCCAGTGCAGGCTCCCGCTGTCACCGGCCCAGTGGAGATCTGTCCCGGCGTCGCGCGTCACCTGTGTGACCGGCACGGCTTTGGTGTCCTTGTTGAGGTCGAAGGCCTGGCCGATGGCCGGGAAGGGAGCGATGTACGCGTTGAACAGCTCCGTGAACGCCACCCACCTGCCATCCGGGCTGGGAACGACGGCGTTTGCGTACTTCATGGTGAAGTGGGTTCGCTCATCGGCGCCGTGCAGATCGACGCTCTTGTACTCCTTGTTCAGTCCTCCGCCGCTAAGGAAGTAGATGCGGTCGCCAGCCGGGTTGAACCGGGGGTCGCGGCCGCTGCGCGTGATCAGCTGGCCCTCTCCTCCCGCCGCGTCCATCCAGTACAGTCCGGTGTCCACTCCATGGATGGTGCCGAGAAGGCTGTTCCCGGTGCCGCGTTGATAGACCAGCCTGGAGCCATCCGGCGAGAAGCGGGGCGTGAAGTAGTAGCCGGGGCGAGAAGACAGCCTGACGGGTGTGCCGCCGGCCAGCGGCACCCGGTAGATGGCGCTCAACTCGTCGTCATCCCACGTGGTATACACGACGGTGGATCCGTCGGGGCTGAACGACGGCGCCTGCTCGAAGCGCTCGTCGTCGTTCGTGAGACGCTCGGGGCTGCCGTTGGGCAGTCGCTTCTTCCACAGGTGACCCACGGCCTCGAACACCAGCCAGCGGCCGTCGGGAGAGGTGACGGCATCGCGGATCATCTTTGCCTGGAAGCGCTCCGGGCTCACCTCCGTCGGAAACCGAACCGCGTCGGTGACTGCCTGCTCCACTTCGGCCTCGAAAGGAATCTCCGTCACGGCGCGCGTGGTCACGTCGATTCTCCAGATCTTGCCCTGCGCCCAGAACACGATCTCGCGTCCGTCCGGCATCCAGGCCAGGCCAGGGTATGGACCGAAGATGGCCCACGCTTCCTGCTGGTCGTGACTCAACCCGTCGAACAGGGGCCGGGCGGCGCCCGTCTCCCGATCGTACAGGAACAGCACGCTCTCCAACCGGACGCGCCGCACGAACGCGACGTAGCGGCCATCCGGCGACACCCGCGGCCGCACGGCGCCGCCAGGACCCGTGATCAGGTTGCGCAGCCGTCCGGTCTCCCGGTCAAACTCCCTGATCACGTAGATCTGGCCGTTGGGGTCTTTGTTGTACTGGAAGGTCGATCCGCCGCTCATGTCCTCGCTGTAGAAGACGTAACGACCATCGGGTGACACGTCCGGCTCGCCGGCATCCTGCTGATCGTTCTTCCGCTTGGTCAGCTGGATCCCGCTGCCGCCCGAGATGTGGTACATCCACAATTCACCCGCGCCCAGCGACCGCCCGCTGGTGAAGTGCTTGCGGGCGATCAGATACTCTCCGTCGGGCGTCCAGGCCGCGTTATTGAGAAGCCGGAAGGTTTCCCTGGTCACCTGGAGCGGCTCCGATCCGTCCCGGTTCATCACCCAGATGTTGTCGCCACCTGCCCGGTCGCTGGTGAAGCTGATCTGCGTTCCATCGGGGCTGAACCGGGGTTGGACCTCGAAGGCGGGTCCTCCCGCGAGGCGCGTCGCCGGGCCACCGGCCACCGGCATGATGTAGATGTCTCCCAGGAGATCGAACACGATCTGCCGGCCGTCAGGGCTCACGTCCAGATTCATCCACGTCCCCCGGGTGGTCGTGAAACTGACCGTCCTGGTGGGGCCGTGGGCGGCCGTGACATCCCACTTCTCGGAGTCCGGGGCCTGTTTCTCCTGCGCGTGCGCGTTCAGTGGGCCACCGATCAAGCCCCACGTGATTGCGAGTGCTGCTAGACTGGCTCTCATTCCTGCCTCCGGCCTGAATCCTGGGCTGGTGCATCCGGCGCGTCCCGATTATTGGACGGGGAAACTACGCGCTCGGGTAGACTTTCGTCGATCCTACTGGCGGCCGACAGGCCTCGCGGGCAATGATCTGAACGGTCGATTGGTGTGCCAGCCCGTATTCTCTGACCCGGGAGTCAGACAATGATCAGATGGTTGCCCGTTGCCCGTGTGGCATGCGCGGCGCTCGCTACGCTCGCCGTGTCGACCACCGGGGCTCGAGGTCAGGCCGAGGGACTCAAGCTCTACATCTCGGCCGACATGGAGGGCGTGGTCGGCTCCGTCACGGACCAGCAGCTGGGACCGGACGGGTTCGAGTATGCGAAAGCGCGCGAGTTCATGACCCAGGAGGTCCTGGCGGCGATCGGAGCGGCGCGGGAGATGGGGGCGACCGAGATCCTGGTGAGCGACTCGCACGGAAACGGTCAGAACCTGCTGATCGACCGTCTGCCGGCGGACGTGATGGTCGTGCGATCGTGGCCACGTCCATTGATGATGATGGAGGGGATCGACGAGAGCTTCGATGCAGCCATCTTCATTGGCTATCACGCCGGCACTACCAATCCCGATGGAGTGCGAGCGCACACAATGTCGAGCGCTCGACTGGCCGATATCCGGCTGGACGGGCGGTCCATGCCCGAAGCGGGCGTTTCCGCCGCCATCGCCGGACACTTTGGCGTGCCGGTAGTCATGATCTCGGGCGACGACGCCGCCGTTGAGGAGGCGCAGGCTCTACTGGGGGATATCGAGGGCGCGGTACTGAAGTGGAACTACAGCTTCCATTCCGCAAAGACGCTCACGCCGGCCGCTGCTTACGAGAAGATCTACAACGCCGTGAAAGCCGCGCTGGGGAGGCTGGATGACTTCGAGCCGTTCGTTCTCCCCGGACCGATTCCCCTGGAAGTGACGTTCAAGAACTACCGGCCGTCGCAGATCCTGTCCTACCTGCCCAGCGTGGAGCGCATCGACGCACACAGCATCCGGTTCGTCGGCCAGGACATGGTGGAGATCTCGAAGTTCATCGAGTTCATACTGAGCTATAACGCCGGCCTGGAGCCTTAGGCCACCATCCGCCACACCTGCGCGAGCACGAAGCAGACGCCGAAGCCCAGGGCGAGAGGGAGCAGCGCGGAGACAGCCGTCCACTTCGCGCTCCCTGTCTCCTTGTAAATGGTGTACAGCGTGGTCGAGCAAGGATTGTGGAGCAGGCTGAACACCATGATGCTGACGCCTGTCAGGGTGGTCCAGCCGGCCGCCCGCAGCAGCTGACCCACATCGCCGGCTGTTTCCAGCTCGAACATGACCCCCGCGCCCTGGCCCTCACCCGTCACCGCGGCCGTGGTCAGCACGGTCAGCATGAGCACCGTCGGGATTACGATCTCGTTCGCCGGGATAGCCACGATGTAGGCTAGCAGGATCACCCCGTTCAGACCGAGCAGGATTCCGAACGGATTCGACCACGAGATGAAGTGCTCGGCCAGGCTGGGCCCTCCCACCGAGATGTTGGCCACCAGCCAGATGGCCGCGCCGGCAGGCGCCGCGAACACGACGGCCCGCCAGAGTACGATCAGCGTCCTGTCGATCAGCGACGTGTACAGAGTCTGGAGGATCCGCGGGGGTCTGTAGGGTGGAAGCTCCAGGCTGAACGTCGTCGCTTCGCCCCGCAGCATCGTGCGCGACAGGAACCACGAGGCTGCGAACATCAAGAACACGCCCAGCAGGGCGATCCCGACGACGGCCGCTGCCGATACCAGGCCCGCCAGGTGGGCCGGTACCAGCGTCCCGATGAACACGGCGGCGATCAGGATCTGGGTCGGCCAGCGCCCGTTACACAGCGAGAAGTTGTTGGTGATGATGGCGATCAGCCGCTCCCGCGGACTGTCGATCACCCGCGTCGAGACCACGCCCGCGGCGTTGCAGCCGAAACCCATGCACATGGTCAGCGCCTGTTTCCCGTGCGCACCGGCCTTGCGGAACATGGAATCCAGGTTGAAGGCGACCCGCGGCAGATACCCAAAATCCTCCAGCAGCGTGAACAGCGGGAAGAAGATCGCCATTGGCGGCAGCATCACGGCCACCACCCAGGCAGTAGCCAGATAGATGCCGTCGAACAACAGGCCGTTCAGCCAGCCCGGGAAGCCAAGCATGGCGCCGAATCCCTGGAGCACGGGGTGGATCGTGTCGATGAGCAGCGTCGCCAGCATGGCGGAGGGCACGTTGGCTCCGGCGATGGTGATCCAGAAGACGGCTGCCAGCATGATGAGCATGACCGGGAAGCCCATCCAGCGGTTGGTCAGGACCTGATCCAGCGTCCGGTCCAGATTGAACTTCCGCTTCCGGAGCCCGGTCGCGGATGATCGGCCCGCGATCTCCTCTGCTGTCTGGAAGAAGCGGCCCATCAACGAATCGTGGAAGTCGGGGCTCAGCCGCCAGCGGAGCTGCGCCGTCTTCTTGAGGACGGGCTCGCCGGGGGCGGCCTCCAGGAGAGGGCTGTCGGCCAGCGCCAGCGATCCCACCGTCGCATGTCCGGCGCCTTCCACCTCTGTTCTCGCACCGCCGCGCCCCGTGGACAGGCCCACTGCAACGGCCGCATCATCCGCCCCCAGGATGCCGATCTCACCGGTGCGAACCGCTTCCTCGACCCGCTCATCCTTGTTGAGGAGCCGGAGCGCGACCCAGCGTGCATTTGGCAGTTCGGGGAACGTCTCTTCGATGGTCGGCACCAGCTTGCCGACGGCGTCCTCCACTTCCGGAGGATAGTCCGTGATCCGATACGGCTCCGGCCTGGTTGCGCCGCTGGCAACCTGCTGGATCGCCTCGCGAAGCTCGGGAATGCCGGTGCCGCTGCGGGCCACGGTTGGCACCACGGGGACGCCCAGCTGCTTCGCCAGCTTTCGCTCATCGATGGCGATTCCGTGGCGCCGCGCCTCATCGATCAAGTTGAGGCACACAACTACGCGATCCGTGATCTCGAGGATCTGGAGGACCAGGTTGAGGTTTCGCTCCAACCGTGTGGCGTCCACGACAACCACGGTGACATCGGGCTGTCCGAACAGGACGAAGTCCCGCGCAACCTCCTCATCCGGACTCCCGGCCTGCAGGGAGTAGGTCCCCGGCAGGTCGACCAGTTTGAAGCGCTGCTGGTCGTGCTCAAAGCCTCCTTCGGCCCGGGCCACCGTCTTCCCCGGCCAGTTGCCTGTGTGCTGGCGAAGCCCGGTGAGCGAATTGAAGACCGTGCTCTTCCCAGTGTTCGGATTGCCTGCGAGGGCGATGAGATAGTCGAACCGGCCCGGAGTGATGCCGAGCTGGACCAGGGCCTCCTCCCGGTTCGCCGCGCACCCGTGACAGGGCGCGGCTGCGGCGCGCGCCATCAGGCTCCGGCCTCCGCCACGCGGCTCGGCGCGATGTCATCACCGCCTTCACTGCCCCCGGCACCCGTGGCGTGCACGATCTGGATCAGCACAGCCTGGTCCCGCCGGAGCGCGACCAGCGCGCCGCGAATCAGGTAGGCCACGGGATCTCCGGCCGCACTAACCAACTCCGCACGGATCTCCGTTCCGGGCACGACCCCCAGATCGAGCAACCGCCGGCGCTGTGGACCCTGACAGACGGGGGAAATGCCCAGGACCCGGCCCGCTTCTCCCTGTCTCAGATCGGCGAGCGTGTCCGTGGGAAGCTCCACCTCATCGCTGACCGGGAGCACGGAAATACGGCTGGCCACGGCCGGAGACAGACGGTGCACCCTCCCTTCTGCTTCGAACTGCACTTCATCCAGCGACGTGTCCAGGAGCCTCAGCCGCATGCCGGGACCCAGTCCCGCTGCAACGATCTCGTTGAACAGCTCGGGCGGCTCATCCTCCAGGTGGACTATCCTGGCGATCTCGCCCTCGTCGAGCGAAGCGAGCGGCTGGCCTTCCATCGGTGGGATCTCGCCCGCCGCCGTGGGAATCGGGTCACCGTGCGGATCGTACACGGGGTGACCCAGGCGGGATGCCAGGCCCTCGGCCTCATCACTGGACAGCGTGTGCTCCAGGCGGTCCGCCTCGGCATGCCAGTCGGCCGGCGCCACACCGGTTCTGTCGGCCAGGTAGCGCTCCAGCAGCCTGTGCGAGCGGAGAATTCGCAGGGCATACTGAGTGCCTTCCTTCGTCAGGACTGGTTCGAGATTCTCGAAACGGAGGAAGCCCAACTCCTCCGCGCGGGCCAGCATGCGGACCGCGTGGCCATGCGAAGTCTCGAGAAAGCCCGCCAGACTCTCTTCCGTCGCGCGGCGGCCAGCGTATTCGCAGTTGTACAGGTGCTTCAGCGTGTCCTCGATGAGGACTCGCTCCTCCAGTCGCCGATAGCGTGACAACCGCGCGATGAGTCCAGCCTGCGGCCAGAACACCAGCACGAGCGCCAGCAGCAGCGCCGCGAACATCAGTAGAGAGAGAGCCGGATCCATGCTTTCACAGCTTCCGTCTGGGCAATTTTTAGTCTCGTCTAAAAATAAACGATGGTGGCGGAAGCGCAAGGGTCTCCGGCGGCGCACGCCATCGGTGCTCATGCTGTTGTCAGGGGGCAACTTGCAGTCTAGCCTTACGAGTCGTTCGAGCCGCAGCCGGGCCAGCCGAGCCGGGCCGATTGGCCTGCCGCTCCGCTGCCACAGACGGACAACCCAACTACGAGGGATCCCAGCATGCGTCGCAGCCATCTCCTGGTCTTCGCCATTTCAGCGATCGGTGTCCCACTTCTGGCCCAGGCGGCCCGCGCGCAGGCGGGGCCCGCCGGTTCGGCCCCGGTCGTGGAGGACGCTCTCGGCTACTACCGCTTCCCGGCGCTCCGGGGATCGACCATCGTCTTTGCTGCCGAGGGTGACCTCTGGGTCGTCCCCATTCAGGGTGGCGTGGCCCGGCGGCTTACGACCCACCCGGCCGAGGAAACCTCACCCGTCCTGTCTCCCGACGGTCGAACGCTGGCGTTTTCCGCCCGCTATGAAGGTCCGATGGAGGTGTACACGATGCCGGTGAGCGGCGGAACGCCGGTCCGCCGCACGTACGAGAGCGAGTCGTCGGTTGCCACCACGTGGACGCGTGATGGACAGCTGGTTTACGCCACCACTCACTTCTCGGGACTGCCCCAGGCTCGCCTGGTGCAACTGGACCTGGAGACCGGGATACGGGCCCAGATTCCTCTGTCGGCAGCCACCGAGGGAGAATTCGATGCCACCGGGACCAGGCTGTTCTTCGCCCGGCCAGCTTTCCACAACAACGTCACCAAGCGCTATACGGGTGGAACGGCGCGAGATGTCTGGAAGTTCGTGCAGGGCGCCGAGGAAGCCGTGGAGCTGACGGGAGACTACCGGGGCGAGAGCCACTCCCCCCTCTGGTGGGACGGCCGCGTGTACTTCGTGACTGACCGGGATGGGACGATGAACATCTGGTCGATGGACGAGGACGGCGGCGACGTGCGGCAGCACACCCGGCATAGCGGATGGGATGTGCGGTGGCCGTCACTGTCGGACGGCAGGATAGCCTACACCCTGGGGGCCGATATCCGGGTGTACGACATTGCTGCCGACCAGACGCGCGAGATTCCCATCACGCTCGCGTCCGACTTCGACCAGTTGCGGGAGAAGTGGGTGAAAGAGCCGATGCAGTATCTCACGTCGGCCCATATCCATCCGAACGGGGAGAGCGTGGTCCTCACCGCGCGTGGCCGGGTGTTCGTCGCGCCGGCCGGTTCCGGGCGACTGGTCCGCGCGTCCCGCAAGGATGCGGTCCGCTTCCGCGACGTCCACTTCATGCCCGATGGCGAGTCACTGGTCGGTCTGTCAGACGAGACCGGTGAGCTGGAATTCGTCAGGATCCCCGCGAACGGTGTCGGAGAAGACACGCCGCTCACCAGCGACGGGACCATCCTTCGCTTTGCCGGCCGGTCATCGCCGGATGGGACGTGGATAGCCTACGACGACAACAATCGCGACCTGTGGATCCTGAACGTGCAGACGGGCGAACAGCGCAGGGTCTCCGAGCTGCGAGAAGGGATCGGCGACTTTGCCTGGTCGCCGGACGGACGCTGGCTGGCCTACACGATGTCCGCGCTCAACGCGTTCCGGCAGATCCAGCTGTACAACGTGGAGGATGGCTCCACAACCGCCCTCACCAGCGACCGAGTGAACAGCTTCAGTGTGTCCTGGGACCCCAAAGGCGAGTTCATCTACTTTCTGTCGGACCGGAACCTCCGCTCGCTGGTGGGGAGCCCGTGGGGAACCCGTCAGCCGGAGCCGTTCTTCGACCAGCCGATAGAGATCTTCCACGTCGCGTTGCGGCCTGGTCTTCGCTCTCCGTTCCGTCCGGACGATGAGCTCTACGAAGCGCCAGCCGATGAGGAGAACGGCCGGAACGGGAGCGGCGGACCTGAGGAAGACCGAACCACGGCGAATGAAGAGGATGATCCGGTGTCCGTCGTCATCGACCTGGAGGGGCTGACACGCCGGGTCAGGCTCGTGCCGCTGCCATCAGGCAACTACAACGGGCTGAGCGTCACGAAGGATGCGCTGTACTTCGGCTCCAGGTCCTCCGGTCCAAACGCCCGGTCCGACCTCATGGGCGTCAAGATCGGCAACCGGGACCTCGAACCGACGGCCGTGGTGGAAGGCATCCGCTCAGCCGAGCTGTCGCAGAACGGAAAGAAACTCCTTGTCCGTCAGGGCAGCGACCTCTTCGTAATTGATGCCCGCCCGGCCAGGGCGAACGACCTGGCCGACAGCAAGGTAGATCTCTCCGCCTGGACGTTCCCGATCGACGTGCGCGAGGACTGGCGTCAGATCTTTGTCGATGCGTGGCGGTTGGAGCGGGATTACTTCTACGACCCCGGCATGCACGGCGTGGACTGGGTGGGCGTGCGCGACAAGTACATGCCGCTGGTCGAGCGCGTCACCACGCGCGATGAGCTTTCAGATCTCATCGGACGGGCCGTCGGTGAGCTGTCCGCCCTGCACACCAGCGTCCGGGGTGGCGACCTGCGCGAGGGCACGGACAACGTTCGCGTGGCCACCCTGGGTGCGCGGGTACGCCGGGATCCGGACGGCGGCGGATACCGGATCGACTATATATATCAGTCCGATCCGGACTATCCGGATGAGGCCTCTCCCCTGGCAGATCCCGGGCTCGGTATCAGCAACGGTGACCTGATCCTGGCCGTCAACGGCCAGGACGTGCTGGACTCCCCTGACCTGGGCGCGCTTCTCCGCAACACGGAAGGACGGCAGGTTCTGCTGACGGTCCGCTCCGGCGCAACCGGACAGACGCGCGACATGATCGTGGTACCGACGGCCAGTGAATACGGACTTCGCTACGGGGACTGGGAGTATACGCGACGCCAGATCGTCGAACAGGCCGGCTCCGGAGACATCGGCTACGTGCACCTGCGGGCGATGGGGGGTGGAGACATCAATCAGTGGTACCGGGAGTTCTACCCCGTATTCAATCGCCGTGGGCTCATCATCGACGTGCGCAACAACCGGGGCGGCAACATCGACAGCTTCATTCTCGAGAAGCTGATGCGAAGGGCCTGGATGTACTGGAGGGAACGGGTAGGTCAGCCGACCTGGAACATGCAGTACGCCTTTCGAGGGCACATGGTCGTGCTGGTTGATCAGAACACGGCCTCGGATGGCGAGGCGTTTGCCGACGGCTTCCGCCGGCTGGGCCTGGGTCCGGTCATCGGGATGCGGACCTGGGGCGGTGAAATCTGGCTCAGCTCAGCCAATCGGCTGAGCGACGGCGGTCTGGCGAGAGCGCCCATGATGGGCGTGTACGGGGACGACGGAGAGTGGCTCATCGAGCAGGTCGGCGTCATTCCGGACGTGGAAGTGGACAACCTGCCTCATGCCACGTTCAACGGGGAGGATGCACAGCTGGACGCAGCCATCCAGTATCTCCTCGAGCAGATCGCGCGTGATCCGCGCGACGTGCCGGCGGCGCCCGCCTATCCGAACTGGCGGTTCGACTATCCGAACACCCCGGACGGAGATGGCTGAGGTTGAGGCGCCGGCCACCGGCAACCCATATTGTCTGACCGTGCCGTCGATCCCGGCGGCACCAGCAGCCCATGGCAACGGACAGTAGATGACGGAACGCTCGCGTCTCGAGGAGTTCTTCACCGAGCTCAGGCGGCGGAAGGTTCACCGCGCCGCCGCCGTGTATGCCATCGTCGCGCTTGCCGTCATCGAGGGCGCGGGGGAGATCGTGCCTGCGCTCTTCCTCCCGGACTCCGTCGCCCGGTTTGTCGTCATCGTGGCGCTGCTCGGCTTCCCTCTCACACTCGTCATTGCCTGGCAGTTCGAGTGGACACCGAAAGGGCTGCGCAGGGAGAAGTCGGCGGAGGAGGCGGCGGCTACCGGTGGGGTCAGCCGGCGCTGGCGTCCGGGAGCGGCCGTCGCCGTCGTCCTGGCCGTCTCGCTGCTCTTGTGGCGCCCCTGGCAGGGACTGTTCGGAGATTCGCTGGCCTCATTGCTCGACGAGTCCTACGTCGACTCCGTTGCTGTTCTGCCGGTCGAGAACGTCAGCGGAGACAGTGCGCTCGATCCGGTGCGCGCGCTGCTCACAGAGGAAATGGTGGGCCAGCTCAAGCGACTCGGGCCGGTCAAGGTCAGCGATCCGTTCTCCGTTCAGTCTTTCGTGGAGAAGGGGATCACGCTGGACCAGCTGTCCGACTCCCTTGGGGTCGCCAAGGTCGTGCACGCGTCACTCTACAACGATGAGAGCCAACTGTGGGTCAACATCACGACCACGGAGGGCGAGTCGGGAAGCGTTCTGTGGACGAAGCGGTACGATGCGAACCTGACGGAAGGCTACGAGGCCGCCGTCCAGATCGCGCAGGGGTTCGGCCGGGATTACGCCGGCGAGACTCCCGCCCTCTCTCCGCCCACCTCATTCAGCCATTCGGGACACGCTACGGGTCACCAGGCGTACCTGATCGGGATGAGCTGGCTCGGCCGGAGAACGCTGGAGGGTCTGACCCGCGCACGCGAGAAGTTCCGGGAAGCCGTCTCCCTGGAGCCGGAGCACGCGGAGGCATTCGCCGGTCTCTCCAATGCGGACGCGCTCACGCTGACGTACCGGTACCAGTCTGATCTTGACGGCTACCAGCTGGCGGGCCGTGCTCTAGCCACCGCGAATCGCGCCGTGGACCTCGAACCAGACATCTCCGCCGGACACACCGCACGGGGGTTTCTTGCTTCGAGGGCCCACGCGCCGCTCCGGGAGGTCGTGGCGAGTTGCCGGCGCGCGTTCGAGATAGATCCTGGTGCGGCGGATGGGCTGAGCTGGTGCGCCCGCGTGATCCGGGAGCGAGGCGAGCCGGATGCGGCATACCGGGCCGGAGAGCAGGCAATCGAACTCGACCCGCAGAACGCCGGCCGGCGGGTGGCGCTCTCCATCGAGTCGTTTGCCCTTGACCAATACGATCGGGCCGTCGAGGAAGCTCGAGCTGCGAGATCCCTCCAGCCCGGCCTGTCGCTCCCGATGGCTCTCGAGGGACGAGGCCTGTTGCTCGCCGGCCGGCTCCAGGAGTGCGCGGAGATGGATGCCGGACCACACGACGTCCTGCGCGCCACCTGTCTGCACGCCCTGGGGGACCGGACCGCTGCCATGGCGATCGTCGATTCGGTGGTCACCGTGCTCGGGTCAACAGTGGCGCACGACACCGTGTACTCCAACCTGATCCGCGCCGAAGACCTGGCCATTTACTACGCGTGGCTGGGGGACGCGGAACAGTCCCTCACCTGGATCCGATTCGCCTTCGATCTCTCTCCGTACGGCATCGACACTCGATTCCTGGAGTCGGACCTGTTCGCCCACGTGCGTGACGCCCCCGGGTTCGAGCGCACGGTCCGGGAGCGGCGAGCGGAGAGCTGGCCGCGCGTGCGGCGCGAGGCGGAAGCGGCGGCGTTGTCTCTTCCGTAGCCCCTCAGGGTAGCGATCGCCCTCCGGATAGCCTTTATTTCTCGCTTTCTATCCGGGTCAGCCTGTTCTGTCAGCCAAGGCGTATGAAGTGAGCTCAGATGTAACCCAGGTGCTGGTCGAGCTCTCCGGCGGAGACCGGAGCGCGTTAGACAGACTCCTCCCCATGGTGTACGGCCAGCTTCGCCAGATGGCCGAGCGTGAGCTGCGCCGGGAGCGGGCGGGTCACACGTTGAGTCCTACCGCCCTGGTACACGAAGCCTATCTCAAGCTCGCGCAACTGGATCGGATCGACTGGCGGGGTCGAGCACACTTCTTTGGGGCCAGCGCGCAGGCCATGCGCAGGATTCTGATCAGCTACGCACGGATGAAGAAGGCGGAGAAGCGCGGTTCGGGAGCCGATCACGTTCCGCTGGACAGCGTCATCCTGGCCGCTCAGGAACGCCCGGCCGACCTGCTGGCCCTGGACACTGCGCTCACCAAGCTCGAGGAGATGAGCGAGCGCCAGGCCCGTATCGTGGAGTGCCGCTTCTTTGCCGGGATGGGAGTGGAGGACACGGCCGAGGCCCTGGACATCTCGCCCGCGACCGTGAAGCGCGACTGGACGGCCGCGCGCGCGTTTCTGAACCGGGAGCTGGTTGCGTGACGAGTGGCTCCCTGAGCCCGGAGCAGTGGACCACCATCCAGGAGCTGTTTCACCGGGCGCTGGAACTGTCTGCCACGGAGCGTGACGCCTTCCTGGACAGCGCCTGCGCGGACGACCTCGAGATTCACCGTGAAGTCCGCTCCCTCCTCGACGCACACGAGCGCGGCGGACCGCTTGGCACGCTGGAGCCGGAACGCGGCGCGGATGCCGACTCCGGGACGACCGGAGAACCACCGGATCGGGCTCCGACTATGGATCGTATCGGACCGTACCGGGCCATCCGTGAGCTGGGCCGCGGTGGCATGGGGGTCGTGTACGTCGCCGAGCGCGCGGACGGGCAGTATGAGCAGCGCGTCGCGATCAAAGTGATTCGCCGCGAATTCGGAGAATCCGATCTTCGCGCCCGCTTCGAGGCCGAGCGACAGATCCTGGCCCATCTGGACCACCCCAATATTGGCCGCCTGCTGGATGGAGGCATCACCGAGGGTGGCCGTCCGTTCCTGGTGATGGAACTCGTGGAGGGATTGCCGATCGACGAGTACTGCAACCGGCACGGCCTCTCCGTGCAGGACCGGCTTCGGCTCTTCTGCACGGTCGCGCAGGCTGTGCACCATGCACACCGCAACCTGGTGGTACACAGAGACTTGAAGCCGTCCAACATCTTCGTGACCATGGACGGCACCCCCAAACTGCTGGACTTCGGGATCGCCAAGATTCTCGATCCGTCCACGGTCGGCACCACCGGCCCCGAGACCAGGACCGGCCTGCGACTCATGACCCCGGAGTACGCCAGCCCGGAACAGGTGCGCGGTGAAACCATCACGACGGCGACGGACGTGTACGGTCTCGGCGCGGTCCTCTACGAGCTACTGACAGGTCGGAGACCATACGATCTGGAGGGTCGGACGGCCGGCGAGGTCGAGCGCATCATTCAGGAGGCGGTCCCTGAAGCGCCTAGTGCTGTGGTCGCCAGTTCGGACGACCCGGACCGGCCACTCCCCAACACCGCTTCCGAGACGCGAAGCGGTTCCGGTCGCTCCGAGGCCCAGCGACTCAGCCGCAGGCTGCGCGGCGATCTGGACCGGGTCACGCTCATGGCGCTTCGCAAAGAGCCCGGCCGGCGCTACGCTTCGGCGCAACAGTTCGCAGAGGACGTCGAGCAGTATCTGGCCGGTCGTCCCATAGCGGCACGCGCCGACTCGCTCGGCTACCGCAGCCGCAAGTTCGTCTCACGCCACCGGTGGGGTGTGATCGCGGCCAGTGCGATTCTGATCGCCCTCTTGGCCGGCGTCGTGGCTTCCACCTGGCAGGCGAGTCGGGCCGCCGAACAGGCCGCGATTGCCTCTGCCGAGCGAGAGCGCGCGGAAGACGAGGCGGCAAAGGCGCGACAGGTGGCCGGTCTGATGGTGGACCTGTTCCGCCTCTCCGATCCCACGGAAGCGCTGGGTGACACGGTCACGGCGCGGCAGATCCTGGATCGTGGCACCGAGCGCATCGAGACCGAGTTTGCCGGGCAGCCGGAGATCGAGGCGGCCATGCTCGCGGAGGTCGCCAAAGTCTACGCCAACATCGGACTGCTCGCGCGCGCTGAGGAGCTGACTCGTCGCACGCTTGCCGTGCGAGAGGAGCAGTTGGGACCGGAGTCGCTGGAGGTCTCTGAGAGCCTGCACCAGCTCGGCGAAGTGGTGTCCGCGCTCGGCCGCCGCGAGGAAGCCATCGATGCGTACCGGCAATCGTTGGCGATCCGTGAGCGCTTCGTGGCCGCACCGGATTCGCTGCTGGCTCTGACCCAGTTGAACCTGGCCTGGCAGGTACGCTCGCAGGGAGCGTACGAGGAAGCCGCCACGCTTTTCCAGGAATCGTACGAGGCGCAGCGGGCGCTGTTCGGCGCCGAGGGCCCACTGGTCGCGCAGGCGATGCTGGGACTGGCTACGGCGTATCACGACGGCGGCCGGTTCGATGAAGCGGAGGCGCTCTTCGGACAGGTCCTGGAGGACTACGATCCGGAAGCCGATCAGCCGCACCCCCTGGCCGCGGCCGCGCTGCAAAACATCAGCATGCTCCGCCGCCTTCGCGGGCAGTACGTCTCGGCCGAGCCGCTCGCCCGATCATCGCTCGCGATGCGACAGGCCCTGTTCGAGCCCGATCATCCCGACGTCATCGCCTCCATGAGCGAGCTTGGCCGGCTCCTGAACGGGCTGGGACGCTACGGAGAGGCGGAAGATCTCTTTGTGGACGGCCTGGACCGGGCCGTACGCACGCTCGGTCCGGAGCATCCCAGTGCGGTCACCCTGCGTGTCGGGCTGTCGCTCACTCTGTACCGGACCGGGCGGTATGCACGGGCTGTCGCGCTCCATGACACGATCCTGGCCATCAAGCGCGCTTCGTACGAGCCGGGACACACCGAGATCGTGGCCGAACTGATCCGGGGTGGCCGGCCGCTTGTTTCTCTGCGACGGCTGGACGAGGCCGACCGGCGGTATTCGGAAGCGCTGTCCATCATCGATGAGCGGTCCGAGAGCCGTGGACTGTACGGGATGCAGGCTCTTCAGGGTAAGGCAAATGTGGCGCGACTGAGTGGAGAGCCGGCCGCAGCCGAAGCTCAGTATCTGGAGGCGCTGGCGCTGGCGGAGGAACGCCTCCGGGAAGACCACCGGTATCTCCTGGGTCTCCGTCGGGACTGGGCCACTTTCCTGACCCAACAGGGGCGGCACGGTGAGGCGGTAGAGATTCTGGAAGGAGTGCTGGCGACGGAGCGGGCCAAGTTGCCCGCACCGCACGCCGACATCGGTTTGACGCTCCACCGCCTGGGCCAGGCCTACCTGGCCGCCGGCGACAACCCGGCAGCGGAAGCCGCCCTCCAGGAGTCCCTGGACAACCTGGGAGCGCTACCCGCCAGCCACTGGCGGGTCCGTGAGGTTCGCCAGCTTCTGGAAGCCCTGTAGCGCTCTGCTGGTAAAGGTTGCCTACGACAGCAGATTCGCGTGCGCGGCTGCCAGCCGCGCGATCGGGACCCGGGGAGCCGAGCACGAGACGTAGTTCAACCCCATCTCGTGACACAGCGCGATGGAGAACGGGTGGCCTCCGTGCTCACCGCAGATTGCGACCTCGAGCTCCGGATT
The DNA here is from genome assembly GCA_039587395.1 of Gemmatimonadota bacterium. Taxonomy (GTDB): domain Bacteria; phylum Gemmatimonadota; class Gemmatimonadetes; order Palauibacterales; family Palauibacteraceae; genus JBDHIQ01. The sequence goes on from JBDHIQ010000001.1 coordinate 53,479, forward strand.
CGTCTGGCGCCCCCAGTCCACGGCCAGCTTCATCAGCCGAGCGACCCCCTTGGCATCAAGCACTTCGAACGGGTTGTCGTGGAGGATTTCGCGTTCGTTGTACATGGGGAGGAACTTGTTCTCCGCATCCTCGCGGCTGAACGAGAACGTGGCCTGCGTGAGGTCGTTCGTTCCGAAGGAGAAGAACTCCGCCACGGTCGCCAGGTTCTCCGCCCGCATGCAGGCTCTCACAGTCTCGATCATCGTGCCGAACTTGAAGCCGAGCTCGACATCGTAGCTCTTCTCCACGTCGGCCTGGATCTTTACCACATACTCCTGTACCCGCTTCAGCTCCTGGGACGTGCAGACCTGGGGCACCATGATCTGCGGGTGGACCTCTACGCCATCCTTCAGGCATTCCGCGGTCGCCTCCAGGATGGCCCGAATCTGCATCTCGTAGATCTCCGGGTACGTCAGGCCCAGCCGAACGCCCCGGTGTCCCAGCATCGGGTTGATCTCGCGCAGCTCCTGCGCCCGGCGGAGAATGGCCTCCTTGCGAGCGATCACGCTGTCGATGAGCCGCGTGTCCAGCTGCGACACGGCCTGAGGCAACCCGTTCGCCCACTCACTGGCCCCCAGGCTCTCCACTTGCCGCACGGTGCCGACCAGCGATTCCATCCCGGCCGTCGTGGTGCGGAGCTCCTTCAGGTGGCTGATCTCCTCGACCAGGTGGTCCACTTCCGGCAGGAACTCGTGAATCGGGGGATCCAGGAGTCGGACCGTTACCGGCCGGGGCGCCATCGCCTCGAAGATGCCCCTGAAGTCCGTACGCTGAATGGGGAGAAGCTGGTCCAGCGCCGCCTGACGCTCCTCGAGCGACTCTGCGACGATCATGTCGATCACGATCGGCAGCCGGTCCGGCTCGTTGAACATGCGTTCGGTGCGGCACAGACCAATGCCCATGGCTCCGTACATGATCGCGCGCCGGGCATCTTCCGGCGTGTCGGCGTTGGCCCGCACGCGCATCCCGGCCGCTTCGTCCGCCCACTCGAGCAGCTGCACGAGCTCGTCGGAGAAGTCCGCCTCGACCATCGGCACGTCGCCCGCATAGATGTTCCCGGTCGTGCCATCGATCGTGATGACATCCCCTTCCTTGATCAGCGTGTCGCCGGCCAGGGCCTGGCGGTCCTGGTCGTCCACCTTCAGACCCTCGGCACCAGCCACGCACGGCTTGCCCATCCCGCGGGCCACCACGGCCGCGTGCGACGTCTTTCCTCCGCGGCTCGTGAGAATGCCCTGCGAGGCGAAGAAGCCGTGGATGTCCTCGGGCTTCGTCTCTTCCCGCACGAGAATGATCTTGACTCCCTGTCGCCCGAGTGCCTCGGCGCGATCGGCGTCGAACACGGCCTGGCCACAGGCCGCGCCGGGAGATGCGGGCAGGCCCTGCGCCAGCGGATCGCCCGCGTAGCCCGGATCGATCCTGGGATACAGCATCTGCTCCAGGAGCTGCGGATCCACTCGCAGCAATGCCTGCCGCTTGTCGATCAATCCCTCGCGCTCCATCTCGACGGAGGTCCGCACCGTGGCACTGGCGTTCATCTTTCCGTGCCGCGTCTGCAGACAGTACAGGGTGCCTTTCTCGATAGTGAACTCGAAGTCCTCCACTTCGTGGAAGTGGTGCTCCAGCCGCTCCCGGAGCGCCTCCAGCTCCTCATCAATTCCGGGCAGGTCTTTGCCTATCCCATCGACCGGGTGCGGAGTCCGTATCCCGGCGACAACGTCCTCCCCCTGGGCGTTGATCAGGTACTCGCCGTACAGCGTGTTCTCGCCCGTGCCCGGGTTACGGGTGAACGCCACACCGGTTCCGCTGTCCGCCCCCATGTTCCCGAACACCATCGTCAACACGCTGACCGCGGTGCCGTGCGCCATGTCCGGCGTGATGTTGAACTCGCGGCGGTAGTCCACCGCGCGCTTGCCCATCCACGAGTTGAAGACGGCCTTGATCGCGATCTCCAGCTGCTCGTATGGATCCGACGGGAACGGCCGGCCGGTCTGCTCTTGCACCAGCGCCAGGAAACGGCGGCTGATCTCCTCCAGGTCTTCGGCGCGCAACGCCAGGTCCTCCGTGGCGTGCACCTCTCTTTTCACCGCTTCGAACTGTTCGTCGAACAGCTCGTCCGGCACACCCAGTCCGATCTTGCCGAACAGCTGGATGAAGCGACGGTACGCGTCATAACCGAAGCGCGGGTCTTTGGTCAGCTCGATGAGGCCGGCCAGCGTGTCGGCATTGAGGCCGAGGTTGAGGATGGTGTCCATCATGCCGGGCATCGACATGGCGGAGCCCGATCGTACGGAGACGAGCAGCGGATTGTCGGCGCTGCCGAATCCCTTGCCCGTCACCTGCTCGAGCCGGGCCATCTCCTCGCGGACCTGCTCCATCGTGCCATCCGGCAACGAACGGTTCGCCGTCTCCAGGTACGTCAGGCAAGCTTCCGTCGTGATCACGAAGCCGGGCGGGACGTTGAGCCCTATCTGCGTCATCTCGCAGAGATTGGCGCCCTTCCCGCCAAGCAGCTGCTTGTTCTTCCCGTCTCCCTGCTCGAAGGCGTAGACCCATCTATTCGCTACGGCCGTCTCCATCGTGCTCTCCTGTACGGTTCTCTTCATTCCATCCGCTCTTGCCCACATTTGTGCGGGCGACACATCTGGCACCCCGGAGAAACGCATCCGGGCTGACATACTGGGGCCAAAAGAGCAAAATGGCGACCCATGGCTATTGCCCGCATCGTTCGCTCTCCTGAGAGACAGGAGGATGGTTCGTTCCTCTTCGGGTGGGACATGTGGAACCCGGGCGCGCCCATCGGCTGACGACGGTTGCAGGCCGGCTGAAAAAGAAACGGGCCGGGAGTCCTGAGGACGCCCGGCCCCGACTGGCACGGGCTTGAGCTTCCTGGCGGCCGGGCCGCCACGCTAAGGGGCCCGGCGCTCCAGCTCGCGCTGGACGATCATGAGCTCCTGCTGCGCCAGCTGCAGCTGGGCTTCGATCTCCACCGCCTGTGTTCGCAGGTTCGCGGCCGTGATCGGGTGCACGGTGCCGGCGTCGATAGCGGCTTGAAAGTTATCCAGCTCGCCCTGGAAGAACCGCAGCCGCTGGTCCAGGAGCACGACGCGGTTCCTGGCCTCTACCTCGAGAGTCTTGAGCTCGGCCTCTACGGCAGAGATCTCCGAGTCCAGAAACTCGCTTCGCAGATCCAGCTGATGGTGTAGAGCATCCAGCTGCAGCTCGGCCTCTCGCATGGCCAGGTCACGGGCTTCCGCTTCCTGTTCACCTGCCAACCCCTGCCTCACCAGGTCCCGGGAGCGATCCGCCTCGCGCATCACTACATCCAGGTGCCGGCTGGCCAGGTCCAACCTGAGCCGCAAACGCTCGCTGACGAAATCGCGGCCGTCCACCCTCGGTGCGGACAAGTCATCCAGCGGCTCGCGGCCGGACTGCCGGACCTCGTCCAGGTCCAGCGCCCGGAGGTTGAGATCGGTCTCCGACTGGGCTATTTGCAGCTCGAAGTGCACCAGGTCCAGCTCGTTCCGCACTCCCAGCTCTACCTGCTCGCGTGTAGTCTCCAGGCCGTCCCGCTGCGCGTTGAGCCGCTGCTGCGCCATCTGCAGCTGCACCTCCAGCCGAGCCTCGAGCAGTTCGCGGCGCCACGAGTCCTGGATCTGCTGCGCGGCGCCCATGGCGGCGGCGCCCAGCGTCACGGATCCAATCACCAGGCCGGTCATCTTCAGCGCCCGGATTCCAGGCCGCGTGGCCGAGCGGTTATTGCGCCGCAGTTCCCTGCCGAGCTGCCCCTCCAGGCTTTCGACAAACCGCGGATCGGGCTCGTGCATGTCAGGCATGTCTCCTACCTCCCTCCGTCAGCTCCAGCACCGAGGCGGGTTCGGCCTCGATCTCGGCGCCGCTCTCTGCGGCGCCGCTGGAGTCGGAACGGACAAATGGTCTGAGGCGCTTCTCCAGGTTTTGTCGCGCGCGGCGCAGACGGCCCTCCACGGCTCGCTCCGACAATCCCTGCCCCTCCGCGATCTCTCGCGTGCTCTTTCCTTCCAGGTAGAAGGCTTCGAGGAGCAGAGACTGGTTCCTCCGGAGCCTGGAGAGACCCCAACTGACCAGTGCGGCGGCGGAAGGCGTGTCCGGGTAGGACGGCTCTTCCCCGAACTCGATCTCTGTGGGGTCCACGAACCGGGGCCGCCGGCGCCGGAAATGGCTGGCGATCAGATTGTGGGCCACTCGCACGAGCCAGGCCCTGGGATTGTCGGGCACCCCGCGGCGCGGCCAGTGGTCCACGGCCCGCAACCAGGCATCCTGGACGATGTCTTCCGCCAGGGAGCGGTCGCCTCCCACGCGCCGCGACACGTACTGGTAGAGCGCGGCGGTGTGCTCGCGGTACAGGCCAGTCAGGGTTGTCTGATCGAGCAAGGCGGCATCCTTACATCCGGGAGAAGCACTCTGGACTTCTACCCGTAATGACGCACGGGGACCCAAGAACCCACGGTCCGGGATCGAGCCCGGCGGTGAATGGAACTTCGTTCAGGCCAGAAACCGGTCCGGGTTCAGGGCCTCGACGTCCATCGACGGGCTGCCATCCACCACGTACCCGGCCACCAGTTCGCCCGTGATCGGTCCCAGCGTGAGCCCCATCATCGCGTGACCCGTGGCTACGAATGCACCCTCCACGCCGGGGACGGGCCCGACCACCGGAAGGCCGTCGGACGTACACGGACGCAGGCCGCACCACTCGGAGACGGGCGTCGCCTCTCGAAAGTCCGCCAGGTACTGCCCGGCCGCTCTCGTAAGCTGATCGATTCGCCGGCGTCGTACTTCATGATTGATCCCGGAGAACTCCAGCGTGCCGGCAAACCGGACGGACCCGTTCATCGGCGTGCAGAACACCAGGGTCTCGGCCAGCACGCAGGCCGTCCCGAGCGGTGGGGCTGATTCGGGACCGACCCGGAGCTCACGGTGATACCCCTTGGCCGGCTGTACCGGGAGGGGGCACCCGAGGTCTCGCATCAGCGTTGGACTATACGCACCGGTCGCCAGGACGACCGCATCCGCTTCCAGCAGACGGCCGTCCTCCGTCCTCACGCCCCGCACCCGTCTCCCGTGGGCCTCTACTCCTGTGACCGCGACTCCGGTCTGCACAGCGCCGCCCAGCTCCTCGACCCGTCTCGCGACACCGCGCACGAAATCTCCCGGGCGGCAGATCCCGCCATCGGCGTAGAACACGCTGCCGACGGTATCGGGCCGGAACGAGGGCTCTCGCTCCAGAAAGCCCGCCGGATCCAGCTGGTCCACGCGATAGCCGTAGCGGCGCATGAGCTCTGCATCCTTGACGGCCGCGCGCAGGCCTGCCTCGGTGCGGCACACCTCGTGGTAGCCGCTCTGCCGGTAGCCGCATTCCACTCCGTCGTGTGCCAGCTCCTCGAACAGGCGCGGCGTCTCTTGGCCCAGCGGCGCCAGGGCCTCCATACCCGCCAGCAAGTCCTGTTCGGTGCACTTCCGGCGGAATGCCCACAGCCAGCGAACCAGCTCCGGGTCCCAGCGAGCCGCGATGTACAGAGGGCTTACCGGATCGAGCAGGAGTTTGAGCGGCCGCTTTCGCCGCTCCGGCTTGTTGATGGGCGGGTGACCGGGCGCGATCACACCAGCGTTCCCGGAAGAGGCGCCGCCGGCGATCTCGCCCCGTTCCAGCAACAGGACATCGACGCCGCGCCTGGCCAGGTAGTAGGCGCAGCACGTCCCGATCACCCCACCGCCAACGACGACTACGCGCTGGGCCATGTTCGCGCCCCTGCTGGCTCCGGTCCTGTCCGGATCAGTGGCCCGAGCCCTGACGGGCCTGGACCCCTTCCACCGCACCGCGGATCAGATTGTACGCCGCCTCGCGAGACTTGCCCTCGGGATCGCGTTCGTTGGCCGGCGTCGAGGCGATGCCCAGCGCCGCCACCTTAGGATACTTGAACATCTCCGTCAGCGCGGCGGCCAGCTCCAGGCTGGTAGGGCCATCAGGGACCGTCAGCGGGTGGCCCTCCACCTCCGACGGATCCAGGACGTCCATGTCGATGTGCACGTAGATGAGGTCCGTGTTGTCGCTGAGCCGCTGCATCTGGTGGTGCAGGTTGTCGGACAGCTGGCGGATATCGTCGGTCGAGATCATCTGAATGTCGGACCCCGCGACCAGCTCCTCTTCCAGCGGATCGAGATCCCGCACGGCCCCCATGACAATCCGGTCTGTCGGGAGGGCCGGATCCAGACCTGACTCACGCCGCAGGTTGTGGAGAGCAAGGCCCGCAGACACGGCTACCGGCATTCCGCCCAGCATGCCGCTCAGCGTGGTCTCGGGTGTGTTGAAATCTCCGTGCGAGTCGATGAAGACCAGTCCGATCGACAGCGGGGCTTCGCCGGGAGCGGAATGCTGGAGTCCACCCAGAACACCGATCACGGACGTGCAGTTGGCCAGCAACCCTACCGACAGGTATCCCTTCGCTTCGGTGGCCGCGACGATCTCGGCAAGGTGACCGTTCGCCAGGCCCATCCGATGCCATTCTCCGTACTCCCGCTCGTCCGCGGCGTTGAGCCTCACCGACTGGATCGGGGCCAGCGAGCCACCCATCTCCGCCAGGATCATCGCGATGCCGCCCTCCTCCAGGTAGTCGGGCACATCCGAGAGCTCGGCCACGTTTCGACCACCCGTGTACGGCATCTTGATCAGGGCGATCCGGGTCTGTCCGTCCGAATCCGTGTAGCGCTGTGCAAGCAGCTCGCCGCTCGAAGTCGTCATCATCAGGGCACTCACTGTCAGCAGCAGCGAAGCTTTCATGGTGGGCTTCCGTATGGCAGAAGGTTCGATGTTCAAGGATCCGATCGTTCGGGTTCGCGGCCAGCCGGCTGCGGGCGCGCGCGATCCGGCGGCGCGAGTGCGACATCCTGGGGGTACTCCGCCGTGCGGGCCGCCACGTCGGCCAGACGATCCGCCAGCTCACGGATCTCCGGCGCCCGCCAGTCGGCCAGGGTGCTCTTGATGGAGTTGGCGGTCACGACGCCGCCGGCGGTGGCGAACAGCAAGACCAATGCGACCACCGCGGGAATGCTGGCTCCCAGGGCCGTGATGGCCAGCAGGGCCAGCAGGGCGCCTCCTGCGCTGCCCCAACCGGGCGCCACCAACCGCCAGCCGGAAAGCTCCAGGCGCTCTTCCACATGGACCGTGGTTTGGCCGTCGCGAGGCGTCACCGTGACTACCACCTTGCGATCATCCATTCCGGGAGCCGCCGGGCTCCACGTGAGGCCCGACCCGACGCTCGACACGTGGCCGAGCACGCCCAGCGATGACTGGATCACTTCCACCAGTGCCAGGTGCGCAGAGGGTGGGACCTCGCCCTGCACGACCCGCTCGGCCACCAGCGTGCTTTTCACCAACTCGACCGAGCGGGCGCCGGCAGCCGACACGGGCAGCGGTGCCCCCCCGGGCGCCGGCGGCGGTGGCAATCCAAGTTCGTAGCCCTCGTAGCTTCGTACGGGCGGCAGAGGCTGTTCGAGCTCGCGCGCCGCTTGCCGGACCCGCTCGGGAGGGATCCCCACCTCGGCGGCCACCTGCTCGACGCCACCCAGCGACAGCGCGCCAGACTCCGCGGTTTCCGCTGCACCCGCCCGGAGGGAGCCTTCCGACTCGAGCTCGACGGCCCGCTCGATGATCTGTCTTACCTCCTCATCGCCCAGCTTGCCGCCGTGCTCGGCCACCAAAGCCAGCGCCTCCGTGAATTCGCCGGGGCTGGCGAACCGGTCAGCCGGGCGCAGTGCCAGCGCCCGAGTCAACACCTGCTCGACGCGTCCCGGAAGCAGGTCCAGCAGCGGACGGTGTCCGGGCGCCGCATCGATAAAGCGGCCCAGACGGACGGCCTCATCCGTGGGCCACATCCCGGGGGTCTCTCCAATGAGCATTTCGTAGACCACAGAGGCGAGCCCGTATACGTCGGTCCTCTCGTTGAGATCCAGCAGGCCCGCGGCCTGCTCGGGGCTCATGTAGCCGGGCGTTCCAAGCGGGAAGCCGCTGCGCGTAAGGGCATCCAGTTCCATGGCGCTCACCGCGCGAGCGACACCGAAATCCGACACGATGGCGTGGCCCTCCGAGAGCAGGATGTTCTCCGGCTTGATGTCCCTGTGAATTACTCCGTGGCGGTGGGCGTAGTCGAGCGCCGAGGCAACCTGGCCGGCGATGCGAACCACCGTATCGAGCGGTACCGGCCGACCCTTGCGAATCATGCGCCGCAGTGAGCCGCCCGCTTCGTACGGCATCACGTAGTACACCAGGCTATCCGTGGCACCGGAGTCCAGCAGCGGGAGGATGTGCGGGTGATTCAGCTGCGCCGTGATCTTGATCTCGCGGAGGAACCTTTCGGATCCTACCGCGGCGGCTAGATCCGGACGCAGCACCTTGATCGCCACCTCCCGCTCGTGCTTCAGGTCACGGGCAAGGTAGACGGTGGCCATCCCGCCGCTTCCTATCTCCCGCTCGACGGCGTAGGCGCCGGCGAGAGCGTGTCTCACGATGTCCACTGAGTCTGGCATGTCGAGTCTCGTGCGGTCTCCTTGCCAGTGATTCTACGGGAAATCAGGGCACGGTCCTAGACGGGGGACGGCTACTCCAGCCACTGAGAGGCCGTCTGCAACGCGGCTCGGTCTGGCCTATGTCTGCCGTATGCGGGCAGAGGCGCTCCGCGCGGTCTGGGCCGACAACCACATGAGGGCCGTGATGAGGATGGCCGAGGTCAGGCACCAGGCACACGTGGCGCCGATCACGAACGGCTCCAGGAAAGTGAGGTAGACGGAAAACATCGTTCCGATGAACGCGGTGACGTAGAGTCCGATGGAGGCCCAGGCTGCGACCTTGTCCGCTGACACGCGCTCGACCAGCCAGGCGATGAGGATGACCGCGTAGCCGGCAAGACCGAGGACGCCAACCGGCACTCCGAAAAACAGGGCGAACTGGCTTTGCTGGACCGTGTTGCAGTCGCCCACCGGCCCACACACCGCCGCTGCGCCCTGCGTTTCCACGTACGTGAGGTAGGCCGCCACCAGGAGCCCGAGCCCTGCGAGAACCGGAACCGCGGGACTGGGGACTGCGGGGCCAGTCGGGATGCCGGGTTCCGGAGCCATCCGAACCCGCCTGATGGTGACGCCGAGAGCGAAGATCATGGCCAGCAGAACCAGGACGGCCAGGCCGTTGCCCACTGGATCGCGACGGAAGCGGTCCATCATCGACGTGGGCTCCGCCTGGACCGCTTCGAGACCGCCCTGCACCGCCCTCGGCTCGACCCGGGCTGCCACGTCTGCTTCCGCCTGCGGCTCGGTATCCGCGCTCGGCCTGGCCTCGGCGCTCAGTTCGGTTCCCCCAGAGTCCTCTGGCGCCGCGACGTCCTGGGGCCCCGAGTCGGCCGCTGGTTCCTCTGAAGCGGGCTGCGGAGCGGCGGGCTCGGACTTCTGCGGTGAGCTGTCGGCCGCCAACTCCCCAGCTTCCGGGTCCTGAGTCTCCGCTTCCGCAGCGAGCGCAGCCTGTATCTCCGCCTCCACTCCCGCCACGAACTCCGGCAAGCCGGATATAGCCGGCCAGTCGAGCCCGCCGCCCTCGGCTCCTTCGCTAATGAGCACCGGCAACTGGTCGGGGATTTCGAACGATCCCACCAGCACGGTGCTTCCGACCACAAGCTGCGGAACGCCCCGTCGATCCGCCGGGACATTGAAAGCTCCTACCGAACCCTGGTACAGCATCGTGCCGGCAGGCCGCGTCGTGTCGACCAGCAGGATCACCAGCTCTCCATTGCTGGCGTAGTGAACGACAGGATCCTCGGGAGCCTGCCCTTCAAACGACCAAACCCTGGGTGTGCCACCGTGGTTGGCAAAGATCAGCGGGAGATGTTGCTGGATGACTTCGTGGCAATGCGGGCAGGTGGGAGCGTAGAACAGCACGGCCCTCACCGCGGAGTCGGCCAGCTCCTGTGCTGCCAGAGGTCCTGCCAGACCGGCCGGGCCGATCAGTCCGGCAAGAGCCGCGAGCAGCGTCCTGACCTGCACGGGAGTCTTCATCTCTTCACCTGGCCGCCGGGATGACCTGTTGCACGATCGTACTCAGAATCTCGTACCAGCGGGCGTTGGATATCGACTGTGAGACGGCGTCGCACTGTGTCACCACCACCAGGCG